>CAIYWD010000223.1 GCA_903929815.1 uncultured beta proteobacterium
GTGGGAAGTGGGAAGTGGGAAGTGGGAAGTGGGAAGTGGGAAGTGGGAAGTGGGAAGTGGGAAGATGTGGTGTCCTTTCAGATAGCCACTACTCGCCTTCGGCCGCTTCCACCAAAAATCGTACTTTGCGCTCGCCACGCCAGGCTTGCGCGTCTAATCGAAATGCCAGTTTGACACGGGCGGGCAAACTTTGCGTGTGACCAAACCAGATGCCATCCACAGACTCTCCTTGATGTTTGAGCTTGAGCGACATGTGTTTTTCAGCCACCAATTTTTGCGATACCACCTCCAATTCTTCACTAAAAGTAGGAGCTTCAAAGCCCTGTCCCCACACTGCCTTGTGCAGCGCGTCCACCAGATCAACACGGCGATATTCGGGTTTCAGGGGACCATCGGTCTCCGTACAGCGCTTCAGGGTGGCAGCATTCAGCCACTCTTTGGCCACTTCAATCAAACCTTGTTCAAAAGTCTTGAACTGGTCTTTAGCGACTGTGCAGCCTGCTGCCATGGCATGACCCCCAAAGCGTAAGAGTACACCAGGGTAACGTTTGGCTACTAGGTCAAGTGCGTCTCGCAGGTGAAAGCCTGCAATCGATCGGCCTGAGCCTTTCAATTCATCTGCGTGACCTGTAGCACCGCTGCTGGCAAATACAAAGGTAGGACGGTGCAGTTTGTCTTTGAGACGTGAGGCCACAATACCGACCACGCCTTCGTGAAAATTGGGATCAAACACGCAAATGGCAGGCGGTGGCGCATCCGTATTGGCAAACAGGGCCTCCGCTACGACCAGCGCTTGTGTACGCATTTGGCCTTCAATGGAGCGGCGTTCCCGGTTCATGCTGTCTAGCTCCTGGGCCAGTTCCAGTGCCCGCGTGGCATCGTCTGTGAGCAAACATTCAATACCAATCGTCATGTCTGACAGACGACCTGCAGCATTGATGCGCGGGCCTATCGCAAAGCCAAAATCAAAGGTGGTGGCCATTTTGGCATCACGCGCCGACGCGACAAACAATGCAGCAAGACCTACAGGCATGACCAGCGATCTGACCCGTTTCAAACCTTGCGCCACCAGACGGCGGTTATTGGCATCCAGGCGCACCATGTCGGCCACTGTACCCAGTGCGACCAGAGGCAATAAGGTGTCTAGCTTGGGCTGACACACAGATGTATCTTGCCGTAGCTCATCGGTCTGATTAAAAATATGGCGTGTGCGTAACTCGGCACGCAGCGCCAGAAGCACATAAAACATCACACCCACACCTGCAATGGATTTGCTGGCAAAAGGACAGCCCGGCTGGTTGGGATTCACAATCACATTAGCCTTGGGCAAGGCGACTTGATCATCAATGCAAGCACACAGGTGGTGGTCTGTCACCAGCACTTTCAGTCCCAATGCACGCGCTGCTGCCACACCGTCAAAACTGGCAATGCCGTTGTCAACAGTCACCAGCACATCAGCACCAGACGCTTTGACACGCGCAGAAATCGGGGGGGTCAAACCATAGCCGTCTTGTACCCTGTCTGGCACGATGTAATCGACATGCCGAGCACCGAGCAAACGCAAGCCACGCACACCCACAGCACATGCCGTGGCACCATCGCAGTCGTAGTCGGCCACGATGCAGATTTTTTGATCGGTGGCTATGGCATCAGCCAGCAATTGGGCAGCCTCGGCTGCGCCTTTCATGGTTGAAGGCAAAATCAGACGCGAGAGGGCGGTATCCATCTCTTGCAACTGTTGAATGCCTCGGGATGCGTAAAGTTGCGCCAGCAAAGGATGCAGACCGGACTGTTCCAATTCCCAAACCATGCGCGGCGGCACGTCTCTTACTATAAATTTCATATTTATTTAATCATATCTATCAAACATTTAATTGCAAAATGGCATATCAAACATCAATTGAATGCCTTGGTGAACGCACAGCATCAGTGTGTCTGGAGTTGCTTCAACACCCAGGCAATCACTGTGCGGTTAACACACAGTTCAATATGCCCTATTCCCTGAAATTCAGTGACGGATGCATCACCCACAAACTGCTCACGCTGTGGATAAACCACATTGTCGTCTTGCGAGAGTGCAATCTGCATCAAGCCCCACGTGGCATGAGTTTCACTGGCTTGCAAAGCTTGCAGCCAGTCACTGTGCCACTTCATTTGCATTGCATTGGTTGTGGGTGTCACGCGGGCGATGGGTATGCCTTGGTGGGGTGTGCCCAAAGTGATGACCTGGCTGATGCGTGAATGACCGTAGATACGCATCCAGGCACGAATGACCAGGCCGCCCATGCTGTGGCCGACCAGTGCTACTTTGGACGCACCCGTTTGGCTTTGCAAAGCGATGACTGCCTGCTCAATGTGGGCAGCATAGTCATCGATCGATGTGAAGATGGGTTCTAGATCAACAGCGTGTACAGAGTGACCCGCATGGCGCAACGCTCGACTCATTTTGTCCCACATACGGTGGTTGGACATGTAACCATGCACCAGCAAGACGGGCGTTTGTAAAAGGATGGGGTCTGCAAGAAGTACTTGCGGTGGACGAAAGCACCAAGGCAATTGAAACCAGTAAATTTGAAGTGACGCAAGCAGTTCACCGCCAAAAGCGCGCCACCACATGAGGCTTGCTTGCTGCGGTCTAGACATCACCATGCTCACGCCAATCACCACACCATGCAGCAAGAGCGGCAACAACACGGCAAGCGCCAGCATCCATGCCATCGCATAACCCTGTGCCCTTTGTGCTGCCACAAAGACACCCAAAAGCGCTCCGGTGATGACTTGAAACAAATAAATGCGGCGTAACAAACGAGCAAACATGATGATGATCCTGAAATATTGACAACGCGGGGGTGCATTGTCACTGCAAGTCTTGGTTGAACACCCACATCCAGCGCGTAAAATCTACCCCTTTACTTGAAAGAATCCCTTGGCAACACCTAATTACAGCTACGAAAAGCGTCAGAAAGAACTGGCCAAAAAGAAGAAAAAAGAGGAAAAACTCAAGGAAAAATCCCAGCGCAAAACGGGCGATGGGTATGGTGTTGGGGCTGGGGTTGGTGACAGTGATCAGCCAGGTGCTGTAACAGAGGGTACTGCCCCAACCGTTTGAGGTATATGCCATGCATCTGGTGCAGACATCAACAGTTGATGTGCCAAATCAGCCATAGCCCGCATGGAGCGGTCATTCGGCGCTATTGTTTTTGCATTTTTGAACTGAACAAAATTGCGATGAATGGACTGCCAATAGGCCGGATCATAATGGTGGGTCAGCAGGTTTTGCACAACGGTTTCCCATTGGCCTGATCGCGCTTGTGCCTGCCAGTTCTCCACCACGCACCGGCCTTTAAGCGCCGTCAATGAAGCCAGACGGTTACAAAAATCATCCCCATGGCGCACCCAGGTGTCGTAATCTTCCATGAGCAATGCCACACGTTCGTCATCAGGCAAATGCACATTCAGACACGCGCTCATGCGCATGGCATCTATCAATGCACACGGGACTGACACGTTGCCAATTTTTTTGCTTTCGCCCTCCACAAACACTGGCTGATCTTGGCTAAAGCTGCGCAATGCATCCCAAATTAGAGTGTCAAATCGTTTTTGACTGGGCTGCTTTAAGCCGGGAATAGCTCCCAACACCGAGCTGCGATGCCCAGCCAGATTTTCCATATCCAACACCTGTGCCCCTTGAGCTGCCAGTGCTTGCAGCAAGCGGGTTTTGCCTGAACCTGTCGGGCCACACACCACCTGAAAATGCAGTGACGACACCCATCGCGCAATGTCTTGCACCATGGCCGCGCGAAACGCTTTGTAGCCACCTTCAATCAGTGTGACCTGAAAGCCAATCTGGCCCAAAATCAACGCCAAAGCACCACTACGCTGACCGCCACGCCAGCAATAAATGAGCGGCTTCCAGTGCTTAGGCTTGTCCATGACCTCACGATCAATGTGACCGGCAATACGACGCGCAGCCAGCGCAGCACCGCGTTTACGCGCTGCAAAAGAATTCACTTGCTTGTAGAGTGTGCCAATGTCTTGGCGTTCGTCGTTGTTGAGCGTTGGCCAGTTCACCGCATGGGGTAAGTGGTCGTGGGCAAATTCATCTTCGCTGCGGGCATCAATGACGGTATCAAATTCAGCCAGACGTGTCATGGCATCAGCGGCTACGACAGAGATGACACTCATCGCCACTCTCTTTGAAGGTCAGGCCATACGTTGTCCAACATTTTGGGTTGTGCTGCCTGCGTGGGGTGAATGCGATCCGATTGAAACCAGCGTAGGCTGTCTGGCACGTCGGCTATTCCATGAAGAAAAAACGGTACCAGGCGCACTTGGCACGATTGGCTGACATCTACAAACATGTTGGTAAAACGTTGGTTGTAATCGTGCCCAAAGTTGGGTGGCACCTGCATACCCAGCAAAATCACTTTGGCACCGGTTTTTTTGGCAGCTTGCGTCATGGCTGTCAGATTGTCTTGTGTCATGGCCAATGGCAGCCCCCGCAGTGCATCATTGGTACCCAGTTCAATGATGACCAGATGGGGGCGATGCTTTTGAAGCAGTGCAGGCAGACGCGTGCGGCCGCCGATTGTTGTGTCGCCGCTGATACTGGCATTGATCACGGTGACCGACATTTTTTCAGCACTGAGTTTTTTCTCAAGCAGCGCCACCCAGCCTGTGCCGCGTGGAAGGCCATACTCAGCGCTGAGCGAATCACCCACCACCAAAAGGGTTCGTTTTGCAGCCACGGTTTGAGCCATGGCCATGACCATGCCAACAATTATCACAATCGGCATGACCGCGAACGCGATACAGTGACGACGATTTAACTTTTTCAAAAATATATTCATGTCAGACTACATTATTTCGGTGGAGCATGTTTTCAAGTCCATCACCGACTCTACTGGCACACTTGATATTTTGCGCGATATTGAGTGCCGTATGCGCCAGCAAGAAACCGTTGCCATTGTCGGTGCATCGGGTTCAGGCAAAAGCACACTGCTGTCCATCATCGCTGGTCTTGACACGCCCAGCCGTGGCACGGTTCGCATCGCAGATCAAGATATATTTGCCATGAACGAAGATGCACGAGCAGCCGTGCGGGCACACAAAATGGGTTTTGTATTTCAGAGCTTTCAGTTGTTGCGCCATTTAACAGCACTTGAAAACGTCATGCTGCCCCTCGAATTGGCCCATCAGCGCGATGCACGTTTGACTGCGACTGCCATGCTCAAACGTGTTGGATTGTCAGATCGTCTGAAGCATTACCCCAAAACGCTGTCTGGCGGCGAGCAGCAGCGGGTGGCGCTGGCGCGCGCCTTTGTAGTGCGGCCAGCAGTGTTGCTAGCCGATGAACCCACAGGCAGTTTAGACTTTGCCACAGGCCAGAGCGTGATGGCACTGATGCTGGAATTGAACCGTGAATGGGGAACAACATTGGTGTTGGTCACGCATGACACCGGTCTTGCATCACGCTGTCAGCGCTGCATCACCATTGAGGCAGGTCATATTGTCATGGATGGCATCATCCTAAATTCCTCAGTTGACCGCTTGTCATCTTCACTAAACCCTTATGAAAATTGACATTTTTCACTTTGATGTAGTGTACCCTTTGGGTGAGAGCGCTACGCACCCGATTGAACTGCTGGCGACACGTCTGGGGTGTTGCTCCTCCTTGAAGGCAGCAACCTTCCGCGTCGTCGCGCCTATCCAAACGCGCCGCCAGCAGCCCACTCTGGCTATGGACCATAATAAGTTGTGCATTTGGCTCGTCAGATTTGAGCGCGCTGCGTCGTTACAAATCGCTGATGTGGCTGGGCCACACCGCACGATTTGCGCCTAGCATTGCATCTTTAACTCTGACGGCCAAATGCACAACTTATTGTTGACCATATCCTAAGAGATCAATACCTCAGCCGCATTGCCCCACGTAGCCACAGGCGGTGCAAAAGTCGCAGCCATCTTTGTGAATGACTGTGGCGTTACCACATTCAGGGCAGGGTTTGCCGGCCATGGTGCGGCTGACTTCACGTTCTTCGGGGGTATCCAGCACACCCATGTCGCGCAGCGGATAACCCTGCTGGTTCAAAATGCCCAGCATGGCGTAGCGGTGAATGATGAGTCGGGCAATGTAGGCCACGGTTGAAGGCCAGGTTTGCTGACGACGTTCATGGTGGGGCAGTCCCGGCACAAAGGCCATGAAGTGACCCAAAGGCTCGGCATAGTTCAGCAACTTGCGCAGTTTCATGCCAATCCAGGCGGGGTCTATCACCCGCATGTCTAGTGACAACAATCGCGCCAATCCGTCCATGGCTCTGGGGTAATTGCCACTAAAACCCACTGCACAGGGGCGGGTGATGACGCTGCCATCTGTGTTGGGCAAATTGACTTCCTTGAGCGTGACTGTGAAAGCCTCACCCGTAGCAGGGTTGTTCACATCGACTGCCCAGGCTAAAGTGCCAGACGTGCCGGTTTGTGGTTCGCCCTGGCTGAACATGGCATCGATCACCGGTGTACTGGCGGGTTTGGTATCTGATGAACGCAGTTTGTTGTTGGCTGCCAATTGTTCACAACGCCAGCGAATGACCGCAGCCGTGGCGGCTACCACGCCGGGGAAAAGTCGCTTTTCACCATGCGGCGGAAAAGGCATCTCAAAAGCATGTTCTTCACTCACCGTGGTTAAGGCATCAAGTTTGAGTTGCAGCCAGGCGGGGTCATTGGCGCGCAAGTCCATCGACAGCGTTTTGGCCAAAGCGCCCAGTCCACGCGGTTGCTCAGACCCATTGACCCAGACTTCAAAGGGTTGGAGTGCGCCGCCTTCTTCTAACGAAATCTCGCCAATAAACAAGGCAAAGTCGCCAAAGGGGTGATGCACCATGAATGTCCATGCGGGGTTGCCACCAGGCAGTTCTGGGCGACCTGGCCAACGCAATGACTGCAACACGGGTGCGGGGAGTCTGTCAAGCGACAGGCGGTGGTTGGCACTGTCAATTTGCAGCGGCTTGGCTGCGCTGGGGGCAGGCGATACGCTCAGCACAGACCCCAAAACACTGTTCGGACGGTAGGTGGCCAAGCCCTTTAAGCCGGATGTCCAGGCCTGGGTGTACAAATCCTGAAATTCTTCATACGGGTAATCCGCAGGCACGTTCACGGTTTTGGAAATGGCAGTGTCAATAAAAGGGGCTACGGCGGCGACCATTTCTTCGTGCGACTGGGCGCTCATTTCAAGAGCGGTTACAAAAGCGGAGGTGAGTGGAGCATCTGCGCCTTTGAGGTGGCGATACAAGCGCCAAGCGTGGTCTTCAACTGCGTATTCCTTGAAGCTGCCATCGGCCATGCGTTTTTTGCGGGTGTAAGTCCAACTGAAAGCGGGTTCAATCCCGTTGCTGGCGTTATCGGCAAAAGCCAGGCTAATGGTGCCTGTGGGGGCAATGGACAGCAGGTGAGAGTTACGCAAGCCATGTTTACGAATGCGGTCTTTCAATTTTATGGGCAGACGGGAAGCAAAGCTTGGGCCACTCAAGTACAGGTCGGCATTGAACAACTCAAAAGAACCCCGCTCTTGTGCCAAATCCATTGATGCACTGTAGGCAGTGTCGCGCATCAGTTTGGAAATATGCTGCGCCATGTCTCTTGCTGCCTGTGTGTCATACCGCAAATTAAGCATGACCAGCGCATCGCCCAGCCCTGTAAAGCCCAGACCAATGCGACGTTTGCTGTTGGCTTCATGTTGCTGTTGTGGCAGTGGCCAGACGGTGACATCGAGCACGTTGTCCAGCATACGAACAGCCACTCGCGCAACGTCGGCAAACGCCGTTTCGTCAAAGCGTGGGGACTCAGTGAAAGGGTCCGTTACAAAGCGCGTGAGGTCAATAGAGCCTAAGCAGCAGCAGCCATAAGGGGGCAGGGGTTGCTCGGCACAGTTATGCACAAACAGGCCGTTGGCATCAAAAGCGTGGACATCTTGCACGCTCACATCAAACACATCTTCTTCGCCTGCGTTTGTCAAAGAGGCTACCGTTGCTGTAAAACGCTCAAGAGCCAGTCCGCTTTGGCATGTTGTCAAAAAAGCCTCAAAACGTGCGGATTTTTCGGGATGGCTAAAGCCTATCGTTTGCGAAAAACGAATGATATTGTCGTCACGAAGGGTCAGAACGGGGGTATATGCTTCTTGGTGGTCTATGGCCGATACCATGCCCAAGCGCAGCAACATGCGTTGAATGGCCATGAGCACCGTTACATCGGCAAACTCCAGTTGCAAACTTGCCACGGGGTCTTCTTGAATCTCCCCCATGGCGTTGAACAAACCGCGCAGCAGCCCTTGGTAATACATAGATGATCCATGTTCCATTTGTGGCGTGATGGTCATCTGAGGAAATTTGATGCCCATGCGACTGGCCAGCTCCATGAAATCCATGGGAATGTCGATGCAGCTACCCTTGCCCAGCAACATTCCTATCAGAGAACCTTCTTCTTGTGTCCAGGGGCCATTCCACTTGGGCAAACTGCGGTGGTTGTGCAAAACGATTTCGTCACCAGGCTGTAGCACACCTGCTTGCACCCAGTCGTATTGCATCCCTTCAGACGAGGTCTGACGCACGGTACGAACCAAATGATCTGAAGTGAGTTTGAGCGAGTAACCCTGACAGGTGCGAAGTTGCAGCACCGGTTTGCGCCCTGTTGCAAAAAAGCCATGTGACACAACAGGGTAAGCAAGACCATCTACCACAGCAGAAAATTTCCACTGCGTCAACTCGCTCACCTGACGGATACCATCGCTCGTCGTCACCCAAGTGTCAGCCGTCACACAGGGGTTGGTGCTGGCAATGGTTTCGCAGTACGATAAATTATTGTCACGGTTGATTTGATCCAGAAACAATACGCCTGGCTCGGCGTGGTCGTAGGTGGATTTCATGATTTGATTCCAAAGCATGCGTGCTTTGAGTTTTTGATAGACCCATGCGCCGCTCACCTTATCCTGATAAGCGCCCGCCTCTTTTTTGTCTTTACCAGGTTCAGCGTGATGCACTAGGGCAAAGTCACTGTCGGACTGAACCGCCTTCATGAAGTCATCGGTCACGCCCACTGAAATATTGAAATTTTTCAGATCGCCCTTGTCTTTGGCGTGGATAAATTCTTCAATATCAGGGTGATCGCATCGCAACACACCCATTTGCGCACCACGCCGGGCACCGGCAGACTCTACCGTTTCACACGATCGGTCAAACACGCGCATGTAACTCACAGGCCCTGATGCACTGCTTTGCGTGCTGCCCACCCAGCCACCGCGCGGACGAATGCGTGAAAAGTCGTAACCCACGCCACCTCCACGGCGCATGGTCTCAGCCGCTTCAGTCAGGGCGGTATAAATGCCTGGGTGGCCGTCTTCCAGATGAGAAATGGAATCACCCACGGGCTGCACAAAACAGTTGATGAGCGTGGCAGACAGTTGCGTGCCTGCAGCAGACTGAATGCGACCTGCTGGCAAAAAGCCGGCTTGCAAAGCTGCCAAAAATCTGGCTTCCCAATCTTGTTGCTGATCGGGTTTTTCGATGCTGGCCAAGGCATGTGCCACACGCTGATTAACATCAGCAATGCTTTGCTCAGTGCCTTTGCTGTATTTTTCACGCAAGACCTCTTCGCTGATGGGTTGGGGAGCAAGTAACGTTGTGGTCGTGGTGGAATTTGTGACTGTTTCAGTGGTTAGTTCTAACATGATTGTCCCTTGAAAAAAGTGAGGAAATAGCAGAGTAGCGGGCATGAAAGTGTGATGATTTACTTCACTATTTCAATGCCAAATTGCCAAGATAAAACTAGATATAGAGTTTTTATCTAGCTTTACTCTACCTGTAGTGTATCAATATGCTCATGGGGGTTGACATGATGAAAACGCAGACACCCCTATTTTCAACGTGAAAGAACTCAAAAATATCAATGGGAAGTGGAAAGTTGGCAGCAAATACCACTCTTCACTATGGGGCATTTTTCATCATTTGGGATGAATTAATGTGAAATACCACAAAAATCATAACGCCACTCCGAGAGCGCGGGCATCTTGCACGCATTGGATTGGCTGTGCCAAAAACAGGCAAGATGCCTGTGCTCCAGGGTGTTTTTCATGGTTTGGAGTGGACCAAATGCCATGACCGTGAGACGAATTGATTCGTCTATTTTGCTATCAAAGAAATAGCTATCTATTCAAGCTGGACGTGCGCTATAGGCCGATTTGTTATATAAAAAACTCACTCAAGTTCGCGCAGTTTGAAATGCACTCGCAGCAGCGGCCTGACTGGGTCCAAAACTTTGGATTGCACCCAGATCAGTCTGATCCACGTCAGGATATCCTTCTATTTTGCGGGATCTGCGCTTGGCGGTAGCCTTTCCAGGCTTCAATATCTACCGTTTTGTCCCACAATAACTTCATGCCGCGATGCTGCCCTTCTTCCAGCAAGGGCTTGCGGGCTTTGAGCTGCTCGATAAAGAGCGTGATGTCAGATTTGTACTGGGGGCGGTAAAAAATATTCATGGACAAAAAAACCTTGGATGAGACATCATTCTAGCGATGCGATCTATTTTTGTGCAGGCTTCGCATGGGTCATATTGAATGGTATCCCTGCGTGGTGGCAGCACAAGCTGGGTAGTTCAACATACGCTCGCAATAGCGGGCAATCAAATCAACTTCAAGATTGACGGCACTCCCCACTTTCAAGTAGCCCAAGGTGGTGTGGTCCAGGGTGTGGGGAATCAGGTTGATGCTGATCTCACAACCTTCGGGCTGGTCTTGCACCTCGTTGACCGTCAGGCTCACCCCATGGACGGCAATCGACCCCTTGAAAGCCAAATACTTTGCCAACGACAGGGGCGCGATGATGCGCAGTTGCCAGCTTTCGCCCACCGGTGCAAAGTGTGTGACGCTGCCTACGCCGTCCACATGCCCTGACACGATATGACCACTTAGACTATCTTGTACACGCAAAGCCTTTTCAAGATTGACGTTGCCCCTTTGATTCAGTCCTGTGGTTTTGCTTAAAGATTCTGCTGAAACATCAACGATGAACTGCTGCTGTTTTATGTCTATTTGGGCGACGGTCATGCACGCGCCGTTGAGGGCAATGCTGTCCCCGGGCGACAAGTTGTCAAGATAATGGAGTGGGCAATCGATGGTGATGCGAACACCATGCGCATCAGAGTTGCCCAGTGGGATGGTGGCGACAATGCGCCCGGTGCCGGTGATAATGCCTGTAAACATGCCGTTATTTTAAATGGGACTTGACATGAGCTTTCGTACCGCTGAACCAGCATTAAAAGAAGTATTGGATTCCATCGCCAGGGGTGAAACCCAACTGCCCGATTTCCAGCGTGGCTGGGTTTGGGACGACATGCACATCAAGTCTCTCATTGCCAGTCTTTCATTGTCTTACCCCATTGGGGCTGTTATGTTTCTTGAAGCGGGTGGCGTTCCTTTCAAGCCCCGCTTGTTTGAGGGCGTGAACATCAATCCTGCGCCGGTACCCAGAACACTGGTACTGGATGGCCAACAGCGCCTCACATCCATGTATTTGGCGCTGAGAAGTGGCATTCCGGTCAAAACCAAGACCGAAAAGGGCATGGACATTTTGCGTGTTTACTTTTTGGACATGGCCAAGTGTCTCGATCCCACAGCCGACCGGGAAGAAGCGGTTGTCTCGGTATCTGAAAATCTTCGGATCACATCGGATTTTGGTCGCAGTATTGACCTCGACCTCAGCAGTCATGAGTTTCAGTATGCGAATCGCATGTTTCCAATCTCACTGATGTTCGATACTGCGCCCTGCATGGAATGGGAAACTGGTTTTTTGACCCACTATGCCTACGAACCAAGCGCCACGCAGTTTATGCAGCGTTTTCGCAATGAAATCTGGCTGAGATTCCAACAGTTCAAAGTACCGGCCATTGAGCTATCCCAAGACACACCTCGTGAGGCAGTTTGCCAAGTCTTTGAAAAAGTCAACACGGGTGGCGTCACATTAACCGTGTTCGAACTGATGACCGCCACTTTTGCAGCAGAATTGGGCGACTTCCAGTTGCGTGAGAACTGGGCTGCCCGTTTTGCCCGCCTGACTGAAAGACACACTATCCTTGAAGCAGTTGACGGTACCAGCTTTCTGACAGCCGCAACGTTATTGTCAACCTATGAAAAGCACCTGTTGAACGGCACACCAGTATCATGCAAGCGAGCTGATGTTCTTCGTTTGGAGCTTGCCACCTTCAACAACATTGAGGGTCGGCTTGAGGATGGTTTCAAAAGAGCTGCTGAGTTATTGGCAGAAGAAAAAATCTTTGATGTTCGCAGCTTGCCATACGCTACCCAACTCATACCTCTTTCTGCAATCTGCGCTCAATTGTCAGACAAAGTGACCCAGCACGGTATCAAACAAAAGCTCTTAAAGTGGTTCTGGTGTGGTGTTTTTGGTGAGCTATACGGCGGGGCCAGCGAAACCCGCTTTAGTCTTGATCTGCCTGATGTCATCGCCTGGATCAACGGCGGTAATGAACCTCGAACAGTCCGTGATGCCAGTTTCGCGCCAACGCGCCTTTTGTCGCTACAGTCTCGCTTGGCCGCCGCCTACAAAGGCATTGCCGCTCTGCTGATGAAAAATGGTAGCCGAGATTTCATCACGGGAACCCCCGTCGACCTGAATAGTTATTTCAATAATGCCATTGACATTCACCATGTTTTCCCACGTACTTGGTGCGAAAGGCAAAACATCTTGCGTGACAAATGGAACAGTGTGGTGAACAAGGCCCCTCTGGCTGCAAGCACCAACCGATACATCGGCGGCAAAGCACCGAGTGTGTACCTGAGCCGAATCGAAAGGGACACAAAAGTTTCTACCGACACTCTTGACCAATTCCTACAGTCGCACGCTATCCCGGTGGGTGACCTGCGTAACGATGCCTTTGATTTGTTCATTGCCAGTCGCGCCTCGGAATTGCTCAAGTTAATCGAGACCGCCACCGGCAAAGCCATATCTGGACGAGACAGTCAAGAAACCATCCAAGCCTTTGGTGCTGTTTTGGTGTGACAAAACGGACATGGCAGTGAATGCAATATTTCTGGAACGCAACAAACTTCAACATTTGCAACTTGACCACCATTCTTGGACTGCATTAACCTGGGTTTAACACCCTCAAAAACATTATTTAAAATCAACATATTGCAAACGAATTTTGCACAACAAAAAAACAGTATCTCTATAATGCATTGATTTTTATTACTATTTTTTGCCATATGTTAAAGATGGGTTAAGAATATGGTGCATACCCGCACAACCGAAAATTTACCACATTAATCAATTGGGATGCAGTGTTTAGCGTGATCACAGTCAGACCTTACTGATACCCGTTATGAAAAAACCTGCACACTATGAGAATTTTCCGGTGGCATCCTGGTTGTGCCCCCCCCACATGCGCTCTGCCATCACCGCCATTTATCACTTTGCCCGCACGGCTGACGATCTGGCTGATGAAGGCTATATGGATAGCGCCCTGCGAATGAGTCATTTGCATACCTATCACAGCGACTTGGCCGCAGCCATTCACGGTGAACAAGGCAGTGGCCGCTGGCAACAGGTGTTTGATGCTTTGCACCAGGCAGTCGTCACACACCACTTGCCCCAAAAGCCGCTCTTTGATTTGCTGGATGCTTTTGAACAAGACATCCGTTTCACGGCCATGCAGCGCCGCTACGCAACAGACGCAGAATTAATGGACTACTGCAAGCGTTCCGCCAACCCCGTTGGGCGGCTGCTGCTGCACTTGTATGGCATTCAGGATGAAGATTCCCTGACGCAAAGCGATCACGTTTGTACCGCCTTGCAACTCATCAACTTCTGGCAAGATGTCAGTGTGGATATGGCACGTGGCCGCTACTACATCAGCACAGAGGCTATGACACGTTTCCAAGTGACTGATGCTGATTTTTTGCCCCACAGCACTTCTCAAAATGCTGCGAAATTGATAGCTATTTATACAGACAGCGCAAGGGCTACGATGCTAAAAGGCGCTCTACTTTCACTGCACATACCTGGGCGTGCAGGCTGGGAGTTGCGCCTGGTGGTGCAGGGTGGTTTGCGCATTCTGGACAAAATCGAAGCCCAAGAGTTTGCCACTTGGCGCAAGCGCCCCAAGCTCACGCTAATGGATGCGCCGATCATGCTTTGGCGAGCATGGAAGATGGGGGCGATGCAAGCCGATGGCGTGTGAAACTTAAAGGCAGAAGCCCATATATGGCAAGACACGCGCAAGGTTTATCCTGAAGAGCGATTCTTGGCACTTGGGTATTCAGGATATGGTCAATAGATGGAGAGCGGCGTTATGGCAACATATATTCATGCCAACCACTGCGAAGCTTTCAATAGCGCTCTTCGCCGTCGAAATTCAGCTTTTCGCCGACCCCTGCATTAAAAAAGGGATTAAGATTGAGTTTACTATATGCACTATCTAGTTTTTTCTACTGAGATTTGATATTATATTTATCTTGTATGTAACAATAATACTACCCTGAAAAGCGAAAATTGGCACATGAAAAATTCTTTGTACTTTGGTGATAACTTGGACGTCTTGCGCGAATCGATCAAAATCGAAAGTGTTGATCTGATCTATCTCGATCCGCCCTTCAACAGCGACCGCAACTACAACATTTTGTTTAGTAGCCCTAAAGGGCAATCAAGCGAAGCCCAAATTACAGCTTTTCGAGATTCGTGGCACTGGGGCGAGCAATCTGAGCGTGAATTTGGCGAAATTGTTAGAGGCAGTAATACGCATGTTTCTGAAATTATGCAGTCACTTCGGCGCTTCCTCGGTGAAAACGATCTGATGGCGTACACGACAATGCTTGCAAATCGCTTGCTTGAGTTACATCGTGTGTTAAAACCAACTGGCAGTCTGTACTAGCATTGCGATCCAACAGCTTCACATTATTTGAAAATCATCCTAGACGGTGTTTTTGGCAAAGAAAATTATAGAAATGAGATTTCATGGCTACGGTCCCAACCTAAAAGTCACAGTACCATAAATTTTCCAAATTGTCGTGACATCATTCTCAGTAACCGTTTAGACCCCATCACAGCCATCCGTCGCGGATATGGGCATCCAAGCTGGGAACGCGGGCATCTTGCCCGCAGCGGGCGGGACGCCCGCGCTCCCAAGCAACACATCACGGAATGTGGTCAGGGTGTCTAAACGGTTACCATTCTCAGATATACCAAAACTGAGAAGGCTAAATTTATTAAGGTTTACGGCAAATACAACCAGACGTACTTAGACAATTTTTATAAGTACACAGATAAGGACGGGCGCAAGTATCGACTTGGAGACATCACGAATCCAAATAAAAATCGTCCAAATCTCACTTATGAATTTTTAGGTGTAACTCGCGTGTGGCGATGGACTAAAGATCGCATGCAGAAAGCATTCGACGATGGTTTGATATACCAGTCCAAACCAGGGACAGTACCACAAGAAAAACGGTATCTTGACAGTATGTATGGACAACCGACAACCGATAACTGGGACGATATAGAGCACTTGCATGGTAGCAGTGATGAATTTTTAGGCTATCCGACACAAAAGCCTTTAACTTTGTTGGAACGTATCATCACTGCAAGCAGCAATGAAAACGATGTTGTTTTAGAACCGTTTTGCGGATGTGGTACCGCTGTGCATGCGGCTCAAAAGCTAGGGCGCAACTGGATCGGTATCGACATCACCCACCTTGCAATCAGCTTAATCGAAAAGCGCCTAAAAGATGGTTTTGCAGGCATCGAATTTGAAGTTTTTGGCACACCAAAAGATCACGCCGGAGCTACAGACCTAGCGGCACGTGACAAGTACCAATTTCAATGGTGGTCATGTAGCCTAGTGAACGCACAGCCATATCAGGGTAAAAAGAAAGGCGCAGACAGCGGAATTGATGGACTGATCTACTTTCAAGATGACAGTACCACGCACAAGAAAATCGTAGTCAGTGTCAAAGGCGGCGATAACATCAGCGTCGCAATGGTGCGCGATCTTGCACACGTTGTAGCACGTGAAAAAGCTGAAATCGGCTTGTTTGTCACGCTTGCACAACCAACAAAACCCATGCAGACGGAGGCGATCAAGGAAGGCTATTATTTAAGCCCGATAACTGGTAAGTCGTTTCCAAAGCTGCAAATTTTGACAATCGAGGGCTTGTTGGCAGGGACAGAAAGGGCACTGTACCCAGATTTGTCCCAAGGATCGACAACTTTTAAAAAATCGAAAGTCGAAGAGAAAACCGTGGATCAACAGAAGATGTTTTAGCAAAAACACCGCAGCATAAAGCACACAAACAACGCAAGTTGTGTGTGGTTGACATGGGACTGGTTAGAACGTGACGGTTTTGAAATTTTTTACGTTGTTTTTTTTAGCAGTTACCCAAGCGCATGCTGATCAGATTCAAATCGCTGGTTGACGATCTGATCAAACTGCCTTGATGCACACATGTCAATCTGAATGGACGAGTAAGGGCACATCACACCCACCTACTATTTTGCTTAAAAAGTAAGCAATTGCATGGCAAAACAGCGGGTTTACCAGTAGAAAAGCCGATGAAAGCATGCCGGCAATTGGGGACAGTAACACAGGCAAACGCTGACACCTACTGAAAACTGGGGACAAATTGGGGGCAGTGGGGACAGTGAATTTGCCAAAAAAAATCCCGACTGTTTTAATCGGGATTTTTTAACCTATTAAATTTATTAGGTTTTTGGTGCGACTGGCGGGGATCGAACCCACGACCCTTGGCTTCGGAGGCCAATGCTCTATCCACTGAGCTACAGTCGCAAAACTGTAAAATTTGAGTAGAAAAACTTATAAGCTGTTGATTTTTATAAAAAGTACGATGATGTTCCCTGTAATTCCTATCCACTATTACTGAACTCTACTACTGTTATAGATTTCAGTACTGACAAAGCGACAAGAATTTCAGTCCATTATTTCTGATTGTAAGGATAGGGGCAACAAGCAGTTGTGCATTTGGCCGTCAGAGTTAAAGATGCAATGCTAGGCACAAATCGCGCGATATGGCACAGCCCCATAGGCGATTTGTAACGACGCTGAGCGCCCAAATCTGACGGCCAAAAGTGGGACATGTTGTCCATACTCCAAGTCTGATAGCCTCTTGGTGCAATGGCCTGTTTTTGGAAAAATTCATCCCAATTTTTTCCAAGAGGTGACTCTTGGCATGTTTTAATCGCATGTTTTAAAAATCGGTCTGTTGCACACCGCATGCCAGACCCATCGATTTGAGGACTACTTCATGTTTCAGGTACGTATTCATGGGCGTGGCGGTCAAGGCGTGGTCACAGGCGCCGAGATGATGTCCATCGCCGCATTTCTGGGGGGACGCCACGCGCAGGCGTTTCCCAGTTTTGGTTCAGAACGCACAGGTGCCCCCGTGGTAGCTTATTGCCGCATGGACGATCACGAGATTCGTCTGCGAGAACCCATCATGCAGCCCGATGCCATCATCATTCAAGACTCTACTTTGTTGCACCAGATAGATGTGTTTGGTGGCCTGAAAAAGGACGGCTATATTTTGATCAACACCACTCACAGTTTCAAGGATTTGGGGTTGGATGAATTTGTTAAAGGTTTTCAGCAAGAGCGTTTATTGATGGTGCCGGCGACTGATTTGGCCATGAAGCATGTGGGGCGTCCGGTACCTAATATGCCTTTGCTGGGTGCTTTTGCGGCGTTGGGGGGTCTGATATCGCTCGATGCAGTACAACAAGCCATTGCGCGAAAATTTTCAGGTGTCGTGCAAAAGGGCAATCAGGCAGCAGCCAAAGAGGCTTTTGATATCGTGATGCAACACAAGACTCAGCAAACTCAGCAAACTCAGCAAACCCAGGAGACTCACCATGCTTGAACAATGCGAAGGCTCTCATGCCGTGGCGCAGGCGGTGGCGCTTAGCCGCCCCGAGGTGATATGCGCCTACCCCATTTCCCCCCAAACGCACATCGTCGAGGGTTTGGGCGAACTGGTGAAATCCGGCAAGCTGACCCCGTGCGAATTTATCAATGTCGAGTCTGAATTTGCAGCGTTAAGTGTGGCCATTGGTGCCTCTGCTGCAGGGGCACGCGCCTACACCGCCACAGCGAGCCAGGGCCTGCTGTTCATGGCAGAGGCCGTCTATAACGCATCAGGTCTGGGCTTGCCCATTGTGATGACGGTTGCCAACCGCGCGATTGGCGCACCCATCAACATCTGGAATGACCACACCGATAGCATGTCCATGCGCGATGCAGGCTGGCTGCAAATTTTTGCCGAGACCAATCAAGAAGCACTTGACTTGCACATTCAATCCTTCAAGATTGCCGAAGAATTGTCTTTGCCAGTCATGGTTTGCATGGACGGTTTTATTTTGACGCACGCATACGAGCGAGTCGATATGCCCGATCAAGCCCAGGTCGATCGGTTTTTGCCTCCGTATGAACCGCGCCAGGTGCTAGATCCCAATGATCCCGTCTCCATCGGCGCTATGGTGGGGCCTGAAGCCTTTACTGAAGTGCGTTATCTGGCACACGTCAAGCAAATGCAGGCGCTAGACCTCATTCCCCACATTGCCGAAGAATTCAAAAAAGAATTTGGCCGCGATTCAGGTGGCCTCATCAAAACCTACAAAACCGAAGATGCACACACCATTGTGATTGCCTTGGGTTCAGTGCTGGGCACGATCAAAGACACCGTTGATGACATGCGCTCAGAAGGCGCCAAAGTGGGCGTGCTGGGCATTACTTCGTACCGCCCCTTCCCCATTTCAGCCATTCGGGATGCCACGGCCCATGCCACGCGCATTGTGGTGATTGAAAAATGTTTTGCAGTAGGCATTGGTGGCATTGTGTCGCGCGATGTCCGCAGTGCAGTACGTAACCGCCCGCAACCTGTTCTGACCGTTGTCGCCGGCTTAGGGGGGCGTGCCATCACCAAGGCATCCATTCATCAATTGTTGCAAGATGCCATGGCTGACAAGTTAGAGTTGCTCACCTTCCTGGATTTGGACTGGAATGTGGTCAATCGTGTGCTGGAGCGCGAAAAACATACGCGCCGCTCAGGCCCTATCGCCGAAGGCATTTTGCGCGATATGGGAACGGTCACTTCGAACCTCTCCTGAAACTTTGCAAGTCGCCATGCGGCGTGATGCCAGCATGTTGTGACCTCAACCAAGAAAAAGGTGAACCATGGAATCATCAACAATCAAGTTTTATCAAACTGGCACTTTCACGGTCGGCAACCGTTTGTTGTCCCCTGAATGGCGCAGTGTTCAATCTGATGTGCAGCGAAGTAACTCGCTTAACTCGGGTCACCGCGCCTGTCAAGGTTGCGGCGAAGCCTTGGGGGCGCGCTATGCCATGGATGCTGCCATGGCTGCAACCCACGGTCAGTTGATCGCCGCCAACGCCACAGGCTGTCTGGAAGTTTTTTCCACGCCTTACCCTGAAACTTCCTGGCAAATGCCCTGGATTCACTCGTTGTTTGGCAACACAGCATCAGTTGCCACGGGTATTGCGGCAGCCATGAAAGCCAAGGGGCGGCCAGAGGTGCGCGTGATCGCGCAAGGTGGCGATGGAGGCACGACCGACATTGGTTTTGGTTGCCTCTCAGGCATGTTTGAGCGCAACGATGATGTGCTCTACATTTGCTACGACAACGAAGCTTACATGAACACCGGTGTGCAGCGCTCCAGTGCCACACCGCCTTCTGCGCGCACTGCGACGACCATGTCTGTCGGTCCGCATCCTGGCAACGAATTTGGTACGGGCAAAAACGTGCCGCTGATTGCCATGGCCCACGAAATTCCCTATGTTGCTACTGCTACGGTGGCTGACTTGCGTGACCTTGAGTTCAAGGTCAAAAAAGCCATGTCAATTCATGGCGCGCGCTATATTCATATTTTTGTACCCTGTCCCCTGGGTTGGGGCGCTGCGTCGCACGACACCATCAAACTGGCACGGTTAGCTGTTGAAAGCGGAATTTTTCCTGTTTTTGAAGCAGAAAATGGCAAAGTCTCTCGTGTCTCGAAAATCCGTCGCCAGGTTCCTGTAGAGGATTACCTCAAGCCCCAAAGACGCTTTGCCCATCTGTTTGGCAAAAGTCCGGATGTGGCCACCATCGCACGCTTGCAAGCACGGGCTGACCGCAACATCGATCGTTTTTGTCTTTTGGAAAATTAATCGAATTCAGAACTGGCTACTGAAAAGATAGTGAACAACTCTGACCTTCGTCAGCAGTTGTGCCATCTTTCAGGATTTGGTCAATCTCACAAGGAGTTTATAAATGCAAAAACCGTTTGCCATCACTTTGGATGTCGGTAGCTCTCTGGCTAATCACACGGGTTCATGGCGTACCTCTCGCCCTGTTTATTTAAGCCGCATTCCTCCCTGCAATCATCAGTGTCCTGCCGGTGAAAACATTCAGGCCTGGCTGTTTCATGCAGAGTCTGGCAACTACGAACAAGCCTGGCGCACTTTGGTTGAGGACAATCCTTTTCCTGCCACCATGGGGCGAGTGTGCTACCACACTTGCGAAAGTGCATGCAATCGTGGGCAGCTTGATTCTGCTGTGGGCATCAATTCGGTCGAACGCTTTTTGGGCGACCAAGCCATCGATCAGGGCTGGAAGTTTGCGCCTCCGTCACAATCTACCGGCAAAAAAGTGCTGGTTGTGGGGGCGGGACCGGCGGGATTGTCAGCAGCTTATCAATTGGCGCGCATGGGACACCAGGTGTCGGTATTTGAGGCTGGACCGCTACCTGGAGGCATGATGCGTTTTGGCATTCCACAGTACCGGCTGCCGCGTGTGGTGCTGGATGCCGAAGTCAAACGTATTGCAGAGTTGGGGGTAGAAATTCATTACAACACCAAGGTCGCCAATGTGCTAAATGCCAAGCAGCAAGGCGATTTTGATGCCGTGTTTTTGGCTGTAGGTGCTCATATTGCCAAACGTGCCTTTATTCCTGCGGGTGATTCTGCCAAAGTGCTCGATGCCGTGGCCGTGCTCAGGTCAATGGAAGGTGAAGACAAGCCTCTGCTGGGTCGTCGTGTGGTCGTGTATGGTGGTGGCAATACCGCCATTGACATGGCACGAACGGCCAAACGACTGGGGGCTACAGAGTCCATCATTGTCTATCGGCGCAACCGCGAAAAAATGCCAGCGCATGACTTTGAAGTAGAAGAAGCCCTGCAAGAAGGTGTGCTCATCAAGTGGCTATCGACCATCACGCAAGCGGGCGAATCTTCCATCACCGTTGAAAAAATGGCACTGGACGATAAAGGTTTTCCACAGCCTACCGGTGAGTTTGAAACCCTGGAAGCTGATTCTGTGGTGCTGGCGCTGGGGCAAGATGTTGATTTGTCCCTGATTGAAAATGTGCCTGGCTTGGCGGTCAAAGATGGCGTGGTGCAGGTGGATAGCCAGATGATGACCGGTCACGCCGGCATTTTTGCCGGTGGCGACATGGTCCCCGCCGAGCGCAATGTGACCGTGGCCATTGGTCACGGCAAAAAAGCAGCCCGCAACATCAACGCCTGGCTGAAAGGCACGGCGTATGTTGCGAGGCAAAAGAGCGAAATTGCCACCTACGACAAGCTCAACACCTGGTACTACAGCGATGCGCCCAAAACTGTACGCCCCATGCTTGACATCATCCGTCGCCAATCGACCTTTGAAGAAGTGCAAGGGGGACTAGACGAGACCAATGCCTTGTTTGAAGCGCGGCGCTGCCTGTCATGCGGCAATTGTTTTGAATGCGACAACTGCTACGGTGTTTGCCCTGACAACGCTGTCATCAAACTGGGGCCGGGCAAGGGTTTTGAATTTAACTACGACTACTGTAAAGGCTGTGGCATTTGCGTGGCGGAGTGTCCGTGTGGTGCCATCAAAATGGTGCCTGAAGAGAGTTGAGGATTATCCTGAGATTCCTCAGTTGACCGCTTATTGTCTTCACTAAACCGTTATGAAAATTGATATTTGTTACTTTGATGGAGTTCACTCTTTGGGTGCGAGCGCTACGCACCCGATTGAGCTACAAGCGACTCGTCTGGGGGTGTTGTTCCTCCTTGCAGGCAGTAGCCTGCAGCGTCGTCACGCCTACCCTGATGCGCCGCCAGTAGCCCACTCGGGCGCGTTCAACTGAGGAATCTAGGATGATCATGTTCAAACATATTCTTGTGCCTGTCGATGGCTCGGTCACTGCAAAAATTGCCGTCGATAAGGCTATTGGTTTGGTTAAGGCGTTCGATAGCAAGGTCACAGTCATTTATGTGATTGACCCCTATCCTTTCACTGGGGTGGGGACTGACTTTGCTTATGGTCAAGCCGAGTATTTGGGTGCAGCCACAGCCGAAGCCGATGCGGTGATCAAGGTGGCCAAAGACACTTTTGAGGCAGCAGGTGTGATGGTCGATTCATCGGTGGTGGAGTCGCACACCGTCTGGCGCGGCATTGTTGAAGCTGCCACATCCCTACAGGCTGATTTGATTGTGATGGGTTCGCATGGCCGCCACGGTCTTAAAAAGCTGATTTTGGGCAGTGTTGCCCAATCGGTGTTGTCGCACACTCAGTTGCCTGTGCTGGTGGTGCGAGACTCAGATGTCGAGCCAAAGTAGATTTGGTCTGATCCTTGATGTAAAATGCTATTTATAAGATAGCTAACAACGCATACTGCATAAGGGTTAGAGGCCTAAAACACTGTTTTTTTTGTGGCTGCTGATGAACCACCTTCACCACCTCCAGCAAGCGCTGAACCTTGCGCAAGAGAGCCTCTGGATCACGTCTCCCAATCCCCGCGTGGGTTGCATCATCACCAACGCTTGCGGGCAAGTATTGGGCCAAGGTCACACCCAGCGTGCAGGTGGCCCTCACGCCGAGATCATGGCATTGCAAGATGCGCAGAACAATGGATGCTCGGTCAAGGGGGCTACGGCTTATGTGACGCTTGAACCCTGTTCACACGTGGGGCGCACCGGTCCCTGCTGCGATGCGCTGATGGCAGCAGGCATTCACAGTGTGATTGCTACCCACACAGACCCCAACCCGCTGGTCAGTGGGCGGGGTGTTGCGCGGTTACGGGCAGCCGGTGTAGAGGTCATTGTGTTACCCCCTGATGATCCTTTGGCCGTTGCGACACGTGAGTTGAATATCGGTTTTTTTAGCCGCATGATTCGGCATAAACCCTGGGTTCGCATGAAACTGGCGGCCTCTCTGGATGGCAAAACGGCGCTGGACAATGGCATCAGCCAGTGGATCACTTCGCCTGAAGCACGTGCGGATGGTCACGCCTGGCGGGCACGATCGTGCGCTGTGCTCACAGGCATTGGCACTGTGCTGGCCGATAACCCCAGGCTTGATGTTCGACAGGTAGAAACACCCAGACAACCTGCCGTGGTGGTGATCGATAGCCGACTTGAAACCCCGCCAGATGCTGCATTGTTCATGGCTGGCCGCGCTTGTACCCTCTACGCTGCGGTGCAAAATGACCTTAAAAAATCGGCACTGGAAGAACGTGGTGCGCAGGTCATTGATCTGCCCTTGCCGAATGGTCGAGTGGATCTGGTGGCCATGCTGCATGATTTGGCGCGTCGTGAAATCAATGAACTGCACATTGAGGCCGGTGAAAAGCTCAATGGCGCGTTGATTCGTGACAATTTGGTAGATGAGTTTTTGGTCTATCTTGCCCCTAAACTGATAGGCCAGGGCCGCGGTATGGCTCAGTTGGGGCCGCTTGACAGTCTGATGCAGGCATTGCCACTGGCGTTCAGGCAAACCGACAGGGTGGGGCCTGACTTGCGCATTGTGGCCCGCGTATGTGGCAGGGACACTTTTGAGTGAACCGATTTACAGTCACCGGTTAACGTTAACGTGAAAGAACCAGGGGGGTTCAAAGTGATGTAGCTTTGCTTGGGTGCAACATCCAAATCCCCCCTAACCCCCCTTTGTCAAAGGGGGGATAAATACAGCGCTTTGCCCAAATAGGCTAACCGTTCTCATTCCCCCCTTTGAAATAGGGGGGTTAGGGGGGATTTGGTTTTTGTATTGCACCACATCATTTCGAAATGCACCCAGTCATCAGCGACAATCTTAGATTCAGACTATCTGATTCCGCGTGGAATGCCCAATAGCGCTTCTACAAAATACCCTTCCCGATTTCGTCATTTTTGCCATCTGTGCCTGGTGCGGAGCAGGCAGTCTGAAGTTGTCAATCTGCCAATTTTGAATCGAACCCGATGAACACAGCCATTCACCCAAAGTTCCCTGCAATTTCACGTGTTGTAACACCGACCACCTTGGTCGTGGCTGCCTTGATGAGTCTTTTGATCGTGATGGGCTACTTTTTGCAAATCAGCTATCAGCGTGCCATTGTTGATGCCGAGAGCCAAACGCGCAACCTGGTGGGTGTGCTTGAATCAAGGTTGTCCAGCGAATTGTCACGTGTTGACGGGATGCTTAAATTTATTGCCCATGACGTGCCATCAGAGCCTTTTCACAGCCGCTCGGCCACTGTTTCTGCCACAAAGACACGGTACCTCATTGAGATGGTGACCAGCTTTCCCCAACTGGCAGGACTGTATGTCTTTGATGCCGCAGGCATGTTACAAATGGCTTCTGAACCGAAATTGAAGCCGTTCAGCATCGCCGACCGTCCCTATTTCCAGACGCTGCGTGACCATCCTGACACCAGCCTTGTCTTTTCAGAACCGATCGTCTCGCGCTCTACTGGCAAACTGTCTTTGATCCAGGCGCGCTCCATCCGTGATGATGCAGGGCGGTTTCTGGGAACTGCCAATGCTGTTCTTCATATTGACACAATTTCAAACCTGTTTCGCAGTATTGATGTTGGCCCAAATGGCGCCATAGGGATTTTGCGCAGCGATAACTTCAAGTGGATCGCACGCATCCCGCGCTTGAACGCGAAAGACTTTAACCAACCCCTTCCCGCAAGCAATCCTGTTCGCATGCGCCTTGTGTCTGGCGCCAGACAAGGCACATTGGCATACACGGCAAGCACCGATGGTGTGCGACGCATCGGCAGTTTTTCCAGGTTGGATGATCGCTTTCCGTTTTATGTGCAGATTGCTTTGTCTGAAGATCACTATCTCGCAGCATGGCGACGTCTAGTGCTGTGGATTGGACCCTTGTTCGCCCTTGTAGTGCTGGCATTCGCCATGGCTCTTGTTCGTCTTCACAAGAGCAACCGGCTAGCAGAGGTGGCTTCTAAAAAATTGGAATACCGCCAAGCCCTGTTCAGCGCCCTGTTTGAGCAGTCCAATTTTTTTGCTGGCATTCTCGATGGTGATGGTCGTTTGCTCGAAGTCAATGACAGAGCACTGGCCGCCATCGGTTGCCGTCGTGACGAAGTCACGAATCAGTATTTTCCAGATACCCCCTGGTGGTCAAACGCCGCAGATCGATCTCGTATAAAAGCCAGCATCAAAACCGCCAATACAGGAGAGCACACCCTATTTGAAATGGTTCTGACGACGGCCCGCCAGGGCGAGATCGACGTGATGTTCCACACCTACCCTGTGCAAATGGGGACACAGTGTTACATCAGTGTCACGGGCACGGACATCACCGACCGAAAACAAGTAGAGCGTAGGCTGTTCAAAGAAAGCGAAAAAAACAAGGCGCTGTTGCATCATGCCAGCGATGGCGTCGCTATCATGGATATAAATGCCAACGTCGTGGAAGTCAGCGATTCCTTTTGCACCATGCTTGGCTATTCGCACGACGAGATGATCGGAATGAATGTAACCCATTGGGATTGCGGATTCAACAGTCACGATGAACTCATGAATGCTTTCAAGCAGCAATTTCAGAGCCAGGCAGACGCACAGTTCCAGTCACGTCACCGTCGCAAGGATGGAAGTATTTACGATGTCGAGATCAAAAGCCACCCTATCAATCTGGATGGTCATTTGGTGCTATACAACTCCCATTGCGACATTACTGAGCGCCTTCAATCGAAAAAATTACTCCAAGAACAGTACAAAGCGATTCAGATCAGTGAATTGCAGATGGCCACATCGCAGCAGATCGGTGGCACTGGGTCGTGTGTTTATGACATCAACACGGACACCGTTCGGGCATCGACCCAAATGCTGCGCATATTTGGTTTTCCAATCGGTGTGACAGATCACCCTCTGGATGACTTTTTGGATTGTGCATCAGAACAACGTGATCGGGTTCGCCAAACTTTGGCGGGCAAGTTTGGGTTTCCAGCCGACATCGCCAATTACCCTCTGGGCGACTTTTTGGATGGTCTTTCTGAACATGATCCGGTTCGCCAGATTTTGGCTGATTTACTCAACCAGAGCCATGAGTATGACGGTGAATTCGCCATACAGCCCGCCGACGGGTCGCCAACCAGGATCGTCCACGCCATTGGTAAGCTGGAACGGGATAGTCAGAACATCCCCATCAAAATTTTTGGCTTTGTTCAAGACGTGACAGATCATCGGGACGCAGATGCCAAATTGGCCAAATTACTGGCAGATCAGGATGCCATTTTGCAAAGCGAAGTGGTAGGCTTTTGCATCATGTTCCAACATGTGATGCGATGGGCGAACAATGCTGCGGCAAAAATGCTCGGTTATGAAACTTATGAAATGCGTGGCATGTCAACCAGAATGTTCTATCAGGATGATGAGGCGTTTGATGCCTTTTGTCGGGATGCCTACGGTGAAATCAATGCTGGACGGGTTTTCCACGAGCAACGTCAGTGGTGTCACAAGAATGGTTCTTTGAAATGGTTTGACATTTCAGGTGCGCGTTTGCCCTCAGAGCATGAAGCAACGATCTGGGCCTTCGTGGATATATCGCCCTTGAAACTCACGGAGGCCGAGCTAAGAGATGCCAAAATAGTGGCCGATGCTGCCAACATGACAAAAAGCCGGTTCCTAGCCACAATGTCGCATGAGATTCGCACCCCCATGAATGGCATTTTGGGCATGGCGCAACTTTTGTTGATGCCCAACTTGACAGAAAACGATCGTCATGAGTATGCCAAAACCATTTTCTCGTCTGGCCAGACATTGTTAGCGCTACTCAACGACATTCTTGACCTCTCAAAAATCGAGGCCGGAAAATTTCAGTTGGATAGCATCGTCTTTGAACCCGATTCACTTCTTCGTGAAATACAAATGCTGTTTGCTGGCGCGGCGCGTGCCAAGGGTCTGCAACTCGAATACCAGTGGAGAGGCTTACCCAACTGTCGCTACCTGTCCGACGCGCACCGTATTCGTCAGATGCTCTCAAACATCGTGGGCAATGCCCTCAAATTCACCCAGGAGGGTTGCGTTCGTATAGCAGGTGTGGAAATTGAACAAAGTGGTGAGTTTTCCATGCTTGAGTTTTCGGTGAGCGATACAGGCATGGGCATACCGCCTGAAAAAATTGATCTTCTCTTTAAGCCGTTTTCGCAGACCGATAATTCAATCACGCGTAAATTTGGCGGCTCAGGGCTGGGCTTGTCCATTGTGCGCCATCTGGCCAGAATGATGGGCGGTGACGTTGGTGTCGAAAGCGTGGCTGGCAAAAGCTCTAGATTTTGGTTTTCTCTGCGAGCCAAACGGGTCGCAAACAATGACAAACACATTGATTCTGAACGTTTGGTGCCAGCCAGCACCCCTGTAGATACGAACCTGTTGTCTGGGCGGCGCGTGTTGGTAGTCGAAGATAACGTTGTCAACCGCATGGTGATCGAGTCCTTACTGACAAACCTCGGTGTCAGTGTGATGTCAGTCCACGACGGCCAGCAGGCACTCGATGCCATCACCCAAGGGGATTGTCCAGACCTTATCCTGATGGATTTGCACATGCCCGTCTTGGATGGCCATGGTGCGACCGCAAAGATACGCCAGTGGGAAATCGACAACAAACTGCCACCCACGCCGATCATTGCCTTGACAGCCGATGCATACGAAGAAGACCGTCAGAAGTGCATTTCTGTGGGTATGGACGACTTTCTGACCAAGCCCATCATGTTGGATGCTTTGAAATCGACTTTAACCAAGTGGCTACCGGTACCTAACATTCCTAACATTCAGGTTGTCAACGCTTTGCCATCTGATGCGGTCATCCAGCCATTCGATCGTCGTCAATTTTTGGCACTGGTTGAAGAACTCAAGCCCCTGTTGGCACAGAATATGTTTAGCGCTGTCTCTCGCTTCAAGGCATTGCAGACCTTGGCAAAAGGAACTGACGTGGAGGCAGAGATTCATGAAATAGGTGCCATATTGCGAACCCTTCAATTTGATAAAACGCTCCAGCGTTTAAGTCGCTTGGCTGCACACTACACTGGGACCACACTGTGATGACGAAAGCAAAACCCAAAATTCTAGCTATTGACGATGTTCCTGCCAACTTATGGACGCTGGGGTCTGCCCTGGATGATGAGTTCATCATGCAAATTGCCAGTTCAGGCGCGATGGGACTCACGCTGGCATCACAATCACCGCCGAACTTGATTTTGCTGGATGTGATGATGCCTGAGATGGATGGCTTTGAAACATGCAGCCGAATCAAGGCACAACCTACGTTGAAAGACATCCCCGTTATTTTTGTTACAGCGATGCACGACGTAGATTCAGAAATGACAGGACTGGCATTGGGTGCGGCTGACTACATCACCAAACCCATCCATGTAGGAATCGCTCGTCAACGCATCCGCAATCTCCTCGAACGCGAGCATTTGCGAAGACAAGTTGAAGCCCAGCGTGATCAATTGACGGCGGAGGTCATCCAGAGACAGCAAACAGAGGACATGCTGCGTCAACTGTCTGTGACAGTCGAGCAAAGTCCAGCTTCGGTGATCATCACGGATTTGAATGCCTGCATCGAGTACGTGAATCCTCAATTCACTGAAGCGACTGGCTATAGCGCGGCTGAAGTGATGGGACAAAATCCCCGCTTTTTGCAATCCAAACAAATATCCAAAGAAATCTTTGGATCGATGTGGCAACAACTGACATCTGGCCAGGTTTGGCGAGGTGAACTGATCAACCGGCGCAAAAATGGAGAAATTTATTGGGAAGATACGCACATCGCGCCCATCAAAAACGCGCTGGGTGTGGTGACACACTATGTTGCCGTCAAAATTGAAACAACGAAGCGCAAACAACTGGAAGATCAGGTTCAACATCTTGCTTTCCATGACCCTCTGACCAAGTTGGCAAACCGCCGATTGCTCGATGACCGCATGAGTCAGGCGATGGCCGCCAGCAAGCGCAATGCCACCCGTTGCGCAGCCATGGTGCTAGATCTCGATAACTTCAAACCGCTCAATGACGAACATGGCCATCTGGTGGGTGATTTGCTGCTTTTCAATGCTGCGAAACGCCTGATGGCATGTGTGCGTCAGGTGGACACAGTGGCTCGTTTTGGCGGAGATGAATTTGTAGTGATTATTGGATCGCTCAACCTGGATATGGCGGTGTCCACATCACAGGCGATGATTGTTGCCGAGAAAATCAGGTCCACTCTGTCAGAACCTTACCTGTTGGAGGTTAAACAACCAGACGACACCACAAAAACCATTGAACACCATTGCACTGCAAGCATTGGCGTGGTGGTGTTTGCAAACCACGATGCCAGTTCGGCAGACATCCTGAAATGGGCGGATAGCGCGATGTACAAAGCCAAGGATGAGGGGCGCAATTCGATCCGGTTTTGGATGCAACCTTGAACCTGAATTTCTCAAGTGACAAGGGGTGCGTTTCAAAGTGATGTGGTGCAACAAAAAATCAAAATCCCCCTATCCCTTTTTCAAAGGGGGATAAGAACAGTCAGCACACCTGGTAAGAGCGGCGCATCTGTTCCCCCCTTTAACGTGAAATACAGCAAAAATCATAGCAAACTATCCTTATCCCATAAGGGTTACAGGCACTTTTTATAGGTAAAAATTTGCGTAACTACTCAGCTACGATATTCCCGCGAAGGCGGGAATTTGGTGCCGTCTGGATTCGTCGCCTTCGCGGAAATGACGGACGTGAATTTGGCCGTCAGAGTTAAAGATGCCATGCCAGGCGCAAATCGCGCAGTGTGGCCCAGCCACATCAGCGATTTGTAACGACGCAGTGCGCCCAAATCTGACTGGCCAAATGCACAACTTATTATTGACCCTATCCTTACCATTGAGCCATGGAAAAATTCTTCAATACCGCAGGCCCCAATAAGCCTGATATCCACTACACCCTGCTGCCCATGCACAGGGTGAACTGGCTTGAACTCTCCAGCCTGATTGGCGCACAGAAATATTTCATTCTGCACGCGCCGCGCCAGACCGGCAAAACCAGCCTGTTAATTAACCTGATGCACTTTTTGAACGAACAGGGACAGTACCGTGCGCTGTATGTGAACATTGAAGCAGCGCAAGCAGCGCGCAGCGATGTCTCTAGCGGTATGGCAACCATTGTTTCGGCCATGGGGCGTGCTGCGGATATTTACTGGAAAGACCCGCACTGGCGTCAATTGGCCTGGCAAGAAACGCAACAAGCACCAACTCAAGGCAAAGACAGTCTGACAGGTGTTCTGCAACGCTGGAGCTTGGCCAGTGACAAACCGCTCATCATTTTTTTGGACGAAGTTGATGCTTTGGTAGGCGATACGCTCATCTCTTTGTTGCGCCAGATTCGTGCCGGCTACGCACAAAGGCCAGAGGCTTTTCCACAAAGCATGATTCTTTGTGGTGTTCGCGATGTGCGCGACTACCGCATTCACCGCAGCGATGGCGAAATTATCACCGGCGGCAGCGCTTTCAACATCAAAAGCGAGTCCATTCGCTTGGGCGACTTTACCCAGACCGATGTTAAGGCACTGCTACAGCAGCATACCGATGCCACCGGACAAACTTTCGAGCCAGGTGTTTTAGAAGAAATCTGGGCAGATACCCAAGGCCAACCCTGGCTTGTCAATGCGCTAGCCTATGAAGCCTGCTTTCGCAAGCCCGAGCAGCGCGACCGAAGCAAAAGCGTGACAGTAGAGCAAATGCGCCAAGCGCGTGAAAGTTTGATTCAACGCCGAGACACACACCTGGATCAACTGGCAGACAAACTGCGCGAAGATCGGGTTCGCAGAGTGGTTGAACCCATGCTCAAAGGTGAAGAGCTGTCGCCCGATGTGCCTGAGGACGACCGGCAGTACTGCATTGATTTGGGATTGATAGTCAAGCGGGACCGTCAGTTGCAAATTGCCAATCGGCTATACCAAGAAGTCTTGCCACGCGAACTGACCTCCATCGTGCAAGACAGCCTGCAAGGTTTGGCCGAGCAGCCGTGGTTCGTTTTGCAAGATGGCAGTTTGGACATAGACAAACTACTGGCAGCCTTTGCCCAGTTTTTCCGAGAAAATTCAGAGAGCTGGCTTCAGCGTTACGCCTACCACGAAGCCGGCCCGCAGTTGCTGCTGCAAGCCTTTTTGCAGCGCGTCGTCAATGGCGGTGGGCGAATTGCGCGTGAATACGGATTAGGCCGTGGTCGCACCGACTTGTTTTTACAGTGGCCGTTCACTGAACAAGGTTTTACCGGACCGATGCAGCAAGTGGTGTTGGAACTCAAAATTCAGCACAAGGGTAAACCTGCCACCCTAGCCACAGGTTTGGAGCAGACTGCACGTTATGCCGATCAATGTGGTGCTGACAGTGCGCACCTTCTGATTTTTAACCGCGACCCAAGCGTGGCTTGGGATGAGAAAATTTACCAGGAAAAGCACAGCAGTGGTAGCCGTGTGATCAGCGTATGGGGCATGTGAACAAATTATTGACCATATCCTCAGCGTAGATAGCTATTAAAATAGTAGCGTTTTTTTAAATTGGTCACTCGATTGTCCATGAATATCACCGACACATCACCAGAAATACAGCCTGTTTTCAAGCCTGTGCGCCCATTTTGGCTGATCATTTTGACGTTGCTGGTGCTGGTAGGCTCACTGACCATCACCGCAGTGTTGTGGCATCAGGCCAGACTGAATGCACACCTGTTGGTTCGCCAAGGATTCGAGTACGACGCAAGAGACATCAAAAGCAGTATGGAACGGCATCTAGCGGCTCAGGCTTTGCTGCTAAAAGGTTTTGCCGGGCTTTTTGATGCATCTGATCAAGTGACACGACAGCATTTTCGTGCCTACTACGCATCGCTGGGTGTTGCACTGAGTGCATCTGGTCAATTGGGCGTTGCATTTGTCAAACAGGTGAGCGCCAAAAATCTGGATCGCCACATCGCTGCGATGCGCCGTGAAGGGCTATCTGACTACCGTGTCCTTCCTGACACACCGCGCGATGCCTATTCGCCTGTCGTGTATTTTGAACCTCCCGGTCATCGCGATATGCTGGGTATTGACTTTTATACCATGCAGACCGATCCATCTGCCATGGCAAACGCCCGTGACAACGCCACGATGTTCGTCTCAGCCAAACTGAGACTCCTGGCCAATGTTGACACCAACATCCCCGGTTTTATCATTCACCAGCCAGTCTATCGGCACAGCGCAGCGCTCCATACGCCAGCACAACGCCGTGTCCATTTTTTGGGCTGGGTGGATGCGCCATTTCGTATGGCCGACTTTATGGCCCATGCACTGCCTGCAGGAACCCGCGGTATTGATCTGGACGTCTTTGACGGCAGCACACCCTCCCAGGAAAATCTGGTGTTTACTTCGGGCGGTTCTTCGGGTTTGGACGGTACATCGCAATTCAGCAGCATCTTGCCACTCGTATTTGGTGGACACACCTGGACTTTGTCCTTTCAATCGCAACCCGGCTATGGTGCGCTGAACCTGACACAAAAACCTCAAATGGTGGCCACTGTTGGCTTTTTGCTGAGCATCGTTCTGTTTGTGTTCACCGCGATCTTGTGCTTTGTTGTTCGCCGTTATCACATCACCGTGTTGGAATGGACGAATGCGCTAGAGCAAGGAGCTGCTGTAGCCCGACATGCCTTGCATGAACTTGAGCAGCAAAAGCGGGTGCTTGACCTTCACGCCATTGTGACCATCACCGACACCCAAGGTCGCATCCTCTACGGCAACGACAAGTTCACTGACATCAGCGGCTACACATCCGCCGAGTTTCTGGGCGAAACCCACGGCCTGATTCACTCTGGAAATCACCCTCATGGTTTTTTTAAAACCATGTTTGACACCATCAGACAAGGAAGTGAGTGGCACGCCACGGTCTGCAACCGCGCCAAAAATGGTTGTCTGTTCTGGGTTGATACCACAGTGCTTGCCTTCATGGACGAAGAAGGTGTTCCAAGCAGGTATATTGCCGTCTGCACTGACGTGACGGAGCAAAAACAGATGGAAGACAGGTTACGCCTCAGTCGCCAGCACTATATGACGCTGATCGAAAACCTCAATGACGTGCTGTTCACGCTCACACCAGATGGGGTTATTGACTATGTTTCTCAGCAGTGGACGACATTGATGGGTCATGATGTACACGAAGTCGTAGGTCAGTTATTTACCCTTTTTGTTCACCATGAGGATGTTCCCATGTGTTGGTTTGCCTTACAGCACATTTTTGAAACTGGTAGCAGCATGAACGGTATCGAATACCGTGTACGCCGCAAAGACGGTAGCTACATGTGGTTCAGCGCCAATGGCTCACGCATCAAAGACGAGTCCACAGGCATGGTCAAACTGGTTGGAATTGCACGCGATTTTCACCAAAGTAAACTTGACCGTCAGGCACTGCAATCGTCAATGTCATTGCTCAATGCCACGATCGAAGCAACCAGCAACGGTATTCTGGTGGTGGGTATCGACGGGCACATATCCCGCTATAACCGGCGCTTTATTGAACTTTGGCACATACCAACGGAGTTATTTGATACGCCACTTAAGGACACATTACTTGCTTTTATAGCCACACAAATGATGCAACCGGATCAGTTTCTGGCCGGAATAACTGCTGTGTATGACGACCCCATGGCACAAAGCGATGACACCCTTGAACTGGCTGACGGTCGGGTGTTCAGGCGCATTTCGCGTCCTCAAATCATTGGCGACACTGTGGCAGGAAGAGTGTGGTCATTTGAAGATATTTCAGAGCTGAAGCGTGCAGAAAATGCAGCCCTTGCTGCCAACCGTTCCAAGTCAGAGTTTCTTGCCAACATGAGCCACGAGATTCGCACCCCCATGAACGGTGTGGTAGGCATGGTCGATCTGTTACAGCAAACCGATCTGAAACAAGAACAAAAACGCATGCTGGATACCATTCACCAGTCCGCACTGGCACTGCTCTCCATTCTTAACGATATTTTGGACTTCTCCAAAATTGAAGCTGGCAAACTCACCGTTGAACGTATCGCCACACCTTTGCACGAGGTAGCCAAAGATGTAGTGCAACTGATGGCAGGCGCAGCCAAAGCCAAATTCATCGATTTGTCACTGTGGATCGATCCAAAATTGCCGCAATGGGTCTTTTCTGACCCAACACGCTTGCGCCAGGTGTTGATTAACCTAGTAGGCAATGCCATCAAGTTCACTCGCAACCAGCCCAACCGCACCGGGCAAGTCGCTTTGCGTGTGGAATCTTGCACACTGGCCAATGGTGACCTCGGTGTTCATCTGCGTGTGATCGACAACGGCGCTGGCATGAGTGACGAAATCGTCAAACGCTTGTTTCAACCCTTCACTCAGGCCGATACCAGCACATCGCGCAAACATGGCGGCACGGGTCTAGGACTGTCCATCAGCATGCAATTGGCCAAGCTGATGGGCGGGCAGATCATAGTTGACAGCACCATGTTTCAAGGCTCTGAATTTACGGTGGAACTGCCCTTGCGGGTCGCACCACCGGGTCAAATGCAAGTTGGTATTTTTGATCGTCGTTCACGCCGCAGATCACCTGCACCCAGTGTTGAGCAGGCTGCTGCCAGTTGCAAACTGATTTTGCTTGCTGAAGACAATGAAACTAACCAAGATGTGATACGTGAGCAACTTCGTCTGTTAGGCTACGCAGCAGAGGTGGCTGAAGATGGCGTGACAGCGCTTGAAAAATGGCGAACTGGCCGCTACGCGCTGCTGTTGACCGATTGCCACATGCCTTTGATGGACGGTTATGAGCTGACGGCCTTTATTCGCCAGGAGGAAGGATCAGGCCCCCACAAGCCCATCATTGCCGTGACCGCCAACGTCATGCAGGGCGAATCTCGGCACTGTCTGGACTGCGGCATGAACGACTACTTAAGCAAACCGCTTCGCACGGATGAACTCATGGCTATGCTCACCAAATGGTTGCCGCTGGATTCATCTGAAGATTCCATAGCCATGGTTTCAAACCCCGTGGCAGAGATTGAAGGTAAGGGACAGCCACCCACATCAGATTTGCCCGTCTGGAATGCCAACACCCTGAATGAACTTGTAGGCGATAACCCCGGCATGCACAAGCGTTTGCTGGAAAAATTCTTGAGGAACGCCTATGTCCATGTCCAAGCATTGAACGATGCAGCGCAGGCGGGCAACTTGAAACGCCTGGCTGAAGTGGCGCACACCCTTAAATCTTCAGCCCGCACCGTCGGTGCCTTTGTACTAGGCGATCTGTGCCAGCGCATTGAAGTGGCCGCCACTGCCAAAGAAAGCTCTGTGTCTTTTGCGCTGACCGCAGATATCTTTTACGCTTTTGAGCAGGTGCAAGCGCTGATTGACGCACACCTGGACACGTTGGAAAATCCTGATCTGCATGAAATTCCCAATAGCACTTTGTAGAAGCTGCATTCTCAATTCTGTCATTTCTCCCGCTGTGATGGGTGCGGATCGAGACGTTACGCTCTCAATTGAACTACCAGCAACACGTCTGGGGGTGTTGTTCCTCCTGGCAGGCAAGGAGCCTGCCGCGTCGTCTCGCCTACCCTGACGCGCCGCCAGCAACCCACTCGGGGGCGGTCAACTGATGAATTCAGGTTCAAACGTTTTTGAAATCCTACTCATGTTTTTTTTTCAGTTGCCGATAATCTCCATGCGCGTAACCGTTTAGACCCCACCATCGTCATTCCCGCGAAGGCGGGAATCCAGACTGCCTTTGTACACTGGTAAACCAACATGCACTGGATTCCCGCCTTTGCGGGAATGACGGCATTTGACATGAGGTCTAAACGGCTACACATGACACTGACAGCTACACTGATAAACACTTATTATTAAATTTGATATACATCCTGCAACTTAAGTTTTATTGCGAATATTATATATGAAACTTATTATTAACGGTTTATAGATCAAGACAGTTACGATCCGTGATATTTTAAATATTTCTTACCGGGAAAATTATGGCGCTACTTAATATCAATTTGCTGTCTTTGGAGCAAATTGCAGCTTTGACGATAAGTCAGATGGCGCAGTTGTCCTCTGACCAAGTAGCAGCGCTGAGTTTGGAGCAAATCGTTGCACTGGACAGCACCCAAATAGCCGCCATCAATGTCTCGGCCATCAAAGGGCTGACAGCCACTCAAATGACGGCACTAGACGTTGGAGATATTGCGGGTCTGACCCCAAAACAGGTCGCTTCCTTAAATGCCAAACAAGTTGCGGCATTGAGTGAAGATCAGATAAAGGCCATCTCTGAACTGGGCATGGGTGCGCTCACCGCTGCGCAGGTGCCGGGTTTGAGTGAAGCACAGATGACAGCACTCACCAGCACCCAAATCGGTGCTTTCAGCGCAGCAGGTCTGGGGGCTTTGAGTGCCAAGCAGGTGCAGGCGATGGATGTGA
>CAIYWD010000224.1 GCA_903929815.1 uncultured beta proteobacterium
ACGCTCCTTACGATGCAAACCGCGATGTACCAAGAAAACCACCGAATTCATCATGGCGAAATAATACAAGGTCGGGTTAGCCCGAAGGGCGTAACCCGACCTTGTCCGCGAAAACAACGCATGAAAATGTCGGGTTACGGCTTCGCCTAACCCGACCCGACCTACGAGTTTGCTCCAATTTGGGCAGACAACTTGCAAACATTGTCAATTCCGCATCACTTTGAAACGCACCCATCGCCTGGAATGTAATTATTCCAACATGTTGTTTTTATACAACTTATTATAGGCCTCCAGTATTATATAATGATAAATAACTTATACACTTTGATTTAAGGTGAATTTCTTCAAATCCCATTCAACTGAAGCAGTGCCGAAATTGAACAACAGACGCAAATTCTCAAGAACATGTTCTCTGAACGGCTTGCAAAGAATTGGTTGTCCATTGACCCGATGGCAAGCTTGCCGCAGCTTATCCCGGTATAAAACCACCCTACACTGCTGCGCATGAACAACGCTTTTCTCCACACCAAGCCACACGAACCTGCTGATTTCCCGCGCCGCGTGCTGCTGGCGGTGAGTGGTCTAACACCCCAGATCGTGACCGAAACCCTGTACGCCCTTGCAGCCGACGAATTTGAGCCGTTTGTTCCCACCGAGGTGCATCTGATCACCAGTGCCGAGGGCGCACGTCGTGCCGAGCTGTCGTTGCTCAGTGACGACCTGGGTTGGTTTCACAAACTGTGTGCCGACTACCAACTGCCCGGTGTCAGGTTTGATCGCAGTTGTATCCACGTGATGCGCGATACCCACGGCCAGCCGATGAACGACATTCGCAGCCCGTCGGACAACCGCGCTGCGGCTGACTACATCACAGCCCAAGTGCGTTCGATTACCGCCGATGCTGACTGCGCCCTTCATGCCTCGATTGCGGGAGGACGCAAGACAATGGGCTTTTATCTGGGTTATGCCCTGTCGTTGTTTGGCAGGCCGCAAGACCGGTTGAGCCACGTACTGGTGAGCGATCCGTTTGAATCAAGCTATGACTTTTTCTACCCCACACCCTACAGCCGCGTGCTACAAACCCGCGACGGCCAACTGGCTGACACTGCCATGGCGCAGGTCACGCTGGCTGAAATCCCTTTTGTCAGTTTGCGACATGGTTTGCCCACGGCCCTGCTGGCTGGGCAAGCCAGCTTTAACGACACCGTGGCAGCCGCACGGTTGGCCCTGGCACCGGCACAATTGACGATTGACCTGGCCCATCATCGTATCCTTGCCGCAGGGCATGAAGTCTGTTTGCCACCCGCCGAGCTGGCTTTGCTGGCGGTCTTTGCGCGCCAAACCCTGCAAGGCAATGAGCCTTTGAACGCCCCCACCAAGAGCGTGCCTGACCCCGTCTGGGCCAGTCTTTATCTGCGCGAATACCGGCGCATCACCGGCAGCATGACTGACATTGAAGGCACCGAGCGAGCGCTAAAAAACGGCATGGACGGAGAGTATTTTTCGGCACACAAATCCAAGCTGGACAAACGCCTGAAAACAGCCCTGGGGCCTGCCGCTGAGGCGTACCGCATCCACGACGGTGGCGTTCGCCCACGCCGCTATGGGTTGACTCTGAAACCCGATGCGGTACGATTCGCCTCCGAAGTGGCGTTTAAGGAGTAAAACCGATGACCATTCAAACCTTGTTGGCGGCTTCGTGCCGTGTGGCGCTGGCGGCCTTTTTGCATGACCTGGGAAAGTTTGCCGAGCGTGCGCGTGTTGATGTCATTCCGGATGTGCTGGCCACCCATAAAACCCAATACTGCCCATTTCACACCACCGACCCAGGTGGTAAAAAAGGTTACCACTCACACGTTCACGCAGCCTATACCGGTCTGGCTTTTGACATGGTCGAGCAAACCGCGCCTGACCTGATTCAGGGTGACATGTACCCCTTCATCAACAGGGATCAATTGCAGGGTGACCCGACCCGTACCACCGACTCGCTGATCAACGCTGCTGCGGCCCACCACCGGCCTGATACTTTTTTGCAATGGATCATCGCCACCGCCGACCGGGTGGCCAGCGGCTTTGAGCGCGACGAATTTGAAATCTACAACAAAGCCGAGGAAAAAAACCACTACCAGGCACGCCAACTCTCGCTGCAAGAGCAAATCCGGCTGGATAGCCCTGCACCCGAATTCAGCGCCAATGACCTGAAATGGCGCTACCCGCTTCAGGCGTTATCGCCATCGTCCATCTTTCCACAAGAGCGCCAACACTGTGAACCCTGTGACGATAAAACGGCACAAGGACAATACCAATTGCTGTGGAATGATTTTTTGGTGGCGCTTCAGAGCATTCCGGCTTCGCACCGCAGCAACTGGCCCTTGTGGCTGGACCATCTTGACACCGTCTGGATGACGTTCACCCACGCCATACCGTCTGCCACGGCCTTTGGCACCAAACCTGAAGTCTCTTTGTACGACCACAGCAAGACCACGGCAGCATTGGCCACTGCGCTATGGCGCTGGCATGAGGCCGAGGGCAAAACCGATGCCGGTGCAACTGCCAGATTGAGAAACCGAAGTGATTGGGACATAGACAAGCTGCTGCTGATTCAGGGGGACTTTTTTGGCATTCAGGATTTCATCTTTGCCGAAGGCAGTCAAACCAACCGGTCAGCGGCCAAGCTGCTGCGCGGTCGCTCGTTTCAGGTGTCGCTGTTCACTGAACTGGCTGCACTCAAGATTCTTGATGCCCTGTCGCTGCCGCCTACCAGCCAGATCACCAACGCAGCGGGCAAGTTTTTAATTGTGGCCCCCAACACGGCGCAGGTCAAGGCGCAACTCGCACAAGTGCGCACCGAAATCAACCAATGGTTTTTAGAGCACAGCTTTGGTTTGGCGGGTCTGGGGCTGGTGGGCAAGCCTGCTTCTTGCAACGACTTGCAAAAGGGCAATTTCAAAGCCTTGATGCAAGGTCTGTTTGCTGCCCTTGAGAAAACCAAGCTCCAGCGTTTTGACCTGACCTCTGCGGCCAGCCCGGTGTTTGACGTGCGCTATCCACATGGGGTCTGCCAGTACAACGACAAGCTGCCAGCCGACAGGCAAGAAAACCACAACAAAGCATCTGCGGCACTGTCTCGCGACCAGATTTTGCTGGGCAGTGCCCTCACCCGCGAAGACCGTTTGCTGGTCGTGCGTAACCCTGCTGGCATCAGCAGTGGCAATCTAAAAACCCTGGAAGTGCCGGTGTTTGGTTATGGCGTGGCCTTGACACAAAGTGAAGACATCACCGGCAAGTTTGGTGCTTTGGCACGTGATGGATCACTGCTGCGATGCTGGGATTTCAGTCTGCCCGACAGCCTGCAAGACACCCTTTGGCACGGTTATGCGCGGCGCTTTATCAATGCCTATGTGCCACGCTTTTCCGAAATTGACTCGTGGGCTTCGGACAAATACCAGGGGCACGCCGATGATGTGGACTTTGACAAGGAGCGTTTTGCCGGCAAGTCGTTGAACCATATTGCCTGCGAAGATCGCCAGCCCCACCATGACAAAGAAGGCTGGCAGGGACAGGTGGCACTGATGACGCTCAAGGGCGATGTGGACAATCTTGGTACCATCTTTCAGCAGGGACTGCATGAGCCAACCTTCGCCAAAATGGCAGCCTTGTCGCGCCAGATGAATGCGTTTTTTGCCATTTGGCTGCCTGCCCTATGCGCTGCTGAATTCCCCAATATCTACACCGTCTTTGCAGGGGGTGACGACTTCTTTTTGATCGGCCCCTGGCACAGCACGCAACAACTGGCGGCACGCATGGCCGCTGAATTCAAAAACTATGTTGCCCACAACGAAATAATCACCTTCTCGGCAGGCATGGTGATGACCAAACCGGGCCAGCCCATTCGCATTCTGGCCACGCAGGCTGAAGAGGCCTTGAGCGCAGCCAAAGGCACGGATAAAAACGCGATTGTCTTGTATGGCGAGCGGGTGAGCTGGCCCGATTGGGGCAAGGTGCAAGCGGCGCAAAACCAGTTGGAGCGTGTGTGTGACAGCTATGACCTGTCCACCGGTTATGTCTATGGCTTGATGCAACTGATTGATCTGGCCAGTGACAAAACCAACCCCGAACACGCCATGTGGCGCAGCCGCTTTGCCTACCGCACACGGCGCTATGTGGTGGACAAAATTAGCGAACCCGACAGGCGCCAGCGTGCGCAAACCGAGTTGTCTGTGGCGCTCGGAAAGCAAGGTATTGAAGACCTTGGCACACGCTATCGCATTCCACTTTTTAACCATTTTTATCGTCAACGTTAAGGAGACTACATGTCCATACCCAACAGCAAAATCGTATTTGGTAAAGCTTTGACGGACGATTTGTTTTCTGAAATCGCCAAGGAGAAATCTATCGAGATTTTTCAGGGTGGCCTCGATCAGCGCGGTAACCAGAACAAAAACAACTCAACTCAACTTCGCAAGTTTTACGATGAACTGGTGATGTGGACTGATAAAGTTCACAGTATCGGCAAGATTGACCTAGGTCAAAAAAGTCGTGACGTTCGAGAAACCAGGTACAAGGATTCAGCCCCATTCATCAAGATGATGAATGCCAAGGTGGCCTACGCCAAAGGCCGCAACCACGTCGATAACAGCTTTGAGGCCATGTTCAGCCATTGCATCAAATCCATCAGCGATGCAGAAACCCTCAAACACGCCAAATTGTTTATGGAAGCCTTTATGGGCTTCTACAAAGCACAGGAGAAATAAACCATGCAGCCTCAACTCACCGCCATCACGACGATCACAGCCACGCTAGAACTGGTCACCGGCCTTCACATCGGCGCAGGCGACAGCGAAATGCACATTGGCGGAGTGGATAACACCGTCATCAAACACCCGCATACCCAGTCACCCTATATCCCCGGCTCCAGCCTGAAGGGCAAAATGCGCAGCCTGCTGGAATGGCGCAGCGGCGCAGTCACAGAAGAAGCACTGGGCTGGAAAGATTATGAAAAAGCCAGTGGCAGTGTGCAGGCCGAAGTCAAACGCATCCTGCAATTGTTCGGCATCAGTGGTGATGCCAAACTGGGCGTTGATGACCTGGCCACGATTGGCCCGACGCGCATTTCATTTTGGGACTGCAACCTGAATGCCGACTGGGAAAAGCAGATTCGTGATGACAACTTTTCACTGACAGAAGTCAAAAGCGAAAACCGCATCAACCGCATCTCTGGCGTCGCCGAACATCCGCGCCAAACAGAACGTGTCCCCGCTGACGCGCAATTCGACTTTCGCCTGTCCGTCAAAAAACTGGCGGGCGATGGTGACGACCTGCTGGCCACCGTGTTGCAAGGCCTGAAACTGCTGGAGCAGGACAGCGTGGGTGGATCGGGTTCACGCGGCTATGGCAAGGTGAAATTTGTCAATCTGCAAATTGACTGCAAAGATGCCCAGGCGCGACTGGATGCCACCCAACCGTTCGAGAGGTGAATCATGGGCAACGCCGTATTCGCTCAGCAAATACTTGAAGCAGTGAACCAACTCCCGGACGAACAGTGCCGCGAAGTACTTGACTTTGCCGCTTTTGTGGCTCGAAGCAATCGCGTCGGGAAGTGGCACGACCTGCAGAACGCCCAACTCTCTGCGCTCACCGCGCTTTGGGACAACAACGAAGACGAGGTGTGGAATCATGCTTGAAGCTGGCACCATCCAAAAGCCAGTCATGCAAACCTGCCGCTTCACCCTGCGCCCCTTGAGTGCCTTTGGCACACCACTGGTGGGTGATACCCTGTTTGGCCAACTGTGCTGGAGCTTGCGCCACCAGTTGGGCAATGCCCGCCTGAATGCCTTGCTACAAGGCTACACCAGCGGTCAACCATTTGCAGTGGTGTCTGATGCCCTGCCTGCAAACCATTTGCCATTGCCCAGCGTGCCCTCACAGCTCTGGCAATCCTCTGACCCCGCTAACCGCAAAGTCATGAAAAAGAAAAAGTGGCTGCCCGTCAGTGCGTTGGACACACCATTTGCCACGTGGCAATCCTGCGCTAAAGCGGATGCCGAAGTGGCCTGCCAAACCGTGCGCGCCCAGCCCCACAACACCATCAACCGCCAGACCGGCACCACAGGTGAAGGCCAATTTGCCCCTTACACCATGCCACAAATCTGGTTTCACCCGGCCATGCAGTTTGATGTCTATGTGGTGCTGGACGAAGCCCGTTTGAGCCTGGTTGAACTGACCGCCGCCCTGGACGCGATGGGTCAGACAGGTTTTGGCCGTGATGCCAGCATTGGCCTGGGCAAGTTTAAGCTTGTAGGCGCTCCCTTCGTACTGCATTGGCCACGGCTGGCAGATGCCAACAGCTACCTGACACTAGGGCACTGCGCACCGCAAGGCTTGGGCTATTGCCCGACTCGCAGCACCTACCAGGTAGCCACCCGATTTGGTCGCCACGGTGATACGGCGGTGCAATCCGGCCAACCCTTTAAGCGCCCTGTGTTGTTGGCCAAAGCCGGTGGCGTGTTTTGGCCAGAGCAGATTGACACATCCCTGCCATTCATTGGTCAAGGCTTGGGCGGCGTGTCACTATCCATGCCAGAGACCGTGCAACAAGGCTACACCCCAGTCATTGCCATTCACCGGCCTGAGGAAAAAAGCGCATGAACACTTTTTTGAAAACATACCGGTTGGCACTCACCCCACTGTCGCCCATTCATATCGGCTGCGGTGAAGACTTCGAGCCGACCAACTATGTGATTGACGACGGTGTGCTGTACGGGTTTGACCCCAGTCGGGCGGTGTTGGGAGATTTGCAAAAAAGCAAGCTGACCGATGCAGCCAACCGGGCATCGCTACAGGCCATTCAACGCTTTTTCAGAGATAACGCGCCCTTGTTCAAGGCACTGGCAGATGTGCTGATTCCTGTGAGCACGGGTGTTGCCAAAGCCTATGAGCAGCGTATTGGCCGTGCCGCCAATATTGAGGCCAGTGGCAATGCTGTGTTCAATCAGCTTTCCATTGAACGCAACAGCCACACTGGCTACCAGAGTCTGCCCTACATTCCGGGCAGCAGCTTCAAAGGGGCCATTCGCACGGCGATCGTGGATGCATTGAACGGCGGCAAGCCCGCTCAGCCCCAGGAAAAAGACCGGCGTGGCATGGCAAAGAGCGACCAAGTAGAAAAGCGCTTGCTCAAAGGCGACTTTGCCACCAGCCCGTTGCGGCTGCTCAAAGTTGCCGACTTGATGCCTGCTCCAGCGATGAACCCTGCCAGGCGTGTGCTGTACGCAGTCAATCTGAAAAAGAAACAGGTCATCAAAGATGGCAAAGAACTTCAACCCAAAGGCATTGCCGCCCGCAAGGAATGCATTCTGCACGGCCAATACCGCGCTTTTGTGGCCGATGCCACCGTGCCATCATTGGAACCCCATCGCGATAGCAAAAATACGCCAGCATCAGAATTGCGCCCCACTGACCTGCGCCGCATTGCCAGCCAGTCCAATGCCTATAACCAATCCCGTTTGCAGCGTGAGTTGGCGCTGCTCGACGGGCGTGGCATGGTCAATCTGGACTGGAAACATAGCCTTGACAAATTGTTGACCGGTGAGTTGAGTGCCAAATTAAGCAGCGGCGAGGCCTTTTTGATTCGCCTGGGCCGCTACGGCGGTGCTGAGAGCAAAACCCTGTCCGGTGAAGGCGTGGCCAGCATCAAAATCATGGGAGCCAAAGGACAGCCGCCCACTTTCGAGAGCCTCACCAAAACCGTGTGGTTGGCCGCCGAAAACGAAAACGACCAAAAGCACCTGCTCCCCTTTGGCTGGGCCGTCGTAGAAATCGACCCGCAAAGCGATCTGCCCCAGCTTAAAGCCTGGTGCCAGGCACAGTCCCAAGGCCGCCCTGACATGACCCAACTGCGCTTGCAGTTTGAAGCTGAAAAAAAGGCCGCACGACAACGCAAGGCAGACCAGGCAACCAAAGCCGCCGAGGTTGAAGCCGCCAAAAAAGCCGAGCAAATCGCTGCCGAACTTCGCGCCCAGGCACTGGCCAGTCTGTCTGCACAAGGCCAACAGATCGAAGCCTTGCGTCAACAATGCGAAGACTGGACTGGCAAGATGGCGCCACACGGCAATTACAAACATCAAGAGGCCAGCATCGCCAAAGTTGGGGTGTTTCAGGAAGCGGGCAAACTCGTGGCAAGTGTTTTGGCTGATGCAAGTTGGACGGCTATCGACAAACAGACCTTGGCAGAAATGCTCGACACTTGGTTACCCAAAGTGGTCACCCCTTGGGGCAAGGATGAACGCAAAAAACTTAAATTGGCTGCATTGCGCGGCCAATGAGAAGTGACATGACTCATACCATCTTCCGCCACCATGCCCCTGATCTGCCTGAATCTGGTTGCATCACAACAGACGTTCTGGACTTTTTGCATCCACTCCTATGGCAAGTCCGTGCGGAGGTGGAACACGACGAACGTTACCTGCAAACTGTTGTTTACCTGCTGCTGTTCAATCCGGCAGGTGCGATTCAAAGTGATGTGGGATTCTGGGAGCGAGGGCATCTCGCCCTCGGGTGTTTCGATGGCAAGATGCCCTCGCTCCCAGGTTTTTGGCTCATGTACCACATCA
>CAIYWD010000225.1 GCA_903929815.1 uncultured beta proteobacterium
CAGGAATGATGCTATGATTTTTTGCGATATTTTATGTTAAGAAATCGGCATCTAACGCCCGTCCCACTTGCATAGTTTGCTATGATTTTTGCAACTTAGATCAGACATGGCAGTCACCACATCACTTTGAAACGCACCCGGCACAGGTGTATTTTTATGGCTAAAGTGTTGTCGGAGGGACGAACACAAGCTCAAGACGATCGAGCCAATGTCATATCTGTACGCGATGAGGCCGATGCTCACGCCCGTCCGCCAGTTTGAAAACGCTGACAACTTCGACCATACGGGCAGCTTGCTGCCGGAGGTTATCAGCAGATGCCGCGGCTTGTTCCACCATGGCTGCATTTTGCTGGGTGACCTCATCCAAGTGCATGATGGTCTGGTTAATCTGGCCAATGCCGCTGGTTTGTTCCTGTGCGGAGGCGCTGATATCGGCAATCAAACCGGCAACACGTTGAACCTGGGTCACAATATCTTGCATGGACTCACCCGCTTTGTCCACCAGTTGGGTGCCAGCCTCTACCTTATTGACACTGACCTCAATCAAACTTTTTATTTCTTTGGCAGCCTGGGCAGATCGGCCTGCCAAACTGCGCACTTCGGTGGCAACAACTGCAAAACCATAGCCTTGCTCACCCGCACGCGCAGCCTCCACCGCAGCATTCAATGCCAAAATGTTGGTTTGGAAAGCAATACCTTCAATCACCTGAATAATGTCGGCAATTTTGCGCGACGCCGATGTGATTTCATGCATGGTAACAACCACCTGCCCCATCACCGAGCCGCCCTGGACGGCAGCATCGCTCGCAGCACTTGCCATTTGATTGACCTGTTGCGCAGTGTCAGCGTTGCTCTTGACGGCAGAGTGAAGTTCTTCCATGGAGGCTGCCGTTTCTTCCAGACTGCCGGCCTGCGCTTCGGTGCGCCTTGATAAATCAGCGTTGCCTGCTGCAATCTCATTCGCAGCAGATGAAATGCTGTTCGCACTGGCTGAACTGCTGTTCACAATGGCACTCACAACCAAAACACCGGCGACCAACAAAATCAAACCAAACCCCAAGCCCAAACGGAGTCCGATTTTCATGTCACGCAAAACCATAAACTTATCCTTTCAAGTGAGTGGGATAAATCACGCCTCGACATTAGGATATGAGGATATTAGGATATTAGGAGATTAGGCTATGCCCACGTTGAAGACGACTCTGTCCTTCGTACCAACGATCCCTTTCAGTAATCCGTTTCACCAAAATGGTTATATGAAATCGTATTTTTTTTACCTAGCGTTGTTGTTTGTCATTGCAGCAACCCAGTGACTGACAATAAATTTCCTACCTAATAATTTCAAAAAACATAGCAGACAACGCAATACCAGAGCGCGTTATAGCCGAATTGGGTACATTTTTTAAGTAACCGTTTAGACCCCACCATCGTCATTCCCGCGAAGGCGGGAATCCAGACTGCCTTTGTACACTGGTAAACCAACATGCACTGGATTCCCGCCTTCGCGGGAATGACAACATTTGACATGAGGTCTAAACGGTTACATTTTTAACGTAGAAAACTTATCCGTTAAGCGCTTCAGTATCACTTTTTATAAATGCCAACCCCAATCCAGTTGCCGTCCACGCGCTCCACGTACATGGCCTTGTTTTCTATTTTCTTGGTGACAGGATTCAGAAACTTGTAATCTTCTGACCAGCCTTTGCCTTTGGTTTTTGCCAAATCAACCAGCATCTGAAAAAAGGGCTTGCCATCGGGGTCTTTCAAACCGACCAGATTTTTGCCGACGAGCTTGGAATTGCCGCCATGACCCAGCACGTTGCCACTCAGGTCAGTGTAGGCAATGTAGAGATCACGATCCTTGAAGGTCGTGCCCCTGGTGAACTCTTGCGCGGCTTTTTCGGGGCCGTTAGCTTTGATGTAAGCCACTGCTTTTTTGGCCATGGCTTCAGCCTCGACGGCATTGCCTTGATCGGCTGCCCAAACAGCACCTGTCATCAAACAAGCAACAGCAACAGTTTTGAAAAAATTGATAATTTTCATTGATTTAACTCACGCATTAAAAGGTTGAAAAAATAGTCGAATCTCGTTGCAATACGCATCTCGCCCAATAAGATTCCCTTAAATTGACCAAGTGACCTCGATGCAGCAAACGGTATTGGCTCCAATGCGTGGAATGATACTCCCTACCCAAACTTGACCATCGACGGTGACTGTTGGAGCATGGTCTTGGGTACGAACAAAACCCAGGGGCTTGCGGTAGGTGATTTGATACGTTTCGGTTTGCCATGTCAAATCGACCCGAACTTCCTCGTCTTGTTCGCGCAAAAGAGGGTCAAGGTGCAAACCTTGAGGGTTAAGTTCAACACCAAAGCCGCGACGCAAGGCCAGTGTGGACCACGAAGCCGTGCCTGAGAGCAAGGGGCCAATGTTTTCACCGGTCTCGCTGTTGTTGTACTGGGTACAAAAACGGGGATTGCCTGCCAAAATGTAAGGGTCTGATACCGTGCGATAGGGCGCGGCCAGGTCAATCATGTTCCATGCCGAGGTAGTCATGGCTGCTGCAAGCGTGATGTCTTTCACTTGGGAAGCTGCCTGAAAAAGCGCCAGAACAGCCATCAGGCTGGCATGTTTGAACACTGCCCCATTTTCACGATCCCCGGGGAAATACTCGGCACTGGCCACAGAGGGTTCAACGCGGCGCAAGTCGTGGGCGGTGACCAAACGATAACCGTGCGGTGTTTTCAGCCGTGACTCCAGCAAGGGGTACATGGCCGCAATTTGCGCTTCGTCAGCCACACCCGACAAAATAGCCCAACTGAAACTGTTGATAAACAAACTACCGTCCGACCCATCAGTAGCCAAACCATCGCCAGGTGCGCCTACCACAGGGTGAGCACTGGGACGGTTCACCAATAAACGTGCATACCAAGTGCCCTTCCAGGCATGGGTTTGGCAGGCTTGAGTCATTTCTGCAGACACGGTACGTGCCCATTGGGCAGATTCCTGATCGCCCTTGATATCCGCCAATTGAGCCACATCATCGGCGGCCAGTTTAAGCAAGAAAGCATTCATGACGCTCTCAGTGCCCTCAGAAGGTGTGATTTGACCGGACTCCCAGGCGGCCTGCTTGGCTGCTCCATCGGGAAAGACCTTGTCCACCTTGAGGCAATCGTTCCAGTCTGCCCTGTCAAGCAATGGCAAACCGTGGCGACCGACCGAGACACGACCTGAATAGTGAACGATGGCTTGCAGCGTCTCAAAAAGCGGGCGTGACAACCCGTGGCTGCCTGCAATGGAAAAAGACCGGTCAAGAAAGTCGATGCGACCGGTTAAATGGACATATTTGGCCACAGCTTGAACCAGCCACAGAGCATCATCAGACCAAAGCCCTGGTTCTTTGCCCTCCCAGTAAAAATTATGATTGGCAAACCCAAACCCATGCACCTGCGCTGCCCATTGACCCAACAATCCTTCGATAAAGTCTGAGCGCCCTTCGGCACAAAACGGTGCCATGCTCGCAAAAAGGTCTTGCACTTCACGAAACCCAATTTCACGGTAACCTTTCTGGGTCTGGTCAAAAGAACGGCTGACAAACGTTTGATAGAAAACCTGAAAAGGCAGGTTACGGTTCGCCCAGGCATTGAAATGCGTGTTGTTGGTCCCAAAACGCAGGTAAGCACTGTGGCGTTCAAGGGCTTGTTCTTTGTTTTGCATGGCCTGCACCACAGCTTCTTGGCCATCGTAGCGCGCCAGCAAAGCCGTGACCTGTTCGGCCAAGCTGTGTGTTCCAAAGTTGGGAGTTCCTCTGGCTGAAACCAGCCCTGTAAAACTCAGCAGGGTGATGGACTCGCCAGGCTCTAAAAATAGGGGAGTAGCCAAGGCAAAAAAACCAGGCCCTTTGCGAGACAAGCTATTGGACAATCGACCCACGCCATCGGGGTGCTCCAAAGTCCCCTGACCCACAAATTCACGGTAATCCGTTCCAAACTCACGCACGCGCCCTCCCCTGCCGTGAACCGTCAGTGCCACAAACCGGATGTCGTCCCTGTCTTGCAGAGGATGGTAATCGGGGGCCAGCGCCAACACTGAACCATCTTCATGACGAAGCATTCCGGCTTGCATGATGATGTTGCTGTACAAAACATCTTCCATCAGTGCCCCGGGTTTGGAGGGGCCAAACATGCCCGTATAAACCAGACGAAGATGCCTAGGCGAAGTGCTGCAGTTTTTCAAGGTGATCTGTTGAATTTCGCAAGCCAGGGGAAGGCCTGGCTCTTGGGCTGCCAGAAAAATGTCACGTTGAACATCCATACCACAGCGGGTGGTCATCAAAATGCGGGTGGCATTGGGACTGTGAACCGTTTGAGCATGAAGAAGATCATCCCCCGTCCAACCCGAATAAAAAAACTGCCGTCCTCCTTCAGTCAGATAAAACTGACGGTTGGCCGGAAAACCGTTTTCTTCCTGCCGAAGATCCCACCGCGTAGCGAGAACCTGAGTGGCCGCATGACTGCGAAAACTGCCGCGCCCCAAGGCATCGACCACGCTCTTGGGGGTTGTTTGCAGGGGGAAATCAAAGCCAATGCGGTCACCGACGAGCAAGTTCACCCCAAAATGAGGGCCTGGCATAGGGTTGCGAGGGTCAAGAATATGCTGACCTTCGTTGTCTAGTGTGCCCGCCCATTGTGCAGACTCACAGCACAAGGAAGCCACCAAGTCATTGATTTCTGCGTCAAATTCCAACGGACAGGGAGGCTGGCCTGGTTCGGCGGCGAAAGCGGTGATTTGGGAAGTCTCGGCATCAAAAGCCAAAAGAAGATCAGCCTTCTCATGAACCAGCAGCAAGCGAGACAAATCAACAACGCGCAAAATTCGCCTAAGCACAGGGACGGTTTGAGTCAAACCGGATATCCCCACCACAGTGGTGCATGAAGAATCAAGATACTCGGCATCGCAACAACCACGGCATAAAGAACCGAAAATTTTTCGCAATACAGCAGAGGGCGAAGACAAAGACGAACGGGCGGTGATGTAGGTAGTGTTCACAAAATATACCTATAGAGTATGTTCATTAAAAAAATAAAGCCTGGATTATTACCTTCGTTCAACAAAGCAACGGGGGTAGAGATCAATCCACCCAAGTTAAACCCGAACGAAATTATCGTAACCGTTTAGACCTCATGTCAAATGCTGTCATTCCCGAGAAGGCGGGAATCCAGTGCATGTTGGTTTACCAGTGTACAAACTTCGCGGGAATGACGATGGTGGGGTCTAAGGATATGGTCAACAATGTTTTAAAGTCATATCTCACGGTTCGCTTATTTCAACCCCCAGTTCTTGAGATTGCCGGGTGCGATTCAAAGTGATGTGGGATTCTGGGAGCGAGGGCGTCTCGCCCTCGGGTGTTTC
>CAIYWD010000226.1 GCA_903929815.1 uncultured beta proteobacterium
CAGGAATGATGCTATGATTTTTTGCGATATTTTATGTTAAGAAATCGGCATCTAACGCCCGTCCCACTTGCATAGTTTGCTATGATTTTTGCAACTTAGATCAGACATGGCAGTCACCACATCACTTTGAAACGCACCCGGTTACAGCTTAGGATAGGGTCAATAATAAGTTGTACATTTGGCTCGTCAGATTTGGGCGCACTGCGTCGTTACAAATCGATTATGTGGCTGGGCCACACCGCACGGTGTGCGCCTGGCATTGCATCTTTAAATCTGACGGCCAAATGCACAACTTATTGTTGACCATATCCTAACCGCTTAACTGAAAGTTTTCTACGTCAAAATTTGTACCCAATTCGGTTCTAACGCGCTCTGGTATTGCGTTGAGTGCTACGTTTTTTGAAATTATCAGGTAAAAAACTTATGATGAATCACTTATGAATAACGTTCAAATAGAAGCCCCCGTCAGTCCGGGAAAATTTGTCGCCATGCTATGTGTCGCTTCCATGGTCTATCTGGCACTGGGTATCCTTGGTATTAACTTTGCCATTGGTCCTGGTTATGCCAGCCCGATTTTTCCGGCTGCGGGCTTTGCCGTGGCCTTTCTTTTGTGGTCTGGCAAGCGTTCCTGGCCTGCGATCTGGGTCGGTTCATTGGCTCTCAACGTGAACATTGCCTGGTCGCATGGCGACCTGAGTTGGCGCGGCGCAGCGCTGGGCATGGGCATCGCCACAGCTTGCACACTTCAGGCACTAGCGGCACGATGGCTGGTGGTGCATGGTGTCAAGGACGGTTGGCGAACGCTGGAAGAAGAGCGCACCATTGTTCGCTGCCTCGCGCTGGCTGGCCCATTCGCCTGTTTGATTGCTTCCAGCATAGCCGTGCCGCTGCTTTACTGGGCACAATTGGTTCCTGGCGCTGGTTGTTTGTATGCGTGGTGGAACTGGTGGTTTGGCGACATGATGGGGGTTTTGGTTGTCATGCCGCTGAGTTTGGCCATTTTTCACCATCCGCAAGCACTGTGGCGCGGTCGGTTGATGACTTTGATATTGCCCATGTTGATTGCTCTGGGGCTGGTGGGTGGTGCTTTTATTGTGTCTGCAAAGTGGGAACGCTCACAGGAAAAACTAGACATCAGCCGCCATGGTGAAGCCCTGGCTCAACGTCTTGAACAACGATTGATTGCGCACCAGGAAGCACTTTCGGCGCTTCGTCGACTGTTCGAAGTCACACCCGACATGAATTACTCCCAGTTTGAGTACTTCACCCGAATCACACTCCAGGACAACCCGGATATTTTTGCCCTAAGCATTAATCCTTATGTGCTCGCACCCCAACGCCTGGCGTTCGAGCGCGAGATGGCTCACCGAGCAGAAGTCAGTGGGTTTGAGATCAAGGAGAGAGACAGCCATCGCCGCCTGATTCGCGCTGCCAATCGGCCCGACTATGTTCCGGTTGGATTGATCGCACCGCTAGAGGGCAATCGGCCTGCCATCGGCTATGACATTTACTCAGATGCAGTTCGCCACAAAGCGATCGATCACGCCAAACTGTCCGCTGCCCCGGCCGTCACTGCTCCGTTGCAATTGGTTCAGGAAAATAAAAAACGTATTGGCGTATTGCTTTTGCACCCTGCATACGACAGGAGGCAATACGCTGACACAAACAAGATTGTGCTGACGGGTTTCGCCGTGGGTGTGATCAAGGTTGATCAAATGGTGGAAATTGCCACCCACGCTGCATCAATCCCGGAATTGGTTTTTCGCGTTGACGATGCGACAGTACCGCCGGATCAGTCGCTTCTTTATCATTCGAACGCATCAGTCAGCCCGCGAAAAGGTGACTACCTTTGGCAAAAAGAACTCACCATGGCAGATAGGCCGTGGCGGTTGAGCGTTTTTCCAACGGCGCAGTTTTTGGCGCAACGCAGCCATTGGGCTACGCTTTTGGTGGGGGCGGGTGGCTTGGCGCTGGCGGTTTTGCTGCAAGTATTGTTGTTGGTGGCGACCGGAAAAACTGCTGTTGTTCAGCGCAAGGTTCGTGAGCAGACCGCTCAGTTGCAAGTCACAAGCAATACGCTAGAAGACCAAAATGCACAACTCAACGCACTCTTTACCTTAAGCCCGGACGGGTTCGTCGCTTTTTCGTCGGATGCCAGGGTCAGGTTTGTCAATCCTGCGTTTTTTGCCATGACTGGCATCGAACCAAACGATGTGGTTGGCTATGAAGAGTCCGTCTTGAACACAGAACTCAGCCAACGATGCGAATCCAAAGCTGCCTTTATTGGCATTGCTTCTTACTTCCAGGAATTTGGAGCGCCCTTGAAACCACAAATCCTTGAGTTGAAAATTCCTCGCCCCATTGTGTTGCAGATGGTCGGTATCCACAGTCAGTCTTCGAGTGTGTCACGCATTTTGTATGTACGTGACGTGACTCGTGAAACCGAGGTGGACAGGATGAAGAGCGAATTCTTATCCACCGCAGCGCACGAGTTGAGAACGCCCATGGTCAGCATCTATGGTTTTGCCGAAGTGTTGATGTCACAGGATATAGATGCCTTGGACACAAAAGAGATGCTTGGCATTATTTACCGTCAGTCCGGGCTGATGGCCTCCATCCTCAATGAACTGCTGGATTTGTCCCGCATCGAAGCGCGCCGTGGCAAGGATTTTGTCTTTGAAAACGTGTCGGTGCAAGACCTTGTCTGTGAAGTGGTACGAGAGTTCAAACTGCCTGCAGGGCGATCAGCGCCCATTCTGATGGCCGCTGATACACCGTTGACTGTCCTGGCCGATCATAAAAAGGCGCAACAGGCAATTTTGAACATTTTGTCCAATGCCTACAAATACTCGCCAGCAGGTGGTGATGTACACATTGAACTGGTCGAGTCGCCTCAAAACGGTGACATTCCTCCAAGGGTCGGCATTCGCATCAGCGATCACGGCATTGGCATGACACAAGAGCAACTCGGGCGCGTATTTGAGCGCTTTTACCGAGCCGACGCATCAGGAAAAATTCCGGGAACCGGCCTGGGCATGAGCATCGTTCATGAAATCGTCGAGTGTCATGGAGGCACTGTGAAACTGAGTAGCGAATACGGCGTTGGCACGACGGTGACGGTGTGGCTGCCTGCAAGATGAGTATTTCAAACTGACGTTATTCGTAACCGTTTAAGCCGTATGAACAATCAACACTTACCTTTATTTGATGACGCGCTCAAGTTGCGCCAACTTGCGTTGGAGCGTTGTCACCATCACGGTGAGGCAGGCCTGACGGCGTTCACCGACAACCTTTCATCCCAAGACACCCAGCGTTTGGTGCATGAATTGCAGGTACACCAGATTGAACTGCAATTGCAAAACGAAGAACTGCACAGATTAAATACAGAGCTGGAAAAGTCCAGAAATCGTTACTCCGATCTGTATGACATGGCTCCTGTGGGTTATTGCACACTCAATGAGGACTGGCAGATTCTGAATGCCAACCTGACTACAGCGACGCTGTTGGGAATCCCCCGCGATCAGTTGCATGGTCAAGTCCTGACCCAGTTCATCAGCTTTGACGACCAAGACATTTTTTACCAGATGCGTCGGCGATTCTTATATGGTGATGCGGCACAGTCATGTGAATTGCGCATGCAAAAGAGCGACGGCACGCTGTTTTGGGCGCAGTTAGAAGTTAGCCGCATTAGTTTGGTGAAAAATGGGACCACGCTGCACCTTATTCATGAGCAACATGACTGCACGCAAAAACATGGAAGCCTCAGCACTTGCAGCACTTGCGTTGGAACAGAACGCTGCGGTAGCCCAGCGCGCCTTGCATGAGCTGCAACAGCAAAAGCGGGTGTTTGACCTTCATGCCATTGTGACCATCACCGATCCTCATGGTCGCATCCTCTACGGCAACGACAAGTTCACTGAAATCAGCGGCTACACCACTGACGAGTTTCTGGGCCAAACCCACGAACTGGTGCATTCCGGACACCACCCAGATGGTTTTTTCAAGGCCATGATGGACACCGTCAGGCAGGGTGAGGTATGGAGAGCCACAGTCTGCAACCGCGCCAAAGACGGTCATCTGTTCTGGGTCGATACCACTGTGCGGGCTTTCATGGACGAAAAGGGTGTTCCGATCAGGTATATCGCTGTTCGCACTGACGTGACGGGGCAAAAACAGATGGAAGACAAGTTACGCCTCAGTCGCCAGCACTACATGACGCTGATCGAAAATCTCAGTGACGTGCTGTTCACGATCACGCCAGACGGGTTGTTTGACTATGTTTCGTCACAATGGACAACATCAATTGGTCATGATGTAAACGAAGTCATAGGTCAGTTGTTTACCCTTTTCATTCACACTGAGGATGTTCCCGTGTGTTGGGTTGCCGTACAGAACCTCCTCGAAACTGGCGCCAGCGTGAACGATATCGAGTACCGTGTACGCCGCAAAGACGGCAGCTACATGTGGTCCAGTGCCAATGGTTCGCGCATTCAGGACGGGACCACTGGCCATATCAAACTGATTGGAATGGCACGCGACATTCACCAGAGCAAACTGGATCAGTAAACGCTGCTGTCGTCACTGTCATTGCTCAATGCCACGATCGACTCGACCGACCGCGGTATTCTGGTCGTGGGCATTGATGGGTGCATCATCCGCTATAACAAGCACTTTGTTGCACTTTGGAACATACCGCCTGAGTTAGTGGGCGTGCCACGCGCTGATGAATGGTTCGCTTTTATAGCCACACAAACACTGCATCCAGACCAGTTTCTGGCTGGTGTGAAGTTTTTGTTTGACAACCCCAACGCGCAAACCGATGACATCATCGAACTGTCTGACGGTCGGGCGTTTAGGCGAACGTCGGGGCCTCAAATGATTGGCGACACCGTGGTGGGGCGGGTGTGCGTATGTGACGATATTTCAGATCTCAAACGTGCAGAGCACGCAGCCCTTGCTGCGAACATCTCCAAATCAGAGTTTCTGGCCAACATGAGCCATGAAATTCGCACTCCCATGAACGGTGTGATAGGCATGGTTGATCTCTTGCAGCAAACCGATCTGAACCACAAACAGCACCGTATGCTCAACACCATCCACCAGTCCTCACTGGCCTTGCTTGGCATCATCAATGACATTTTGGATTATTCCAAAATTGAAGCCGGAAAACTCACCGTTGAACATATTGCCACGCCTTTGCACCTGGTAGTCCAGGAAGTGGTGCAACTGATGACGATCACCGCCCAAGCCAAATCCATTGGTCTGTCCTTGTGGATTGATCATGATCTACCGCAATGGGTCTATTCTGACCCTTTACGCTTGCGCCAGGTGTTGTTGAACCTGACGGGTAACGCCATCAAGTTCACTCGCAACAAAGCCGACCGCCCCGGTCTGGTGACCTTGCGTGTAGAACCCTGCCGACTTGCCAGCGGCGAACCCGGTGTTCGTCTGCGTGTCATCGACAACGGCATAGGCATGAGCGACGAGGTGGTCCACCGTTTGTTTCAACCTTTTACCCAGGCTGATGCCAGCACATCGCGCCAACATGGTGGTACGGGTTTGGGTCTGTCCATCAGCATGCAACTGGCTCGGCTGATGGGCGGTCAGATACTGGTGTACAGCACCATGTTTCAAGGCTCTGAATTTACGCTGGAGTTACCCTTGTTGGTCGCACCATTGGGCCAAAAGCACATTGGCACTCTTGGTCGTAGCTCACTTCCCAATAAACCGGTGCAAAGCATTGCACAGGCTCAGGCCAGTGGCACATTGATTTTGCTCGCCGAAGACAATGAAACCAACCGCGATGTGATGGGCGCACAACTGCGCCTGTTGGGTTACGCGGCGGAGGTGGCCGAAGATGGCGTGATTGCTCTTGAAAAATGGCGAAGCGGCCGTTTTGCACTGTTACTGACCGATTGCCAGATGCCCTTGATGAACGGCTTTGAGTTGACTGCTTTTATTCGCATGGAAGAAGGATCGGAACTACGCAAGCCCATCATTGCCGTGACTGCCGATGCCATGCAAGGTGAAGCCCAGCGGTGTTTGGACAGCGGCATGGATGACTACTTAGTGTCTGGCCGAAAACCATATTTGTATTTGCGTATCAACGATTTATGCATGTTTTTGAAAACGAAGATTTTGCCAAAAATACGATAAATCTATAGCAACACCACAAATTCCGCCTAAAACAACCACTTCCCCCAAAATC
>CAIYWD010000227.1 GCA_903929815.1 uncultured beta proteobacterium
GGTATTTGTGTCGTGATTCATCGTGGCTTTTACTCTCGTTAAAGGATGTTGGCAAGACACCAATTTTACCAGTTAAAATAGCCATTTTGTCATTATAAATCATTTATTTATTTCAAATTTTTGAACGCCGAAACTTTAGTTACATTTAATCATTTTAATGGGTGGGAATGTCCGTAAATATGCTGCAAGTTGCGCCTAGTCCATCAAAAACTCTTCATCTCGACGATTGCCATGCAGATGCAATTGTGGTTGAGCCACACCAACTCATACTGGCGCTCGATAAGCAGTCCAAGACACCCATCGTGCGTATGGGTGAGGCATTGACCCGGTTGGGTTACATCGACGAAGATCAGTTAAAGAAGGCTTTTGAGATGCAAAAGATGGATCGTTCTGTACCCTTGGGGCAGTTACTGGTCAATATGGGTTTTTTGACATGTCGTGAACTCAACACCGCACTGGCCAGCAAGATGGGCTACCCTGTGGTGGACGTGACCCGGTTTCCTATTGAGGTGGATGCACTTCAAAAAATATCCATGTCCACTGCACTGCGCCTGAATGTGATTCCGTTGATGTCGCGCAATAACATCACAGTAGTGGCCGCTGTCGATCCCACGTCTCGCGATACGGTTCGAGAACTTGAATTTTTGGTGCGTGGCCGCGTGAAAATGACCTTGGGCGACAAGCTGGAAATTCAGAAAGCCATTCGCGATTCATACGAAAAATTTGTACTGCAAGCCACAAATTTGGCAGGGGAGCTTGACAATCCTGACAATTCCAATGCACATGCCAGTTCCAGCGAGTTGCTGGAATCCATGGAGCAAAACGACATTGTCGAAGATGATGAAAAGCAGATTGAGCAGTCGGACAACACCTTGGTGCGCTTGATCAACACCATGATCATTGAGGCTTGGGAAAGCGGCGTGTCAGATATTCATGTGGAATCGCAGCCACAAAAGGCGAAGGTGCGTATTCGGTTTCGTAAAGACGGGGTACTCTCACTCCACGTGGAACTGCCCCACACTTACCGCACTGCCTTGGTCGCGCGACTAAAAATTATGGCTGACCTCGATATTTCAGAGCGTCGCAAACCACAAGATGGCAAAATTGAATTCAGTAAATTCTCAGCACGTCATCGTCTTGAATTGCGCATTGCCACCATTCCGACGAACCACGGTCTGGAGAATGTGGTGTTGCGGCTGCTGGCATCGAGCAAACCCATCGCCATGGAAAAGATCGGCCTGACTGAGCTGAATTATTTGCAATTGCAAAATGCGGTGAGCCGTCCTTATGGAATGGTACTGTGTGTAGGGCCTACTGGGTCTGGAAAAACCACCACTTTGCATTCTGTTCTGAGTTATCTCAACACACCTGATCGCAAAATTTGGACTGCCGAAGACCCCGTTGAAATCACCCAAGCTGGCCTGTGTCAGGTTCAAATTAATCCCAAAATTGACTTGACTTTTGCCAAGGCTTTGCGAGCGTTCTTACGGGCTGACCCCGACATCATCATGGTAGGTGAAATTCGTGACAACGAAACCGCCAGAATTGCCATTGAAGCCTCTCTAACAGGGCACATGGTGCTATCAACTTTGCATACCAACAGTTCTGCTGAGACAGTGACACGGCTCATCGATATGGGCATGGACCCCTTTAATTTTGCAGATTCAATACTGGCTGTGCTCGCGCAGCGACTGGCGCGCACATGGTGTAAAGCCTGCCGCAAGGTGGTGCCTGCCAGCGAAGGCTATATTGACGAGCTGATGATCGACTATTTGCATGCTTTTCCACCCGATTTAATGCTTCCACGTGACAAAGTTTTGGCAGATTGGATAAGCCAATACGCCCAGCATGGCCGGCTTGGACATTACAGTGCATCGGGGTGTAAACAGTGCCTGGGCACTGGTATGTCAGGGCGGATTGGTTTGCATGAATTGTTGCGCGTGACACCAGGCATGCGCCACCTGATTCAGACCGGCGCTCGCTCTGAGATGATTCAGAGGGAAGCCTTTGCATCTGGTGAGTTTCGGACATTGCGCCAGGATGGTATTGGCAAAGTTCTGTCAGGTCATACCAGCATCGAAGAAGTGCGTGCCAACAGCAATAACACATGAACACACTGCATGTGCTGTATATCCTTCTTCATTGCAATTTCAGGCATGATCCCAGATTCCTCAGTTGACCGCTTATTATCTTCACTAAACCGTTATGAAAATTGATATTTGTTACTTCGATGGAGTTCACCCTTTGGGTGAGAGCGCTACGCACCCGATTGAGCTACAAGCGACTCGTCTGGGGGTGTTGTTCCTCCTTGCAGGCAGTAGCCTGCAGCGTCGTCACGCCTACCCTGATGCGCCGCCAGTAGCCCACTCGGGCACGTTCAACTGAGGAATCCAGGATGATATGGGTATTAGATATGCCTTGGGAGATGGGCAGCGAAACTGTGATGATAATTTTTTTACTCTGATGCATTGATGATGAAATCTGTTGTTCCTCCGGTCCGTGTGTCACCTTCAGATGCATTGCACTTGCCAGAGAAACGTGTGCAGCCTAATGCACCGGAAATAGAACCTGAATTTTGCTGGCCCACACCACCTTATGCCATTTACAACCAGGCAACACCGTGGCGAGAGCCGCAGGAATGCGAACTAGAGGGCATCAATGGAACGGTTCGTCGTTGCATTTTGATGTCTATGTCACCGACCGATAAAGCGGTGTTAATCAAGTTAGAGAACAGCAAGATACCTACACCTGTGACCATTGCGTTTGCGCAGTTTCGGCGCTTGATGCTGACCAAGTCCATTCACCCTCAAGAAATTGTTACCCATGAGAAGTTTGCCGATATGTTTGCCTATCGCACTGTCGTAGAGTACCACCTGCACTTGGAAAACGGAAGCAGGTTGTCAGGGAAGACGGTGGGCTACGTTGAAACCGATTATGGTGTGTTTGTCTTTACCCCACTAGGGGATCAAGGCACGGTTCAACCGGTTTTCATTCCGAGCAGTGCATTTGTTCAGATAACTTTGGGCCACCACATCGGGCAGATGCTAGTCGATCAACACAGCGTTACACCGATGCAAGTTCAGCAAGCTGCCGATGAACAAAGTGCCCGACGCAACCGAAAAATTGGCGATTATCTTGTTGATGCTGCAGTGGTACAACCTGACCAGTTGATGCTGGCTCTTGACCAGCAGTCCAAGATGCCGATGATTCGGGTGGGAGAAGCCCTCACTCGGCTGGGATATATTGACGAGAATCAGTTGCAGTTGGCTCTTGAAAGGCAGAAGATTGATCGCTCTGTGCCCTTGGGGCAGTTACTGGTCAACATGGGCTTTTTGACACGGCGTGACCTCAACACCGCTTTGGCGCGCAAGATGGGTTACCCCGTGGTCGATGTCATCAAATTTCCCATCGAGGCAGAAGCGCTGAAAAAAATTTCCATGTCAGTCGCACAACGCCTTCAGGTGATGCCGTTGATGTCGCGCAATACCTTGACAGTCGTGGCTGCAGTGGATCCTACGCTGCGCAAAACCATTGAAGAACTGGAATTTTTAGTACAGGGCCGCGTGATTGCCACCTTGGGTGACGAACTGCAAATTCAGCAAGCCATTCGCGATACTTACGAGAAATTCGGACTTCACCATAGCTATATCAGCGAAGATTTGCCAGGTTTGAGTGGTAAGCCTGAAACACATGCCAGTTCCAGCGAATTGCTCGAATCGATGGAACTGATCAGCACTGTAGAAGAGACCGAAACACAAATTGAGCAGTCTGACAATACTTTGGTGCGTTTGATCAACACCATGATCATTGAAGCCAGCATGCGCGGCGCCTCTGATATTCATGTGGAAGTGCAGCCACACAGGGCCAAGGTACGTATTCGGTTTCGCAAAGACGGAATACTTGCACCTTATCTGGAACTACCCCACACCTACCGGTCAGCCTTGGTGGCACGCCTGAAAATCATGGCCAACCTTGACATTTCAGAGCATCGAAAACCGCAGGATGGGAAAATCGACTTTAGCAAATTTTCGGCCCGTCACCGCCTTGAATTGCGCATTGCCACCATTCCCACGGCCAACGGTCTGGAAGATGTGGTGATGCGGCTTCTTACATCAAGCAAACCCATCGCCATGGACAAGCTGGGACTGACAGAGTCCAACTTCGCACAATTGCGCGATGCTGTGAGCCGTCCTTATGGCATGGTGCTGTGTGTGGGGCCGACGGGTTCTGGCAAAACAACCACCTTGCATTCGGTACTGGGTTTTCTCAACACACCCGAGCGCAAAATCTGGACGGCCGAAGACCCTGTTGAAATTACCCAACCCGAATTGCGTCAGGTTCAGGTCAATCCCAAAATTGGCTGGACTTTTGCCAAGGCCCTGCGATCTTTTTTGCGTGCTGACCCTGACATCATTATGGTGGGCGAAATCCGCGATGCCGAAACCGCCCAAATTGCGATTGAAGCCTCTCTGACGGGGCATTTGTTGCTATCCACTTTGCACACTAACAGCGCTGCTGAGACGGTCACTCGGCTGACAGACATGGGGATGGACCCCTTTAATTTTGCAGATTCACTTTTAGCGGTGCTGGCACAGCGGCTTGCGCGCAAGTTATGTACCGCCTGCAAAACGGTGGATCCCGCCAGCGAAAGCTACATCGACGAGTTGATGAGCGATTATTTGCATGCTTTCCCTGAAAATTTGCGGCCCGGTCGCGATGAAGTGCTGGCACAGTGGACGACCCAATATGGGCAGCAGGGTGGGCTGAATGTCTATAGCGCACCGGGGTGCAAACAGTGCATGGGCACCGGCATGGCTGGTCGTGTGGGTTTGCATGAGCTTTTGCGTGTGACCCCTGGTGTGCGCCGCCTGATTCAGACCGGCGCACGCTCAGAACAAATACAAACAGAAGCCTTTGCATCAGGCCAGTTTCGCACCCTGCGCCAAGATGGTATTGGCAAGGTTCTGACAGGCTACACCAGCATGGAAGAAGTTCGCGCCATCAGCAATGTCTGACACCACCCTTTGAAGAGGGTCAAGCCAAAATCAAACGGTACTGACAGGGGGGGTGCGATTCAAAGTGATGCGGAGCAGCCAACCTGGCCGAATACAAGAAGACGAGTTTGACGAATGTGTTCGCCTTTTTTTACTATCAAAAAACTAGCTA
>CAIYWD010000228.1 GCA_903929815.1 uncultured beta proteobacterium
AAATCGTTATGAACATTGATATTTGTTACTTCGATGGAGTTCACCCTTTGGGTGAGAGCGCTACGCACCCGATTGAGCTACTGGCGATGCGTCTGGGGGTGTTGCTCCTCCTAGCAGGCAGTAGCCTGCGTCGTCGTCGCGGCCTACCCAGACGCGCCGCGAGTAGCCCACTCGGGCGCGTTCAACTGAGGAATCCAGGATAATCATCACTCAAGTGAACCAGTGTCTCCCTGCCCACCCATGTCCACACACACCATCAGTATTCGCGGTGCTCGCACCCATAACCTGAAAAATATTGACCTTGATATTCCACGCAACCAGTTGGTGGTCATCACCGGCTTGAGCGGATCTGGAAAATCAAGCCTGGCGTTTGACACGCTGTACGCCGAAGGCCAGCGCCGCTATGTCGAGAGCCTCTCGACTTACGCACGTCAGTTCTTGCAAATCATGGACAAGCCTGATGTCGATGTGATTGAAGGCCTGTCGCCTGCCATCTCCATCGAGCAAAAAGCCACCAGCCACAACCCGCGCTCCACCGTGGGCACAGTTACCGAAATTCACGACTACCTGCGACTGTTGTTTGCCCGTGCCGGAACGCCGTTTTGCAAAGAACATCAGTTGCCACTGCAAGCCCAAAGCGTGAGCCAGATGGTCGATGCCGTGCTGGCGCTGCCAGTCGACACCAAGCTGATGATTCTTGCACCCATCGCTCGCGAGAAAAAGGGCGAATTTGCCAATGTGTTTGCCGATCTGCAAGCCCAAGGCTATGTTCGTTTTCGCGTCAATGGTCAAACCTTTGAAGTTGATCAACTGCCAGCGCTGAAGAAAACAGAGAAACACGACATCGACGTGGTGATTGACCGCATCAAGGTACGCCACCCACCCCAAGGCGACCAAGCCCCAGAGGCCAGCACAACTTATGCTGAAGTCGATGCCTTGAGACAGCGTCTGGCCGAAAGTTTTGAGGCTGCTTTACGGCTGGCCAATGGTCGCGCCATTGCCCTCGAAATTGATAGCGTACTATGCAATGGGGACGTGCGTTCCAAGCCAAAAGAGCACTTATTTAATGCCAAATTTGGCTGCCCTTTTTGCACCTATTCTGTGGCTGAACTGACACCTCGACTGTTTTCGTTCAATTCCCCCACAGGCGCCTGTCCTGTCTGCGATGGCCTGGGCATTCATGTGTTTTTTGACCCGTCACGAGTAGTGGCTTTTCCTGCACTGAGCTTGGCCAGCGGTGCCATCAAAGGCTGGGACCAACGCAACTCGTTTTACTTTGCCCTGCTGGAAAGTCTGGCAGCTCACTATCGGTTTGACATTGAACAAGCCTTTGAAGACTTGCCCGCAAAAGTTAAACAGGTCGTGTTGTACGGTTCTGGCGAAGAAGATATCCGGTTTAATGACGTTATGGTGTCAGGTGGTGGCGGGAAAAAGACCAGCAAAAAACACCCGTTTGAGGGCATTATCCCCAACATGCAGCGCCGCTATCAGGAAACGGATTCAACCGCCGTGCGAGAAACTCTGGCCGCATTGCGCAGCACAGCACCTTGTCCCGAGTGTGGTGGCAGCCGTTTACGCCTGGAAGCACGTCACGTCAAAATAGGTGAGGGCGATCAGGCGCGTGCCATTTTTGAACTGAACCGCTACACACTTGCCGAGTGCCTGGCCTACTTCAATACCCTTCACATGCACGGTGTCAAAGGCGACATTGCGGCCAGAATCGTTCGTGAAATCAACCTTCGCCTGAAGTTTTTGAACGACGTTGGCCTGCCTTACCTGAGCCTGGATCGCAGTGCCGAGACGTTGAGCGGCGGAGAATCTCAACGCATTCGACTGGCCAGCCAAATCGGTTCAGGCTTGACGGGCGTGATGTATGTGCTCGATGAACCCAGCATTGGTCTGCACCAGCGAGACAACGCAAGACTGATTGACACCCTCAAACACCTGCGAGACATTGGCAACAGTGTTCTGGTGGTAGAACACGACGAAGACATGATGCGCGCCGCCGATCACATCATTGACCTGGGGCCGGGGGCGGGCGTGCATGGCGGGTATGTCACGGCACAAGGCACGTTTGATGAAATCAAAGCCAATACAGCATCGCTCACCGGTCAATATCTGGCGCACACCTTGAGCATTGAAGTGCCCAAAAAGCGCACGGTCTGGCTGCCCTGTGTCAATGCACCGACCGTTTTTGAAAAACCCAAACCCTCCCGTTTTGCCCCCAGCCCCGCTGCCTTGCGACGTGCCGAGCGCGAGGCCTTGCACAAAGCCACCCAGGGCGAATTGCAAGCCATCAAGGTCATAGGAGCTATCGGCCACAACCTGAAAAACATTGATGTGGCGTTTCCGGTGGGCTTGTTCACCTGCGTGACGGGCGTATCAGGTTCAGGCAAATCCACCCTGGTCAATGACACCCTGTACAAAGCCGTGGCGCAGACGCTTTACAAAGCGCATGACGAACCCGCCCCTCACACGGCCATTGAAGGCATTGAGTACTTTGACAAAGTCATCAACGTCGATCAATCCCCCATTGGCCGAACCCCGCGGTCCAACCCTGCCACCTACACCGGCCTTTTCACGCCCATTCGTGAACTGATGGCCGACGTTCCCACTGCACGCGAACGTGGTTACGGCCCGGGGCGTTTCAGCTTTAACGTCAGTCAATCGTCAGGCGGAGGACGATGCGAAGCCTGCGAGGGCGATGGCGTGGTCAAGGTTGAAATGCACTTTTTGTCCGATGTCTATGTGCTGTGCGACATTTGTGCGGGCAAACGCTACAACCGCGAAACCCTCGAAGTGATGTACAAAGGTAAAAACATTGCCCAGATTCTGGATTTGACAGTCGAAGCCGCTTATGAATTTTTCAAGGCAGTGCCTACCATTGAGCGCAAACTGCGAACGCTCCTGGATGTGGGATTAAGCTACATCCGCTTAGGCCAATCTGCTACCACACTGTCGGGTGGCGAGGCCCAGCGCGTCAAACTGGCACTGGAACTCTCCAAACGCGACACCGGTCGCACCCTCTACATTTTGGACGAACCCACCACAGGATTGCATTTTGCCGACATTGCCTTGTTGCTTAAAGTGCTGCACCAGTTGCGCGATGCCGGCAACACCATTGTGGTCATTGAGCACAATCTGGATGTCATTAAAACTGCCGACTGGCTGATTGACATGGGCCTAGAGGGTGGCAGTGGTGGCGGCACGGTGGTAGGCGTAGGCACGCCTGAAACACTCGCCGCCCTGACAGACAGCCACACCGGAAACTACCTGGCGCGACTACTTGGCAAGTGACCATTTTGCATAGCCTTTTATGCCTCTAACGCACGCCCATCATGCGTTGTTAGCTATCAAAAAGATTGCAAATTAACTAAGGATCCCCGCGTTTCACTGAATTTGCGCCATACTAAGGATATGGTCATCAATAACTTCCGCATGTGGCTCGTCCGTTTTGGGCGCACTGCGTTGTTGCAAATCGCTAGTGTGGCTCGCCACACGTCGCGCTTTGCGCCTAGCATTGCATCCCAACTCTGACGGCCAAATGCACAACTTATTGTTGACCATATCCTAAACAGGAAGGTAAGGGATGTCCCACTTATTATTACTCCAATAACACATCGTAACTGACTGATTTTTTGACAATTAGCCACGATTTTTTGGAGCAACAATAAGTGGTGCATACCTAACTACTCAGCTCCCAATGAAACGACATCCGATCAATAAATTCACCTACGTCATTCCCGCCTGCGCGGGAATGACGTAGGTGAGTAGTTAAAAACCTACTGGCTCATGAGAAAATCACACGTTACCCTCAACCCACAACACCAGGATTATTTCTCATGGAAGCAGAACGCATCAACGCTATTGGCAACAAACTCTCTGACCTGAGCGCTCGCTCTTTTGATTTACGGGGGTATCTTTGACTTCGATGCCAAATTTGAGCGACTCAGAACCGTTCATGCTTCGCTGGAAGACCCTACCGTCTGGAATGACCCCAAACGCGCCCAGGAGTTGGGAAAAGAAAAAAAATTGCTTGACGATGTGGTGCTGACGCTTACCCATTTGCAAGACCATCTGTCAGACAACACGGAGCTTTTTGAAATGAGCCGTGACGATGGCGACTATGCCAGCTTGCTCACCATTGAAACCGAGACAGCGCAACTCGAGGACACCATCAAAGGATTGGAATTTCGTCGCATGTTTAACAATCCGGCTGACCCACTCAATTGCTTTTTGGACATTCAGGCAGGCGCAGGTGGCACAGAGGCTTGTGACTGGGCTGCCATGTTGCTGCGCCAATACTTACGTTATGCCGAGCGCAAAGGATTCAACACCGAACTGGAGGATGAAACCCCTGGCGACACCGCAGGCATCAAGGGTGCCACCATCAAAATTGAAGGCGATTACGCGTTTGGCCTGTTGCGCACTGAAACCGGTGTTCACCGGCTGGTTCGAAAAAGCCCGTTTGACTCTTCAGGCGGTCGCCATACTTCGTTTGCCTCTGTCTTTGTTTATCCTGAAATTGACGATTCCATTCAGATTGACATCAACCCTGCTGACGTGCGTATTGACACCTTTCGTGCCAGCGGGGCAGGGGGGCAGCACATCAATAAAACCGATTCTGCCGTTCGCCTGACGCACATTCCCACCAACATTGTGGTGCAGTGCCAGGATGGCCGCAGCCAACACAGCAACCGAGACGTAGCCTGGAAACGCTTGCGCAGTCGCCTGTACGACCATGAAATGCGCAAACGCCAGGCAGAGCAGCAAAAACTGGAAGACTCCAAAACGGACGTTGGCTGGGGTCACCAGATACGCAGTTATGTGCTTGACAACAGCCGCATCAAGGACTTGCGAACCAACTACGAAACATCGGCCACCCAAAAGGTTCTAGATGGTGACCTTGACCCCTTTATTGAGGCATCTTTGAAGCAGGGAGTAAGCTGAAGTTTCTGGGTGGGTTAAGGCACTGGTTCAGTTGAATGGGACTTTGTTATGCTGTCAGTAACCACTCAGGATATGGTCAACAATAAGTTGTGCATTTGGCCGTCAGAGTTAAAGATGCAATGCCAGGCGCAAATCGTGCGGTGTGGCCCAGCCACATAAGCGATTTGTAACGACGCAGTGCGCCCAAATCTGACGAGCC
>CAIYWD010000229.1 GCA_903929815.1 uncultured beta proteobacterium
ATCGAAAGACTCTGGAAATTCATCAAGAAGGAATGCCTCTATGGACGACATTTTCCAGATTTCGCGAATTTCAAATCCCGTATCGATAAGTGCATCAATGACTTCGCTTCGACCCATAAATCCAAACTCAACTCCCTCATGACTCACAACTTTCAGACATTTGAAAACCGGTCAATCTTGACCGCGTGAGGTATATATTGATACGGTCGATGCCACCATCGCACAACGGGCGCTGAGTATTGTCATGGGGGCTGTTATTTTGGCCGGCATTTTGTTCGCCATTGGCCTTTTGATTTCACGCAGCCTTCTCAATCAACTCGGTGGCGAGCCCGCCTACGCTGCGGTGATCACGCAGCACATTGCCGATGGCGATCTTGGCGTTGACATCAGACTTGAACCTCATGACACTTCCAGCTTGTTGTACGCCATCAAAATCATGCGCGACAATTTTGCAAACATCGTCGCAAGGGTACACCAGGGCGCAGAGAGCATCGCTGCAGCAAGCGCCCAGATTGCCCAAGGCAACAACGACCTCAGTGCTCGTACTGAAAGTCAGGCCAGTTCTCTTGAAGAAACCGCATCTTCCATGGAGGAACTGAGTGCCACCGTCAAGCAAAACGCTGACAGCGCCCGTCAGGCCAACCAGTTGGCCATGAGCGCCAGCACAGTCGCCATCCGGGGTGGCGAAGTGGTCGGCCAGGTCGTCGAAACCATGCAAGATATCAACGATGCCTCCAGAAAAATCTCCGACATCATCAGTGTGATCGATGGCATTGCTTTCCAGACCAACATTTTGGCGCTCAATGCAGCCGTGGAAGCTGCAAGAGCGGGTGAGCAAGGCAGAGGTTTTGCCGTGGTGGCCAGCGAAGTGCGAAGCCTGGCCGGTCGCTCGGCGCAGGCCGCCAAAGAAATCAAATCGTTGATCAATGCCAGTGTTGAACGGGTTGAAAAAGGCACACTACAAGTGGGGCAAGCCGGCACCACCATGACCGAGGTGGTTAGCAGCATTCGCCGTGTGACTGACATCATGGGTGAAATCAGTGCGGCCAGCCATGAGCAAAGCATGGGTGTCAGCCAGGTAGGCCAAGCCGTGACGCAAATGGATCAAGTCACACAACAAAATGCAGCACTGGTTGAGGAAATGGCTGCTGCAGCGAGCAGCCTAAAGTCCCAGGCACAAGAACTGGTGCAAGTGGTGGAAGTGTTCAGACTCAGTGCCCATCACAGATGAGGTTTGGACATTTGGACATTTGGACATTCGTTGAGTGCGTTTTTTGAACTGAGATCACGCCAGATCAAGCACGAAGAGACGGTTGTATCGCGTTACAAATTTGGTGCCAATAACCGCTGCAACGTCTGGATGTCCAGGCCACGCCGCTTGGCCATATCTTCCAGTTGATCGTTGCCAATTTTTCCAACACTGAAATAAGTGCTTTCTGGGTGGCTGATATAAAAGCCACTGATGCTGGCTGCCGGGTTCATGGCCATGTTTTCGGTCAGGGTCATGCCAATGTCGCTGCATTGCAGTAGCTTGAACATTTCTTGTTTGACGCTGTGGTCGGGGCAGGCGGGGTAGCCAGGGGCAGGTCGAATGCCGGTGTATTTTTCGGCTATCAGGTCTTGTGTGGACAGGGCTTCGGTGGGCGCATAACCCCATAAGTCAGTGCGAACCCGATGGTGCAGGTACTCTGCAAAGGCTTCGGCCAAACGGTCAGCCAAAGCTTTCAGCATGATGGCGCTGTAGTCGTCATGGGCGGCCAAAAAATGCGATTCTTGCGTTTCAATGCCAAGTCCCGTCGTCAGTGCGAAGATGCCCACATAGTCTGAATTTTGTATGCCTTTTTGGCTTATAACGCCCGTCCCTATTGCATTGTTCACTATATCTTTAATAGCTGGCGCTACAAAGTCGGCTAGGCACCTGCTGGGGCGCATGATGCCATCTATCTCTTCTTTGGGGGTTTGCTGGCGCAATCCGTACCAGGTGAGTGCCACCGTGCTGCGGGTTTCGTCAGTGTAGAGCACGATGTCATCGTCATTGACCGTGTTGGCGGGGTACAAACCCACGACCGCATGGGCGATGAGCCAGTGGCCTGCCATGATTTTTTTAAGCATGGCCTTTGCATCGGCATAGACTTTTGATGCCTCTGCACCCACGGTGGGGTCATTCAAAATGGCAGGAAATGACCCCGCCAAATCCCAGGTCTGGAAAAATGGCCGCCAGTCGATGTAGTCCACCAGGCAGTTCAAGTCAAAATTTTTGAACACACGACGGCCTATAAATTTGGGCGGGGTAGGGCGGTCGTTGGAGGGGCTGGGTTGCCATTTGTTGGCGCGTGCTTTTGTTAATGGCCACAACTGCACCTGTTTTTTATTGGCGTGCAGGGTGCGCACCTGCTCGTAGTCTGTTTGCAATTCAGCAATGTAGGCGCTCGCATTGGCCGACAACAGGTTTTGCGCCACCCCCACGCTGCGCGAGGCATCGGGCACATAGACCACCGGGCCATCGTAATGGGGTGCAATTTTGACGGCGGTATGCACCCTGCTGGTAGTCGCCCCGCCAATGAGCAAAGGGATTTTCTTCAGACGAAAGTCATCGTCTTTTTGCATTTCGGAGGCGACATACTGCATTTCTTCCAGGCTGGGGGTGATGAGGCCAGACAGCCCAATGATGTCTGCGCCCTCGGCCTTGGCACGCGCCAGTATTTCATGGCAGGGCACCATCACACCCATATTGATCACATCGAAGTTATTGCATTGCAGCACCACGGTCACGATGTTTTTGCCAATGTCATGCACATCGCCCTTAACGGTGGCCATGATAATTTTTCCCTTGGTCGCCACATCACGGCCTGCAGCTTCGTCCTGGCGTTTTTCTTCTTCAATATAGACAATCAAATGCGCAACCGCCTGTTTCATGACGCGAGCGCTTTTCACCACTTGCGGCAAAAACATTTTTCCCTGACCAAACAAATCGCCCACCATGCCCATGCCGGCCATGAGCGGACCCTCAATCACATGCAGTGCGCGTCCGCCTTTGGCCAACACTTGCCTGTAAGCCTCTTCGGTATCTTCAACAATGAAATCGGTGATGCCATGCACCATGGCGTGGCTCAAGCGTTGTTCCACGCTCACCGAATGGCCGTCGATGCCTCGCCATTGCAGTTTTTTGCTGTCATCTCTGGCAGAACCCTTGGCATTTTCGGCAATCTCAACCAGGCGTTCGGCAGCGTCGGGGCGGCGGTTCAAGACCACATCTTCCACACGATCGCGCAACTCTGAATCAAGGTCGTCATAAACCCCGACCATGCCAGCATTCACAATGCCCATGTCCATGCCCGCAGCAATGGCGTGGTACAAAAACACGGTGTGAATGGCTTCGCGAACGGGGTCATTGCCCCTGAAACTAAAGCTCACATTGCTCACCCCGCCGCTGACCTTTGCACCTGGCAAATGAGACTTGATCCAGCGTGTGGCGTTGATGAAATCGACCGCGTAGTTGTTGTGTTCTTCAATGCCAGTGGCAATGGCAAAAATGTTGGGGTCAAAAATAATGTCTTCAGCAGGAAAGCCTACTTCATCGACCAAAATATGATAGGCCCGCTCACAAATCCTGATTTTGCGATCGTAAGTATCGGCCTGTCCCTGTTCGTCAAATGCCATCACCACGGCAGCAGCTCCGTAGCGGCGAAGCAGTTTGGCCTGGTGTTTGAATTTTTCAACACCTTCTTTCATGCTGATGGAGTTCACCACAGGTTTGCCTTGCACACAGCGCAAACCGGCTTCAATCACGCTCCATTTACTCGAATCAATCATCACCGGCACGCGCGAAATATCAGGCTCTGAGGCCATCAGGTTCAAAAATCGAACCATGGCGGCTTCGCTGTCCAACATGGCCTCGTCCATGTTGATGTCGATGATTTGTGCGCCGTTTTCGACTTGCTGGCGCGCCACGCTCAAAGCCGTGTCAAATTCGCCATTCAAAATCATTCGCGCAAAGGCTTTAGAACCCGTTACATTGGTTCGCTCGCCAATATTGACAAAGCGGGCTTGCACCACGTCATCACTGACAGCGCCCAGGGTGAAAGGCTCCAGGCCTGAAAGCCTTAAGGGAGGAATCATTGTTTCAATCATTGTGTAACACCTATAAATTTTGTAGCTTGTATCCGTTAACCCACCCAGTCCATTAACTTACCTTGACGCGGCCACTGGCCGCAACCAAAAAGTGTTCGCACTACCTGAGTTGCTGTTCGATTGCACAATGTTGACTTTCCAATCGCCTTCAATCTGGTGCAAACGTTCGTGCGGACGAGACAATTGTTACGGAATAATTTCGTAATTTCATACGGGTGTGGGGTGCGATGTAAAGTAGCCAACAGGGATACATTTACCCTACTGTTTTACTATTAAAAAAATAGCTAACTATTCAAGCTGGACGGGCGCTAGAGGCTTATTTGTTATATAAAAAAATGGATTCAATTTCGCACCGATTGACAAGTGATGTGATGCAATACAAAAACCAAATCCCCCCTAACCCCCCTTTTTCAAAGGGGGGTAGGGGGGATTTGGATGTCGCACCCAAGCAAAGCCACATCACTTTGAAACGCACCCTTTGTCCACAGTTTTGTCATGTTATTTTTACGTTAGGATATGGTCAACACTAAGTTGTGCATTTGGCCGTCAGAGTTATACCTCACGCGGTCAAGATTGACCGGTTTTCAAATGTCTAAGAGGTGCAATTCTGC
>CAIYWD010000230.1 GCA_903929815.1 uncultured beta proteobacterium
TGTCATATTGGTTCGGGATGTCGTTCAATGCCCTGTCAGTGGCTCCATTACGCCGGTCATGAAATGGCCCGATTACGGCGGTCACGGAATGGCTCATATATGCCGGTCACGGAATGGCCCGATTAAGGCGGTCAGTGACAATTCCCGCCTTCGCGGGAATGACGGCATTTGACATGATGTCTAAACGGTTAAGCGTGTGACAATAAATTAGATACGTATAAATAGTATCAGTTCTGTTGTGAATCAACTGCTTACGATTCAAAAGTAGGTATAAAACTTATTATTACCCGCTTACATTGGTTCAGTTCAATTAATAATACAAGTATATGTATCTTGAATAAAAAGATACCAATTCATTGAATTAGGTGATGTTTTAGAAAAAAGACGGGGAGGTCTGATGCTTATGTGGTTTCAATTTTATAAACAAAAAATGCTTATAACGCTGGTGGCTCTAGCGCAAGTAGCTACTTTCACAATAGCAACAGGTGTCAGTGCGGCGACGGGTTTGCCTCAGTTGGGCGATGGCAGTGACATGAGCAGCAGTGCAGAGCGCCGTTTAGGTGACCGCATCGCACGTGAACTGTACAAAGACCCCGATTATCTGGACGACCCCGTGCTAGATGATTATGTACAGGGCATTTGGCAGCCTCTGTTGTCAGCAGCGCGTGAGCGTGGGGATTTGACATCGGAATTGGACGAACGTTTTGCATGGAAAATTTTGATGATGCGCAATCGCAGCGTGAATGCATTTGCTTTGCCTGGTGGCTACTTTGGGCTTCATCTGGGTTTGTTGTCAGTGGTAGGCAGCCGTGACGAGTTGGCTTCGGTTTTGGTACACGAGTTAAGCCACGTTACGCAGCGGCATATTTCGCGTCTGATTTCCCAAAACAACCAGCAAACGCCGTGGGTCATCGTTGCCATGATTTTGGGTGCACTGGTAGCGAGTAAAAGCAGTGGGGATGCGGGCAATACCTTGATGGTGGGCGGACAGGCGTTGTCGGCGCAAAGTCAGCTTAATTTTTCACGCGACATGGAGCGTGAAGCCGACCGCGTGGGTTTGGGTGTGATCAAGCAGTCGGGTTTTGATGCTTTTGGTTTTGTCACCATGTTTGACAAGTTGCAGCAATCCACAATCTTGAATGATAGCGGTGACTACACCTACTTGCGCACCCACCCCCTGACCACCGAGCGCATTGCCGACTTGAAAGCGCGTTTGCCTATGCAAACTGCTGTGACTAAGGCCAATAGCCCCTCGGTGTTGCACGCCATGATGACCGCACGCGCCAAGGTGTTGGCCAATTCCGGGCCTGATGCTTTGCGCGCATGGCTGTCCAATGCTGACGATACTCAGCCAGTGGCTAAACAAGCTGGTACTTTGTATGGTGCCGTGATGGCTGCCAGTCTTTTGCGAGAGCACACATTGGCTAAGCGACACCTTCAACGTTTGCAGTTTTTGGTGTCAAGTGCTGACCGAGCTGCCGTGCGCCTAGTGAACGGATTAAGTGTTGAAATAGCATTGGCCGCGCATGATTTGCCTAGTCAGCAGGTGCAAGCGCTTGGGCAGCTTGTGGGTTTGGGCAGTCAGCTATCCCCTGTGACACGTGCCGAATTGATGCTTCAAGCACAAATTGCCCTTGATCTCAATCAACCTGTCGTTTTGTCCCAAGTGACACAGCGGCTTTATACGCAGGTGGCTTCGCATTCAAATGATGCACTGGCATGGCAATGGCTGTCCCGACTGCACACGGCACAAGGACAAAATCTTCAGGCATTACGTTCTGAAGCTGAATCCCGGGTGGCACAACTTGATTTTGAATCAGCGCTCGATCGCCTCAATGCGGCTCAAACGTTGGTGCGTGCATCTGACCATACACACAGCACGGCAGACCACATTGATGCGTCCATCATTGACTTGCGTCGGCGTCAAATTGAACTGATCATCAAAGATCAGCACACTAAGTGATAAGCGTTTAACTGACGGTTCGGGGTGCGTTTCAA
>CAIYWD010000231.1 GCA_903929815.1 uncultured beta proteobacterium
AGGTCGGGTTAGCGCGTAGCGCGTAACCCGACATAACAGCACGACGCATGTCGGGTTACGATTCGCTAACTCGACCTACAATGGCTAATATTATGTTTTCAATGGATTTATTCCTTAAAGTAGTGCCATTGCCCCCTAACCCCCCTTTTTCAAAGGGGGGGGGCCAAATACAGCGCTTTACCCAAATAGGTAAACCGTTCTCATTCCCCCCTTTGAAAAAGGGGGGTTAGGGGGGATTTGGATGTCGCACTCAAGCAAAGCCACATCACTTTGAAACGCACCCCCGAGTAGTTTTCGCAAAACTTACAAGCGCTTGTCGAAGCATCTGGGCGACCTCACTCTGGCGCATCAAACCGATACCCAACGCCATAGACCGACACAATGCACTCGCAGCCAGGATCAGCGGCCTGAATTTTTCGGCGAATGTTTTTGATATGGCTGTCAATCGCCCGATCGCTGACATCGCGCAGGTCGCTGCTGGCGCTGTCCAATAACTGCGATCTTGAAAATACGCGCCCAGGGCGGCCCAGCAACAAGCGCAGCATCAAAAACTCTTGCCGGGTGAGCGGCAGCCATTGGCTTCGCCATGCAATTCTGAATGACGATTCTTCCACCGTCCACGCACCAGCAGGGATGATTCCTGGGGCGACTCAAAGCGCAGCGCGAGACCCAGTTGGGCTGCTTTCAATTCAAAGCGTTGCACAACCATTCGAGCCAGTTCAATGGCATCCAACTCCTCAAAATAGCAGGGCAGCGCCTTCAAATCCGACATGGCCAGCAGATGCAGGTCATCGACCAGTGCAGACAGTCGCAGCACTTCCTCGCGCAGCGACAACATCGCCTCGGGTTTGAGCAATCGAACACCATCGACGATGGCTTCAATTTCGCCGCGCAAAACGGCCAATGGCGTTCGCAGTTCGTGTGAAATGTCTGCCATCCATTGCCGCCGTGTGCCGTCAAGCTGAGCCAGGCTGTGCGCCATGGCGTTGACGTTGCGCATCACACCCCCGATTTCATCCGATCGCACCGAGTTCAGGCGAATGTCAAACTCACCGTGGGCAATCCGTTTTGTGGCCAGTTGAACCGCCAGCAGCGGTCGCACCCAGCGGCCTGCCACCCACCAGGCACCCATCAGTGCCAGCAACAGTAACGCAGCGGCAACGCTGGCGATTCCCCTATATTGCGATGTCAAAAATCCGGACTCCACTTCGTCAGGGACGGGCTTGAGTTGGCGCATGCGCACCATAGCGACCACTTTTCCCTGAATTTGCACCGGACGCAAAATCCACGGGCCATCGCCCATGGGCACGTCGTTTTCCATAAAAGGCTGGCCGTCATGGGTAATGATCGCAATACGTTCTCTGAAGGACTCGACACCATGGGGTGGCGGTGGTGGTGGCGGTGGATTTGGCGAAAACCAGGATGGCACGTTTGCATGAGGCGGTGGAATCATGCGATCAGGGAGTAAGCCCTGTGTGCGTGGAAATTGATAAAGCAATTGGCGCAAATCCCAGCCATTGGTTTTCAAAGCGTCAAGGCTTTTGGCTTGCTCTGCCTGTTGCGAAACAAAGGCTGCAAATTGCTCCAGGCGCTCCACATCACGGCTGGCAAGGTAATCAGAAAACCCATTTCGCAGGTTCCATGCCATCAAACTGCCCATAGCCAGCACGGCCAGCAAAACGGTGGCGAGTAACAAAAGCGACAGGGTATGGACTAATCGAATGCGCATGGTTGGTGGCGATTGGGCATGACCATTGTGGAGAGATTGTGGAGATTTATCCCTATTTTCTCCACATTGTTTTCCATGGATGCCTGCAAGTCTTTGAGCAGCGGGCAGGAATGCAGCTTTTCGTCTCCGCATGGAACCGTGAAGGGAACTTGCTGGGCACCAGAAGGAAAGCCACTGGCTTGCAAGCCAAAAGATGCACCCACCACTCATCCGAATGCTCCCAAACAGTAAACACCAGAAAGCCAACCATGCTATTCAAACAAAACTTCTGCAAGGCAATTGCCACAGCAACCCTCATGATGCTCACTGCCTGTGGCGGTGGCAGCAGTGATTCCACAACCACAGCCAGCACTGCCAGCACCGCCACTGGCACGACGGTCGTGACCACATTAGCCGACAAGTCACCCGTTATCGATACAAGCCAAACGGCCACCTATGATGCGACGAGCGTCATTGCAGCTCCCACTGTAGGTCAGCCTTTTTACGGACAGGACGCTCAGTATTCTGGCAAACAAGCGAGCTACACCAAGAGTGCCGACGGCCTGACAGTCAAGGACAACCTCACCGGCCTGACCTGGCAGCAAAGCCCAGACACTACGGGCGATGGAACCATCGACTCCAAAGACAAGTTGACCTGGACGCAGACACAAGCCAGACCGGCCGTCCTGAACGCAGCCAATTACGGTGGCTACAACGATTGGAGACTACCTGCGATCAAGGAGTTGTACTCACTGATGAATTTCATGGGAACCGATGTCGGCCCTGGCAGTACGGCCGCGACCCTGACACCTTTCATTGATCGGAACTATTTCAGTTTTGGCTATGGTGATATGGGTGCAGGAGAACGCTTACTTGATGCACAGTATGCCTCCAGCAATCTCTACGTGAGCAAAACCATGATGGCTGTGCAGTACGGCTTTCCCGGTGACGAAACCCTGTTTGGAGTGAATTTTGCCGATGGGCGGATCAAAGGATACGGCTTATCCAATAGCTTTGGTAACGCGGGTGAGAAAACCTTTTACGTGCGCCTTGTCAGGGGTGCGGCCTATGGTGTCAACGATTTCGTTGACAACGGCGACTCCACCATTACTGACCGCGCTACCGGCCAAATGTGGACCAAGGGTGACAGTGGCAAGGGCTTGAATTGGCAGGAGGCGCTCGCTTGGGCCCAAACCAAAAATGCCGAAAACTACCTGGGACACAGCGACTGGCGTCTGCCCAATGCCAAAGAGTTGCAAGCCATTGTGGATTACACACGTTCACCTGATACGACATCCTCTGCTGCGATTCATCCGCTGTTCACCTGCACCACCATCACCAACGAAGCAGGCAAGCAGGACTATCCCTTCTACTGGACTAACACTACTCACATTTCTTCGGATGGCACAGGTGCCTCCGCCATTTACATCGCATTTGGGCGAGCCATGGGTTACATGACATCGCCGACAGATCCCAGCCAGAGCGCGTGGCTGGACGTGCATGGTGCCGGCGCACAACGCAGCGACCCCAAAGCGGGTAACCCGGCTGATTTCCCCAATGGCCGCGGCCCCCAGGGGGATGCCATTCGCATTGACAACTACGTTCGATTGGTGCGCAACGCCAATTCCTAACCCGTCATTGTGTGTCAAGTTCACCATCAGTATGTCGATAAATCGCACAAGACCGGCGTGCCTGCAATGGCCGCTGGTCAAATTATTTGACCTTTTCAACTTAGAGTATCGCCATGGTTTCACCCCTGTCCAGCACAGCAAGCAGGCCTGTCTTGCCACCGCCACCCAACCCTGAACAAGCATTCAGGCAAATCGATAACACCAGCAAGGGCTACATCACAGAATCAGATTTGGCATCGGCCATCGTGAATATCTCACCCGAAGGCAAAAACCTTTCGCAAACCGAAGCGACAGCAAAAGCCAAGGATGCCATCCAAAAGATGGATTCCAATCAGGACGGCAAGGTAACGCAAAGCGAGTTCACAGCCGCCGCGCCCAAACCACCGGCCCAAGGTGGCCAACCATCTGGACCACCGCCGGGCGGTGGTCCACCTCCTGGCGGTGGTCCGGGTGGTCCACCGCCAGGGGGACCGGGTGGCGGCAAGCCTGCCTCAGACAGTGAGTCAAGCACCAGCTTTGACCCTGCTGATACCAACAAGGATGGCACGGTGACTTTGGTGGAGCAGCAGGCCTATACCATCAAACATCCCAGTTCCAGCACATCAACGTCTGGTCTAACCGCCAGTGACGCTGTCAAAACGTACCAAAATATGCGTTTGGCAGAGTAACTAGTGTCTGACCGAAAACCCTCGATTTTTTAAAAAACCCGCCACCTGATTTACTA
>CAIYWD010000232.1 GCA_903929815.1 uncultured beta proteobacterium
GAGCCAAAAACCTGGGAGCGAAGGCATCTTGCCATCGAAACAACCGAGGGCGAGATGCCCTCGCTCCCAGAATCCCACATCACTTTGAATCGCACCCGGCAATCTCAAGAACTGGTGGTTGAAATAAGCGAACCATGAGTGGTAAAGGCAAAGCGAGCCATTAACCAAACAGGAGAACCCCATGAAATTTCTAATCATTCCCACGCTCTGTGCGTGGGAATGCAGCCATAGGCGCTTCAGCGTCTTGGAGTCTGACGCCCTTGCACTTAGACGCGCCTGTTTCGGTTTCACGCCGCTTCTGCGGCACAAAGATGCGTTCCCACGCCGGAGCGTGGGAACGATAAAAACATGATCATCATTTTGGCCTCTAGCCCTTGCCAGCATTGCATAAGCTGCTATTCAAATCGTTCCTACGCTCCAGCGTGGGAACGCAGTCATAGACGCTCCAGCGTTCCGTCACACCATAGCCAAGCCATGACCAGAAGCCGTTATGTTATTTTGGAGCCGGATAAGCCTCATTTTCTGACCTGTACCGTTGTCGAGTGGTTGCCTATTTTTACCAGGTCGGATGCGGTACAGAGCATCTTTGATAGCTGGACTCATCAACGTCTGCACGATGGTTTACAGCTTTTTGGCTATGTGGTTCTAGAGAACCACCTGCATTTCGTGGCGCAGGCTCCACGTTTGGACAAGTGCCTGAGCAGTTTCAAGTCTTACACAGCCGCCCGGATCATCGAGCTGCTGGAAGAGCGAAAGGCCGTGTGGCTTCTGGCGCGGCTGCGATTTGCGAAACTGGCACACAAGTGCGACCGACAATACCAGTTCTGGCAGGAAGGCTCTCATGCCGAAATGATCTTCAGTGAATGCGTCATGCGGGAAAAGTTGGACTATATCCATCAGAATCCAGTGAAACGCGGCTATGTAGATTTTCCGGAGCATCGGCGCTATTCAAGTGCACGGAATTATGTTGGGCAGTCGGGGCTGATCGAGATTGACCCTTGGTTTTGAGTCTAACGACACGTGCGCTCTAGCACGCCTGTTTCGGTTTCACGCCGCTTGAGCGGCACAAAGATGCGTTCCCACGCTGGAGCGTGGGAACGATAAAACCGTCTGCCATACAAAAGGTGTTTTTCCATCGGCCACACACTGGCAAAGAATCGCTAAGGTATCGGGTGCAGCAAGCCCGAGAATTTTTGAACCATATTGGAGTAAAACCATGATGAACGCGATGACCTATAAGGGCTATACCGCCCGGATTGAGTACGATGATGCTGACCATATTTTTATTGGAAGGCTGGCGGGCATCCGAGACATTGTTGGGTTCTATGGAATCACAGTTGATGCGCTGCAAGATGCATTTCATGAGTCCGTTGATGACTATGTAAAAGCCTGCGAAAAACTTGGTCAAACACCCCAAAAGCCGGCCAGCGGCAAGCTGATGCTCCGTGTGACACCCGAGGTACATCGTGCAGCCCTTATAGCAGCACAAGCCAGTGGCGTTAGCCTGAATCAGTGGGTATCCAAGGTATTGCAACAGGCTGCGGTTCACGGGTGAAGTGGGGTTCGCCATTTCTAATGGTTTGGAATGGGACAGTCATTTTCTAATCGTTCCCACGCTCAGAGCATGGGAACGATAAAAACATGATCATCATTTTGGCCTCTAGCCCTTGCCAGCATTGCATAAGCTGCTATTGATTAAGATACATTTGATGACGTTGTCAAAGAAATGGTAAAACATCAAATGGGAAAATTATCATGAATATAAGTGTGCAGAGGCGACAAGGCACAGTGCAGAACATTAAACCTGTCGCATGGTGCAAGCCGTTTGACGGTACCCAACTTGGGGTGTACTTTGGTTGGTGCCCCATGTTAAAAAACCTGCTGCTGTACCGGTCTGACATAGCACAAACATTTGACACGACAACCGAAGGTGGCTTGGTCGATGCCATTGCCTGGATGTTTGCCCGCGCTGTGCCTGAGTATGGTTTGTTTGAGCATATTGACAGCATCACCTTGCAAGCGCTTAATGCACCCGTTGGCAACTTTCCTCCACCGCACAAACCTTGTGAACATGCAGCACCGGGTGTGCCAGACCTTGATTTGTCGGTATTGATGGCACTGCTGTGGCGGCATCGGGTGGATGTTCATGCCCATTTTGATATTTCAACTGCACTGGGGCGAATCAAGTATGTCCTGTGGTTCATATCCAATGGTGTACATGAGATGAAATTGCAGCCACTCATCACAACAGCGTGGCGCACTTGGCTTTTGGAAGAAGTGCCCTATTTGCAATCACAACACCTGCCGCGTTTGGGGCTTTTGGCGTGGTCTGTTCGGCCAAATGTGCAGTCAGCGTTTGATCTGAAAATGCAGGCAGGGGTGTCAGGTTTGGCAGCTTGGGTACAACGTGCAGTGCAGACTGACCCCAAATGGCAATGGCTGAAATTGCCTGCTGATGCCGACAAGCATCAGCATCGTTGGCAACAACCGCCCATGAAAGATTTTGGAGTGAATCTGATTGGTTTTGCGCGTGGCGAGTTAGGCATTGGTGAAGATATACGCATGGCGGTTGCGGCGTGTCAGGCTGCGGGCATTGCATTTTCTGTTGTGCATATTTCCACAGGACAAAATACCCGCCAGTGTGATATTTTTTTGGATGATTACTTACAGGCTATTTCAAACGCACCTTATCGCATCAATATATTTTGTTTGACTGCATTTGATACGCTTCGTATTTATTTTGATCAGGGATTATTTTCTCAACGCTACAACATTGGATGGTGGCCTTGGGAATTGCCTATTTGGCCAAAAGATTGGGATATTGCTTTTGATGTGGTGGATGAGATTTGGGCAGCGACCCAATTTACTAAACAGGTTTTTACCTCGGCACAATACCCCGTGCCAACACCCCATTTCACACCTGCCATTGCGCAACCCCCCACCCGTTCACCTGTGCCAACGCATTGGATGCCATTGGCTGCCAGTGTTGACCGTGCTGTACCTACATCACGATCCGCATTAGGTTTGCCCGTTGCGCCATTCTTGTTTTTGTATGTGTTTGATTTCAATTCTTCTCTGGCTAGAAAACACCCGTTTGCAGCCATAGATGCTTTTCAAAAGGCTTTTATTGCTCTTGACAAGTCTGTGTGTCTGGTACTAAAAACCATGAACAGCAACCCCAATGCACCAGAGTGGCAGCGCCTGATGGATGCCTGTGGTCAGGATGATCGTATTTGCCTGTTAAATAAAACGCTTGACCGCGGTGAAGTGCTGGGTTTGATACAAACTTGCGATGCTTATGTCTCTTTGCACCGTTCAGAAGGATTTGGCCGAACCTTGGCCGAGGCTATGCTATTTGGCAAACCCGTTGTGGCAACAAATTTTTCTGGCAGCACAGATTTTCTTAACCCTGACAATGGTTTCCCTGTCCGCTGGCATCGCCGTGCCGTAGAGCCTGGCGAATACCCCTACATCACCCCTCAGGACGCAGCATGGTGGGCTGAACCAGACTTGGAACATGCTGCAAGTCAAATGCATGCAGCGCGCAGGGCTGGTTCAGACAAAGGTTTTGCAGAGCGAGTCAAACAGTTTGCGGCCACACAGTTTTCTGTGGGGCGCATAGGGGAGATGATGTTGGAAAGATTGAAGGAGATTGACAGGTATATTTTTTAATCGTTTAATCGTTCCCACGCTCCAGCGATTTCTAATCTAATCGTTCCTACGCTCCAGCGTGGGAACGCAGTCATAGACGCTCCAGCGTCTTGGAGTCTGATGACTCCTTAGTTTTGGCACGCCTGTTTCGGTTTCACGCCGCTTCTGCGGCACAAAGATGCGTTCCCACGCCAGAGCGTGAGAACGATAAAAACTTGATCATCATTTTGGCCTCTAGCCCTTACCAGCATTGCATAAGTAGCTAGTCTTTTGGTAGCAAAATTCATCACTGCTCGTGTTCAAGACAGGCCTGGCGTAACCGTTGAGACCCCACTAAAGATGACATCTGACCATCCCCAAAATCACCCAAAAATGTCATAGCATCTGTCCCCACTGACGCCAATTCGGGGCATGATTTGGGATTGGGCGAATAAATTCGCCCCTACCTGCTTTTATAACCCACTGTGTAGGGGCGAATTTATTCGCCCATTTATCGGGGTGGGTATCTAAACGCTTAGGATATGGTCAACAATAAGTTGTGCATTTGGCCGTCAGAGTTAAAGATGCAATGTTAGGCGCAAATCGTGCGGTGTGGCCCAGCCACATAAGCGATTTGTAACGACGCAGTGCGCCAAAATCTGACGATCCAAATGCACAACTTATTATTGACCATATCCTTACCATGGTCAAAACCTAAAAATTTTTTTCAGTGTAATAATGTTGCTGATAAGATTATGACCGTTGGTCAAGAATGCCGTAGCGTAAGGTCGATGTCTGTTTGTCTTGAATAGGGGATCGTGTTGCTATCTTTGGGGTCATTATTTAGCCGTCAACCTGCTCCGATGCTGGGTTTGGATGTCAGTTCCTCTAGCGTCAAGCTTGTTGAATTAAGCCGTAACAGTGCTGGTGGATTGGTGCTTGAAAGTTGTGCCATGGTGCCGCTTGAACGAGGCTGGATCGCAGACGGTAACGTAGAAAAGTTTGACGAGGTGGCTGAGGCTTTGCGTCGATTGATTAAAAAAAGTGGCACTAAAACCAAACATGTGGCCATGGCGCTGCCTCCGTCTGCCGTTATCACCAAAAAAATTGTGTTGCCCGGTGGCATGAGCGATCAAGAACTTGATCAGCAAGTGCAGACTGAAGCCAATCAATACATCCCCTTTCCCCTAGATGAAGTTAGCCTTGATTTTTGTGTCGTAGGCCCTAGCACATCTGCCAAGGGCGACATTGAAGTGTTGATTGCGGCATCACGGCGTGAAAAAGTGCAAGACATTCAAGGCTTGGCTGAGGCTGCCGGGCTGATTCCCGTTATTGTGGATGTTGAATCCTATGCCTCCCGGCTGGCTATGCGTCGATTGATTGACCTTTTGCCCAATCGGGGCGAAAATCATATCGTGGCGTTGTTTGAAGTGGGTGCGCTCACCACCAGCATGCAAGTCATGCGCAATGATGATGTTTTATACGATCGCGATCAAGCCTTTGGGGGTGCTCAACTCACACAATTGATTGTTCGGCAATACGGTTTTTCAGTCGAAGAAGCAGAGACCAAAAAGCGCAGTGGTGATTTGCCAGATGACTACCCTGTCGTCGTTCTGCGGCCGTTTGTTGAAAGTCTGGTGCAAGAGATTGGTCGTGCCCTTCAGTTTTTCTTTACCAGTACCACGCACAACAAGGTCGATTTGGTCATGCTTGCGGGCGGATCGGCATCCTTGCAGGGCTTGACAGCGGCAGTGACCAAGCAGACAACTTTTGCCTGCATCGTGGCAGACCCCTTTGAGGGTATGACACTGGCAGATGGTATTCGTGCAAAAAAAGTATCGCGTGAAGCGCCTTCATATTTGACATCTTGCGGACTGGCATTGCGGAGGTTTATTCAGTGATTTTGATCAATTTGCTGCCTCACCGGGAAATTGCCCGTAAAAAGCGCAAGGATGCTTTCAATGTGGGTTTGGGTCTGTCCGCTTTGGCGGGTGGTTTGTTGGCTGGTCTGGTGTTTGTTTGGTATCAGGCGCAAATTTTGGAGCAGCAAAATAGAAACAACTTTTTGCAAGTTGAAATCAAAAAGTTTGACGAACAAATCAAAGACATTGCAGGACTGGAGTCACAAATTGCAGCCTTGGTGGCCAGACAGCAAGCCGTAGAAGACCTGCAAGCTGACCGCAATATGCCCGTGCATTTGCTCAACGAGGTCGTCAAACACTTGCCTGAGGGTGTTTATGTCAATTCCCTGAAGCAAGAGGCTCAAAGCGTGGTGATGCAAGGTGTGGCACAGTCAAACGAGAGGGTGTCAGAATTGTTGCGCAATTTGGCCAATAAATCGTCTTGGTTTACCCGTCCTGAATTGATTGAAATTGTGACCAGTTCCATCGCACTGACACCCAAAGACACGCGCAGGGTGTCCAATTTCAATATTCGTGTCAAGCTGGTGCGCACAAGTGAGCTTGCAAAAGCCAAAGCAGCTTCTGCGCCGTCTGCACCGTCTTCCAAGTAACCAAGTCACCAGGTACAAAGCACACTATGGTTTCAATGAGTCATTTCAACTGGCAAGAATGGCTGGATCAGGTCTCAGCGCAGTTTCGCAATCTGGACAGCAAAGACCCCTCAAGCTGGCCTCCTATGCCCCGCTACGCATTGTTTGCCGGCCTGATGGTGTTGTGCGTGGTGGTTCTGTGGTTTGTCTGGTTGAAAGATGTGGATGCTCAATGGATTGAAGAGCAAGCCAACGAAGTCAAACTGCGCGACGAATACAAGCAAAAACTTGCCAAGGCCACCAACTTGGAAGCCTTGAAAAAGCAGCGTGAGCAAGTGCAACAGTATGTGACACAGCTTGAAAAACAATTGCCCAGCAAGGCTGAAATGGATGCTTTGCTGTCTGACATCAATCAAGCCGGTTTGGGGAGAAGCCTGCAATTTGACTTGTTTCGTCCAGGCCAGGTGCTAGTGCGAGACTACTACGCTGAATTGCCCATTGCGCTGCGTGTCACAGGGCGTTACCACGATATGGGGGCATTTGCAGCCGATATTGCCAATTTATCGCGCATCGTGACCCTGAATAATCTCGTCATTTTGCCTGTGCGCGATGGCACACTCGCCATGGATGCCATTGCAAAAACATTTCGTTATCTGGACGCAGACGAGATCAGCGCCCAACGCAAAGTTACTGACAAGCCTAAAAAATAAATGACTGTTACTAAATTTCTTCGTTATGTCGGTCTTGGGTGCTGGTTCATCGCACTCATGACACTCATTGCCTGTAGTAGTTCTTCAAGAGACGAATTACAACAGTGGATGATCGAGCAAAAAGCACAAACGCACCCCCAAATCAAGCCTATCGCCGAACCCAAACAATTCAAGCCAGAGTCTTACGCCATGATCACTCAGGTGGATCCCTTCAGCAACCAAAAACTGACACAGGCTCTCAAAAAAGATGCGAACCAGGCAGCCTCCAACGGTGCATTGATAGCTCCTGAAATGTCAAGACGCAAAGAGCCTCTGGAAGAATTTCCATTGGATACCATGACGCTCGTGGGCAGCATGGTTCAAGACGGTAAACCGGTGGCTTTGGTTCAGGTGGGGCCGCTGCTTTACCAGGTTCGCACGGGGGAGCACCTGGGGCAAAACTATGGCAAGGTGTTGAACATTGTGGAAACCGAACTCACCCTGCGTGAAATTGTGCAAGATGCTGCTGGCGAATGGATAGAACGCCCAGCGAGCCTACATTTGCAAGAGAAAGGTCGAAAATGAATAAAGCACGTTCATCACTGGCGCACTGTATTGTTGCGCTGTGTCTGATGCTGACTGCGGCCTTGGTGCAAGCCCAGGTTGTGATTGACTCTGTCACGGGGTTTGTGCAAGGGGGGGCAGAGGTTGTGAAAATCAACTTGAGTCAAGCGATGAGCACCATGCCCGTGGGCTTTTCAATTCAGTCACCTGCCCGCATTGCTCTTGATTTTCCAGATGTGGGCAGTACTCTGGGTCGCTCCAATGTTGACATTAACCAGGGCAACCTGAAGTCTGTCAGTGTGGTGCAGGCAGGCAAGCGCACTCGTGTGGTGCTTAATTTGAAACAATACACCCCCTACAAAATGCAGATGCAAGGCAAATCCTTGCTGGTGTTGCTGGAGCCAGTGGGTGCAACAGCGCCTTTGGATGCAGGCGCAGCAGCATCTAAAGTATTTGCCGAAAACCAAAACCGAGACACCCAGCCGTTGCGCGATGTAGATTTTCGTCGGGGTGAAGACGGCACTGGCCGTGTCGTGGTCACACTGCCCAACAACCAGGTGGGTGTTGATATTCGCCAGCAGGGTCAAACCTTGATGGTTGAGTTTATGAAAACATCACTGCCGCAGGGCCTGCGTCGGCGTCTGGACGTGACAGACTTTGGTACGCCTGTCAAAACGATCAGCACCGTCGAGGTCGGTGACCGCGTGCGAATGACCATTGAGCCACAGGGTTTGTGGTCACACAGTGCCTATCAAACCGATGATCAATTTGTGGTGGAAGTAAAAATCGTCAAGGTTGATCCCAGCAAACTTACCCAAGGCATCGGTTACAACGGTCAGAAACTGTCATTGAATTTTCAGAATATCGAGGTTCGCTCGTTGTTGCAGGTGATTGCTGATTTCACCAACTTTAACGTGATCACATCAGACTCTGTCAATGGCACCGTGACCTTGCGCCTGCAAGATGTGCCTTGGGATCAGGCACTCGATATTATTTTGCAATCTAAAGGTTTGGGTATGCGCAAAACCGGCAATGTGCTGTGGATTGCGCCCAAAGACGAAATCAATGCCAAGGAAAAACTCGACCTTGAATCTGCAGCGACGGTACAAAACCTTGAACCCTTGCGCACACAATCTTTCCAGATGAATTACACCAAAGCTGCCGAAGTGGCTGTCCAGTTGACAGCCTCTGGCAGTGGAGGCGGCACAGGTCCCTCGGCAGGCTCTGCCAGTTCACGTCTTTTAAGCCCACGTGGCAGTGTGATCTCCGAAGCACGAACCAACCAACTGTTTGTGACCGACATCCCCTCCAAACTGGAACAAGTGCAGCAATTGATTGCCAAACTTGACATTCCCGTGCGTCAGGTTTTGATTGAAGCCCGCATCGTGGAAGCCTCTGACACCTTTGGCAAGTCATTGGGGGTGAAATTGGGCGGAGCTGACTTGCGTGCCCAACAAGGAGGCACAGGGGGTTACGCGCTGGGTGGCGGCAATAGCGTTGCTTTTGGAACAAGTTACGCCAATGCTGTGGCTTCTACGGGTGCGGGGGGAACTGTAGATTTGACGAGTAACTTTGTGAATTTTCCGGTCGCAGGGGGGGCAACCTTTGCCTTTTCCATTTTCAGTGCTGCGGCGAATCGTTTTCTCAACCTGGAAATATCCGCTCTGGAGGCTGATGGCAAGGGTAAGGTAATTTCCAGTCCTAGAGTGGTGACTGCAGATCAGATCAAGGCGCTGATTGAGCAGGGAACTGAATTCCCCTACCAAGTGGCATCGTCCAGTGGCGCCACTGCCATTGCTTTTCGCAAGGCCAGTTTAAAATTGGAAGTCACTCCCCAAATTACGCCAGAGGGCGGCATTATTCTTGAACTCGATGTCAACAAAGATACACGCGGTATCAATACGAGTGCCGGCTATGCCATTGATACCAAGCATATTAAAACGCAAGTATTAGTTGAGAACGGCGGTACCGTGGTGGTGGGCGGTATCTTTACCGAAGACCAGTCAGATACTGTTGAGAAAGTCCCTTTTTTAGGTGATTTGCCTGGTGTGGGCAACCTGTTCAAGAGAACTTCCCGTTCGTCAGAAAAACGAGAAATGCTCGTGTTTATCACGCCCAAGGTATTGTCAGACAAGGCTGCGCGTTAAGCAATGCAAAAATATTTCCATCAGTTTCTTCGATCAACACCATAGATAATCCGCAACCGTTGCTCTACGGTATTCATTTCCATTGCACTTACCCATCAGAGGTTTCAAAATGCGTCTTCCAACCTATTTAACGGCTTTGTTTGTTGCTGTATTTTTGACTGCTTGCGGAGGAGGCGGTGGGGATGGTGGAACACTGAGTGGTCCAGCAGGTTCAACGACTGTTGCCAGTACCACAACAACGACGGTGCCTTTGCTGTTCACAACGGCACCTCCCTCGTTGACCCTTCAAAAGGGTACATCCAGCCCCCCGTACATCATTGGCGGAGGGGTTGCACCTTATGTTGCGAACAGTGAGTTTCCTTCCATCGTTGAAGTCACGGCCACGGGTTCAGAATTCGTCATTAAGGCCAAAGGTAGCGGTTCAGCTTTGATCGTCTTTGTGGATTCCGTTGGAACGAAGCAAGCGATTTCTGTGATCGTTCCCGACCCCGACGTTTTATTTACCGATTTGGGTTCTTCATCCGACATTTCCATTGGGACGACGATTTTTACCACCATTTTTGGTGGCACTCCCTTCACAGCGGCGGCGCCCTATGTTGTCAACAACAGCAATCCATCAGTGGTCAAAACGGTACTGAGTGGCACTACTTTGGCAATTACAGGTCTGTCAACAGGTTCAGCCACCATCGCCATCAGCGATGCCAAGGGCAAGCTGACGACTATTTCCATGAACGTACCCATACCCAGCGCCCTCTTTACCGATGCGCCGAGTACCTTGACCCTTGCCAGTGGAACTGCCAATTCGTTTACCATTTTTGGTGGTACCAAACCCTACGCGGTCAAGAATGGTAACCCTGCAGTTGCCAGTGCATCGATAGTCAAGACGGCGGATGATGTTTTGACAATCAGTGGCATTTCAAGTGGTACATCAACGCTGGTTGTCAGTGACTCCAAAGGTGCTACTACAACCATCACAGTCACCGTGCCTGCACCGGGCGCACTATCGAGCACTGCACCCGCAAACCTGACACTGACCAAGGGAACAACGAACATTTTCGCCATCTCAGGGGGTACAAAACCGTATGGAGTGGCCAACAACAACCCTTCGGTAGCCAGTGAAGCGCTGGTCACTGATTCCACACTTTCCATCACAGGCCTCTCTTCTGGAACAGCATCGTTTGTGGTCAGCGATGCCAAGGGTTCAACGCTCACCATCACAGTGACGGTGCCAGACCCCGGCGTGTTGTTTACCACAGCTCCATCGACATTGACCATGCCCAAAGTAGGCTCACTCATGTTTGCCATTGCGGGGGGGGTTCCCGACTACACCGTCACCAGTAGCAACCCTGCGGTTGTCATTGTGACGCCGCCAGCAGCCGGTGGCTCTGCCTATACATTGACCAGTGGTACGGAGGGTTCTGCCACCATTGTGATCAGTGATGCAAAGGGTAAAACCGTGAACATCGTAGCGACAGTACCTGCTGCGCCAGCACTCTTCACGGATGCACCCGCCAATGTGACCCTGGGTGCCACAACAACTTACCCCGTGACCGTATCGGGTGGAGTTGGCCCCTATACAGCGTTAAGCAGTAACGCCGATGTGGTATCCGCAACACCCACCACCTCTGCTGCTGATGGAAAATTTGTGTTCACCGGCAAGAGCGCGGGTTCGACAGCGGTTACTTTCAAAGATGCAACAGGCACTGCGATCACCGTCTCTGTCACCGTACCAGCGCCTGCAACGTTGTTCAGCACGGCACCTGCTACGCTGGGTATCTTAAGTGGTGCAACCCATTATTACCAGGTGTTTGGTGGAACGCCGCCCTATGCTGTCAATGACAATAGCAATGGCACCATCGCCAGGGCCATACTCAGTTTGGGTAGTGGCACTGTCAATGATCGACTGGCCATCACGGGTTTGGTGCCTGGTCATCAAACAGTTGCCATTAGCGATGCCAAGGGTGCGGTCATCACCATCGATGTCACCGTCAATCAAGGCTTATTTACAGATGCACCTGCCAACCTGACCCTGGCCAGTGGCACAGGCAGCAATACCTTTACCATTTTTGGTGGTGTACCTTTCACGGGTGGTGCAGCCAATTACCACGTCAATAGCAGCAACACATCTGTTGCAAGTGCAAGCATTACCGGATCAACACTCACGATCAGTGCCAACTCCACCGGTTCAACAATACTGACCATCAGCGATTCTGTGGGTGCTACGACAACGACGACCGTCACAGTGCCAGGAGCAGGCGCATTGCTCAGTACCGCGCCTGCAAACCTGACTTTGGCGATGGGTTCAAGCCACACATTTGCAATGACGAGTGGTGTTGCGCCTTACACGCCGGCCAGTTCCAATCCGGCTTTGGTGAGTGCGACAGTGCCAGCAGGGTCGCCAACATCCTTGACGATTGCTGCTTTACCGGCAACTGCCGGAGGCACAGCCAACGTGAGTGTGACTGATGCCAAAGGCATGCAGCTCACGATTGCGGTCACTGTTCCTGCGCCATCGGCCTTGTTCACGACAGCGCCGGCAAAGTTGGCCATTGCGGCAGGCACACCTGCCAAAACATTTGCGGTCTTGGGTGGAACGGGCAACTACTCTGTGGTCAATACCCATCCAGCGATTGCATCGGGTGTCATGACAGGATCGTCTTTGGCTATTACTGGTTCAATGCCAGGTGCAGGCTCTGTGATCGTCAGCGACAGCGGTGGCGCAACAGTCACCGTAGAGGTGACGGTCAATGCGCAGGGGCAACTTTACTTGAGCGCATCGGGTTGTACCAATCCCGGAGTTGGTTCGGCTGCGCCTGCTTGCGGCAGTACTGTTTACATCCAGCCAGGCTTATCGAATACCTTTAACATTATTGGCGGTATCCCGCCCTACGTGGCCAACAGCAACAATCTGGCTGTTGGCAAGGGAACCATTGTGAACGCCAATCAGCTCTTGGTAGAAGCCTTCGCGTCAGCGGTACTGCCGCAAACTGCACAAATCTCTGTCACCGATGCTGCGGGAACACAAATCAATCTGACGCTCATACCGCAGTCGTCCGTATTTTCCATCACTGCACCCACAAATCTGACGATTGCAGCGGGTGGATCGGGTGTTTATCAGGTGTCCGGCGGCATTGCACCTTTTACCGCGGTGAGCAGCAATGTGGCTGTCGCAACGGTAACGCAACCCGTGAATTCAACGTTTACGATCCAGGGTGTCAGCACAGGTTCGACCACCATCACGTTAAAAGATGCAACGGGAGCGCTCATCACGGTTTCTGTCACAGTACCAGCGCCTCAGGCTTTGTTTATGGACACGCCTCCCACTTTGACACTGGCGGCCGGGGCAACACACTCCACACACATTTATGGAGGAACGGGACCGTACACAGTCAACAACAGCAACCCTGCCGTCCTCACAACCCCGACCGGCTCGTTGGGGGCGAATGTGACCAATTTTGCAATTGTTGCAAAGAAAGCAGGAACAGCGACAGTAGCCATCAGCGATGCCAACGGCAGCGTTGTGACTCTTGCAGTGACGGTGCCCTTGCCCGGTGTTGTCTTTACGGATGGGCCGGCCAATCTGACACTGATCATCGGCACGGCCAGCAACACCTATACCATAGCGGGTGGACAGCCTTTCACGGGAGGAACCTACCATATTGCAAGCAGCAACGCGGCAGTAGCCACTGCATCAACGGCTGATGGTTCATCTTTCACCATCACCGGTGTTTCCAGTGGTGCAACGGCGATCGTCATGACTGACGCACAAGGTGTCAGTGCAACGATCAACGTCACGGTCGCTCCCCTCGGGGCATTGATGACCACGGCACCGTCAAATCTCACATTGCCCATTAACAGCGTCAGTCCGGTTTATGCGATTACGGGCGGTGCTCCGTATTCCACCACACCCAATTTCAAAGCTGAAAGCAGCAATCCTGCACTCGTTACGGCAACAGCAACCACGACGGTCGTATCCGGTGTATCAGCCACTTCATTGACGATCAACGCATTGCCAAACACCAATGGGGGCACTGCCAATGTGCTTGTATCAGACTCCAAGGGCACACAAGTCACGATAGCAGTCACAGTACCAGCGCCAGTAGTCTTGTTCACAACAGCACCGACGGCACTGAGTATGCCAAAAGTTGGGTCACTGACATTCGGCATTTACGGTGGTTCGCCAAATTACACAGTCACCAGTCTTAATCCTGCAGTGGTCAGTGTGACACCGCTTGTGGCTGGAGCCTCCAGTTACACACTCACCAGCGTGTCTGGCGGGTCTGCCATCATCATGATCAGCGACTCCAAAGGCGCAACCGTCAATGTTGTCGCCACAGTGCCAACATCTGCATTGTTCTCAGATGCACCTGACAACGTGACCGTGAGCGCAACTGCGCCCGGCAATACCCACACCGTCACCCTGTCGGGTGGTA
>CAIYWD010000233.1 GCA_903929815.1 uncultured beta proteobacterium
ATATGGAATAGAAAAAAAAGTATAGAAATAATGAAGAATGTAATGGAAAAGCCGAGAGAAAGTCGTTTTTTAGTAAATCAGGTGGCGGGTTTTTTAAAAAATCGAGGGTTTTCGGTCAGACACTAAATAGCTTAAAAAATTCAAAATAGTCATGCAAACCACCGCCACCACGCCTGGCGCACAGCCCATTCACGCCGACCCCGTCATCACCAAGCTGCTCGACAAGCTGCCCGCAGAGATGCGCGGCAGTTTTTCTGACGATCAGTTGCTGGCGCTCAAGGTGGCGCTGGGCGGGCGCACTTGGGGTGCCCACGCCATTGATGCGCGCTGGACGCTCAAGTGGTGGCGCTGACCGTATTACTTTGTGTTTCTGGCCGGTCGCAACAAGCGCGCGCTCAGTGCCCGCCAGCGCCAAGTGCAGCGCCTGAGCATGGCGCTGGTGTTGTCGGTGTTTTTGCTGTTCAGCGCAGCGCTGGGCATTTTGCTGCTGTACCTGGTCAAGTCCTCCCTGGGCATCGACCTGATCCCCGGCTTTTCGTTTGGCGTGTGGGATTGGTTTCAACAATCGTTATTGAAGTGACCCCACCTATTGCGTTGACTGCATGGGCGATCTGGGTTGCGCTGAACAAGTCTATGGCCCAGAGGCGCAAAAGTGCATGCAGTACGGGTCGGTGTTTCTTGTTCACTTGGCATCCTGATTCCCGGGCGTGATGCCAATTGGCGCGATGTGGGCATTGATGTGTTAGGTGCGGGCCTGGGTTTGGTGTTGGCGCAGGCTGTGTGAGAGAATCAAAATGAATAGCTGCTTACGCTTATTCCACAGTGGCTAGAGGCTGATTTGACTATAAAAATTACACTATTTTATTAACGCATCTACAATAATTAATATGTTTTCACGCTACACATGGAACGACATCAAGCGCGCCAGGAATTTGGCAAAACATCAGCTTGATTTCAGCGATGCAGGGATGGTGCTAGACAACCCCTACCGTCTTGATGTCACCAGTGCGCGAAAAGGCGAAATGCGCTGTCAGTCGTTCGCGTTTGTGTTTGAACGGTTGACAGTGTTGTCGGTGGTACACCTGCCAGGTGTGCAGCCTCATATCATCAGTTTTCGACCGGCTAGCCGGGATGAACGGGAGATTTACCATGAGTGGCTTAAAAATGACTTCGACGGCTCTTGATGCGGTGTTAGCCGCTGTGAAAACGCCGCCAGCAGGCGGTGATTTTGTGTGGGACGGCAAGGATGAAGATGAGCGCCCACTAAGCCGGGCGCAAATGCAAGCCGGTGTCGTCGCTTACCGAAAGCTGCGCGGGCGCCCGGTGGGCAGTGGCACCAAAGAGCAGGTTGCTATCCGCTTTGACCGCGATGTATTGAGCGCTTTTCGCAATGCAGGCCCTGGTTGGCAGACCCGCATGAACAATGCGCTCAAGGAATGGCTGCAAACACATCCGTCTTCGACCTGAAAGGGATGGGGCACTTGCAACGCATCGGCCACGCCAGCGGGCGAGTTTTAATTATTTAGTGTCTGAACGAAAAGTAATATTTATTTTAATAATCATATTGTTACATCTACTTTTCAAAACGAAGATTTCTAGAAAAGTAGCCGTTTAGGCCGAATTTGCGGCGTTGCTATAGCTTTATCAGGTTTTTGGCAAAATCTTCGTTTTCAAAAACATACATAAACCGTTGATACGAAAATACAAATATGGTTTTCGTTCAGACACTATTTATCAGATGACCATGACCACACGCAAAGGCATCATCCTAGCCGGCGGCTCCGGCACCCGGCTTTACCCAGTCACGCAGGCGGTCAGCAAACAGCTTATGCCGGTATACGACAAGCCAATGATTTATTACCCTTTAAGCACATTGATGCTCGCCGGTATCAAAGAGGTGCTGATCATCTCCACCCCGCAAGACACACCGCGCTTTCATGATCTGTTGGGTGACGGCAGCCAATGGGGCATGAGCATCAGCTACGCGGTGCAGCCCAGCCCCGATGGTTTGGCACAAGCCTTTATCATTGGCCGTGATTTCGTCAATGGCCAGCCCAGCGCGCTGGTGCTGGGCGACAACATTTTTTATGGCCATGACTTGGTGAAACAACTCACCCATGCCAATGCCAGTGACGTCGGTGCCAGCGTGTTTGCCTACTATGTGACCGACCCCGAGCGTTACGGTGTGGTGGCTTTTGACGAGACCACTCGCGCCATCAGTATCGAAGAAAAACCCAGGCAGCCTAAAAGCAATTTCGCGGTCACGGGCTTGTATTTTTACGACAACCAAGTGTGTGATATTGCCGCAAGAATCCAACCCTCAGCCAGGGGCGAGCTTGAAATCACCGATGTGAACCGCGTTTACCTTGACAAGGGCCAGCTCAGTGTCGAGATCATGGGGCGCGGCTACGCATGGCTAGACACCGGCACGCATGACAGCCTGCTGGAAGCCGCCAGCTTTATCGCCACCCTGCAAAAGCGTCAGGGTTTGCAAGTGGCCTGCCCGGCACTGGTTCAGTTCAATGGGATGCGAAAAAATCTGATTGTTCCCACGCTACAGCGTGGGAACACGGTGATTGATGCACCAGCGTCTTGGGGGTCTGACGATATTCGCACTGAGGCATGCCTGCTTCGGTGGCCTACCGCTGGAGCGGTAGGGAATGCGTTCCAACGCTGTAGCGTAGGAACGATAAAAATGTAGGGGAGGAGTGTCAATTCCCGGATTCCGCTTCGCTCCATCCAGGCTACGTAGCTCTCTTGGAATGAACTTTTTATGATTTTCATAGCAGGATAGTGGAATCCCATTGAACTGAACCAGTGCCACTTATTGTTACTCCAAGAACACATCGCAACTGACTGATTTTTTGACAAGTCGCCATAATTTTTTGGAGCAATAATAAGTGGGACATCCCTTACTGCAACAATTCACGAATAAACACATGAACCTTTTCAATTTTTTCTTCACTCAATTTAGCCTCAAATCGAATTAAAACAGTCTCACCATTGCGTTCAATCTTCCCAACACTTCTCCCATTAACCATAATCTTTTCTGATTTTTTTGTAGTAGTATTTAGTAAAATATTAGACTTTATTGAAAACCTATTCTTAGATTTTTCTAACTTGTTGATCTTCCTGAAGTCGAAGGTAGGTTTCCAATAAAGTCTATTAATTACTTCTATAGTTGATAGCGCCTTGCCCCTCAATTCATCTGCTCGTTTTAATACTTTATAGCGATCTCTTTCCAATACGTCATTAATAAGTTTTGCATGACGATACGTGACTTCTAATGGGCTTTTAAAACATTCAATGATTTGGACTGGTAGATTGGTCACAGATAAAGTTGAATTGACCCACGTATGACTCACACCAAGCGATTCCGCAAAATTTCGCTTGGACACATACAAACCCTCTTTAATGGCCTTTTGATACATCATTCCTTGCTCGAAATTCGATAAATCCACCCTCTCCCTGTTTTCTCGATCCATTGATGCAAAAAGTTCAGTATCACTAATTTTTTCTGTACAAATGACAGCAAGAACAGGAATTCCCAATTCCTGACAAGCCTTATGACGGCGATGTCCAAACACTATTTCGTACACCCCTGCCTTACCCTCTTTAGGTCTAACAAGAATTGCTTGTGTGTTCCCATTCGATTTTGAAATATCATCAGTATTTTCCAATTCAGGTATGAGCCTGAAGCGAAGCCAATTTGGCCTCAATCGTCATACAGGTTGTATCGGGTTGAAAGTTGTAGTGTAAATGGCTTGGGTTGGTCTTTTTTGTATTCGGTATCCCTGAATTTTTCTAATCTGACTTCACCGAACGCAGTTCCTGTGGGGG
>CAIYWD010000234.1 GCA_903929815.1 uncultured beta proteobacterium
AATGCTAGTGGCCCAGCCACATAAGCGATTTGTAACGACGCAGTGCGCCCAAATCTGACGAGCCAAATGCACAACTTATTGTTGACCATCTCCTTCATCAAGAACCAACACCGCGCACCCATGAAAAAATTCAACACAGCAGGCCCGTCCATTGCGGCTGACCACTACATGATCGCTCCACTTATGCGATTCGATTTGCCAGAAATTGAATCGCTGATCGATGACAAGCGTTACTTTGTGCTGCATGCTCCCAGGCAAACCGGCAAGACCACCTCGCTGCTGGCGCTGATGCACCATCTGAATGCAAAAGGGCAGTACCGTGTACTCTATGCCAATGTTGAAGGTGCGCAAGCAGCGCGTGGCGATGTGAATGCTGGCGTGGCCGTCATTGGCAGTGTCATTGCCCATGCAGCCCATCTCTACCTACAAGACCATCGGTTGATTGATTGGCTGGAGCAAGAAGGCGAACATACTCCTGCAGGTAACCGCTTGTCGCGTCTGCTGACCTACTGGGCACAAACCACCGATAAACCTGTGATTTTGTTGCTCGATGAAGTCGATGCCCTGGTGGGCGACACGCTGATTTCGATCTTGCGTCAGATTCGCGCAGGTTACGCCCAGCGACCTGATGCCTTCCCACAGGCCATGATTTTGTGCGGCGTTCGGGATGTGCGCGATTACCGCATTCACACCGCCCACCATGAAATCATCACCGGCGGCTCAGCCTTCAACATCAAGGCCGTGTCCTTGCGTCTGGGCAATTTCACCCCCGATGAAACACAAGCGCTATGGCAGCAACATGAAGATGCCACCGGCCAGTTGATAGACAAGGCCATTTACCCAGAGTTGTGGCAAGACACTACCGGTCAACCCTGGCTGGTCAATGCTTTGGGGTATGAAGTCACCTGGCAAGACCGCTCTGCGCGTGACCCCAGCACACCCATCACGCTGGAGCGCTACAAGTCAGCTCGTGAACGATTGATTCAAAGCCGGGCCACGCACCTGGATCAACTGGCCGACAAATTGAAAGAACCAAGGGTGCATGGCATTGTGGCGGCGCTGCTGGAAGGCGGGTTTGTGTCGGAACATTTTTCAACCGATGACCTGCAATACGTTGAAGACCTGGGGCTGATTTGCCAACGGCCCATGCTGACCATCTCCAATCGAATCTACCGTGAAATCATTCCCCGCGAACTCACCTGGCCAGCGCAGGTGGTCATTGCTCACCAACAGCCCTGGTATCTGGATACCCGCCGCCATTTGGACATGAAAAAACTGCTGACTGCGTTTCAACAGTTCTTTCGTGAAAACTCGGACGCTTGGCTAGAAAAATTTGACTACAAGGAAGCCGGTCCACAATTGCTGCTTCAAGCCTTTTTACAGCGCATTGTGAACGGCGGTGGGCGAATCAACCGCGAATATGGCCTGGGTCGCAGACGCACTGACCTCTTTTTGGAGTGGCCTGTGGATGAATTTTTGGGCTATTTGGGCACGGTGCAGCGCGTGGTGATTGAACTCAAA
>CAIYWD010000235.1 GCA_903929815.1 uncultured beta proteobacterium
AGTTTCTATTTTTCAGATTTTTTTACATTTTTACATTATTAATATTGAAAGGATAAATCATGGCTTTCCCCATCATTGCAGCCGCTATCAGCGCTATTGTTTCTGTTGTATCGAGTATTGGCCCTGCCGTGGCCAACTTTTGTACCCAGGTTTTACCCAAAATTGTCCCCATTCTTCAAAAGGGTATTGAGTTTCTCAAGGATATTGCCAATGTCGCCACCCAGGTTGGCCGGGTCTTTGGTATTTTTAACAAAGATGAAACAGCAGAAAATTTTGGCGACCGTGCCATTCAGGCCGCAGAAAAAAACGGGACAACGCTAGACCAGTTTGATGATTTTGCTGATTATCTGGATGCTTTAAGGCGTTTTGAGTTCAGCCCTGAGCAATCCGAAAAAATACCGCTTGCACAAAAAATCGTTGCAGGCCTGGCGTTGGCGGGCCGGGGTTTGGATGAAAAATTAAACACCCCCGAAGGCACAATGGGCAATTTATGGCCGCTGGTGGGGGCCAAGCCAGACTACTTCACCGCAGACAAAATCACGGCCTATTTGAAATTGGGGCAGGATGTGATGTCGGTGGTGGATTATTTTGAAGGCAAACTCGGCGCGGGTGAAGCCTTGGAAGTTGAAGACAAACTCATTGAACTTGACAAGAGTGCCGCACCTGAGAAGACCGACTCGGCCATTCTGGCTGACCTCTGTGCCGCAGCCGCCGCTGTGCAATCCCAAGTCGGGTAAAGCCCATTTTTCATTCACATCAAGGCACAAGCTATGAAACTTACCATTCTGGTTCAAAACAAAAAAGGAATCTGTTTTGGCTGTGAAGACGGCATCCATTGGGAGAGAAAGCGCATCAAGGGCGAGGTGGCCGTTGATATTCCTCCAACCACAACACTCGCTCCCACCCTGCACGCGCTCAGTGACTTGTTGAATTCTGAGAATGCCTTGGCTGGTGTGGAAGTTCATATTCTGTATGCCCAACACGAGGTGGATGCGCTCCGGGATGCACCCGAAACGCTGGCCACATTGAAGTGCAGTACCTGGCAAATTTTGCGGCTGGAGCCATTGCTGGCGTGTGCCGTTGCAACGTCTGGTGTTGGCCCCGCCAGTCCACTGGAGGATGATGATCGTTGGCTAAAAACAGTGCTGCTTCCCATCTTGGCCAGCACGTTTGCCTATTCCAACCAGGCCTTTCAAGCCGAAGAAGCACGGGCGCGGCACGAGCATGAGGAAACCATGGACACCCTGCGCGCCGATGTGCAGGCCAAACATCAAGAGGTGGCGCGACTGCAAGCCCGCATCAATGCCCTGCAACTTCCGGGTGTCGAGCATTTGCTGGTCTATCTGCCGGCCATTTACCGCAACTTTTGGGGCGTGGTGCGGCCTGACGAACTGGCCCTGCTGGCGGGAACGCTAACGGTTCCTGTGATCGCGTCGCCTTATCCTGACCCTACGCCAGACACCGTGGTGATGCTGAAACGCCGGTTTTTGCAATTACCAGAAATTGACCGCGAGCGCGTGCTGGGCTTTTGCCGCGAGCTACCCCACCGACTGGAAGTGCGCCAGGAAATGCGCGATGTGTTTGGAGAAATTTGATATAGACCAGAAAGAACAAAAGCGGTTGAACGGTTGCAAGAAGATTGCTCCGAGGGAGTGGGACAACCGAAACAATGCTTTGAGCCACTTAAGGAATCTTCGTTTTTTGAAACCAACTGAAAGAACATAATGAGTCATAGTGAAAAATTTAATGCTGAAAAAGAAATAGAAATTAATCAAATTCAGCGAATCAATCCGTTTATTGAAAAGGTTAAACAGAATAGTCATTTACTGAAACTGGATTCAGAAATGGAATCCAAACTAGAAAATCTTTTAGCAAAAAATAAAAAATTGCTGCATAAACTTCAAAGTAATGAATTTGAAATTGCCATAGTTGGCTTAGAAAAGGCAGGCAAGTCAACATTTGCTAATGCCTTGATTGAGAACTCAATTCTCCCGTCTGCGCCAGAGCGTTGCACTTTTACAGAAACACGATTAGTCAGTGGTCCAGACAGAGCCACGATTGAGTTTTATACAAAAGCAGAATTTAATGATATTTTTCGTGCAACACTCAAAGAAATACATTTTCCCAACGCTGAAAATGAAAGTTATGAAACATTATCATTGCCTGCATTTGAATCATATTTCACAGATTTAGAACAAAAAGATAATCAACTTTACAAAAGTCATGTTGGAAAAACTGATGAGGAAATAAAAGATATATTAAAAAACCGCGAAAAAATAAAGCTTGGCGGCAAAATCAAAGAGTTTGCAGGCGACGAATTGTGTCAGGATGTTTTTCAAAGCTACATCAAAGGTGATGATCAAGGTGCAGATACATCGAAGCCTCGCAGTGTCAAAAAAGTCCAAATTGAATCTTCCAAATTAAAGCAGTTAGAAACAGCCGTCATCTACGATGTTCCCGGATTTGATTCACCTACAAAAATTCATATTCGCCAAACTGAGGAACGCTTGAAAGCGGCAGATGCCATTATTTTGGTTACTAATGCAGGAAGTAATCCCAGTATTCAGGGCACATCTCTGAGTGTTATCACCAAAAATACGGATGAAGATGGTATTAATCTAGCCAAAAAATTGTTTGTATTTGGAAATCAACTGGATAAAGCTAACAGCGAAGACGAATCAAAAAATAATAAGGAAATATTAATTCGTGACGTTGAAAAATACAAAATTGGAAATCGCAATAAGGTTTTTTGTGGTTCTGCTCTGAAATACCTTGTTGAAAATAAAATAATTGAAAAGGAATATACTCCAAGTTTTTCAGTAAATTCAGGCATTACTGAGATTCGAACAGCCCTTATCCTATATTATGAAACCGAACGATTTGATATTTTGAAACAGAAGATTGATTCAAATAAAATTCATCTTAAAACTGTATTCCAAGAAATCCATGAAAAGCTTGAGTCAGATTTTGGTTCATTAAGTGCAGAGGATTTTTCCGAAAGTGAAAAGGCACGCATTGTGCGTGAAACCTATAAAAAAATCGAAGAAGAATTAGAGAATAACTTGAAGCAATTAAAGTTTGACTTGAAGCAGGAAATATGGGAAGAAAAATATTTTTCAAATAAATTCCGCGAAGATGTAGAAAGTTTTAGTTGTCTCAACCCTATTGATGAAGAGTATATTAATTTCATTAAAAAAGATGTCGACGCCAGTGTGACCCGTGACACGCCCGTTGATAAAATTAACCAAGCCATACGAACCCGTTTGCACGAGAAGTTCTTAGATGATTTTTCGAATCTCATTCGTAAAATGACCGATGAAAAATCCAAAGAAATTGAGATTCGCATTTTACAAACATTCACAAAAGTTATGCTGGGTGAAGGCAGTTCAGTGCTACATGACGATATTGAACAAGCGTGCGATAAATTCATCAAAAAACTGACAGTTGGCATTTCACATAACGAAGGTCGTTTTACTTATTTGATTGAACGCTTCTCACGGAATATTTTTGATATTCTTATCTCTAATCCACTGCTTGGGCAAGACAGAAAAAACAAATACATTGAAGAAGAAAAAGAATTTCGTTATCTTGATAACTACTACGGTAATGGCAATGGATCCCTCATTAATATCTTGTTAATTGGTGAAAATAAACCAATTTTAAATTTTACAGATGATAACGGAATAACCGGCGCAAAGGATATATTGAATAAACTTAATAAAGCCTTGAATATGATTGATCCTGTGAGTGCTAATGTAAGTAAAATATCATTACCTAAAGCTTTAGTGACTACTGCGATATTTGTCTTGGATAAAATTTCAAATAAATCAGATGGCCATGAATTCAGTGCTTACAACACCGATATGATTATTGAAAGTAGAGCACGCAGTGCAACTGAGGAAGCCGTTCTGCAGGAAATCAACAAAGACATTGAAAATTTGCGCGATGTCTTGCAAAAAGCCGTTGTTCCTGCCATTAACCTGGAATTGGCTTTCATGAATGCCATTGACAAGCAGATCAAAGTTTTGATTGATTCCTGTAAGGGCACAGGAAAGCCTCAGCATAATTTATTCAATGAATTTATTTCCAAAATTGTGCCTAAAATCAAAAGTCATGAATTAGACAATATCAATCAAAAAATTGAAGAACGCAAATTGCGGTTGACACTGCTCGACGAAATGCAAGCCTTCAAATTATGAATAAAATCTACGCAATTCTTACCGATTCAGACTATGCCATTTGCTTCCAATTGAGTATCGACCAGGCATGGGAGCTTGTGCGCGTTGAGGGTGAGCGCAATCACTGCGTAGAAGACGGAGGGATTTATCCCGTATTGCAGAAAATTGACGAACTTATCCACGAAGAGACGAAACTGGCAAATGTTCATTTTTATGTACTCTATGCGGAAGATGCCAAACACTTGGAAAACGATTTGACAATGGCTTTCCAAAAATTTAACTGCGATAGATTTCAGTTTCAGTCTCTACAGACATTATGCGATTCGGTAGCATCCACCGGTGTGGGCAATGCGCCTGATGCCGTCAATATCCTCAGCGCAAAGAATGACCCGTGGTTGAAAGAATATCTGCTGCCTTTGCTGGTGATGCCTACCAAGATACCCGCTGCGCAATACAGTGGCACAGCACCTGGCGACAACACTAGCACCACCATCGCCAATCTACGAATTGAGCTTGCCCAAAAGGATGTATTGATCTCGCAATTGCAAGCCCGCATCAATGCCCTGCAACTGCCGGGTGTCGAGCATTTGCTGGTCTATCTGCCAGCCATTTACCGCAACTTTTGGGGCGTGGTGCGGCCTGACGAGCTGGCCCTGTTGGCGGGTACGCTGACGGTTCCTGTAATCGCGTCGCCCTATCCTGACCCTTCGCCAGACACCGTGGTGATGCTGAAACGCCGGTTTTTGCAACTACCAGAACTTGACCGCGAGCGTGTGCTGGAGTTTTGCCGCGAGTTACCCCACCGGCTGGATGTGCGTGTGGAAATGAAAGATTTATTTGGGGAGATGTGAATGGACATCGACAAAGATGAACGTAAGCGGCTTGTACGGCTGCAAGAAGATGGCCCCAAAGGGGTGAACGGGAGTTATTTGAAGAATTTGACCTATCCAGACCTTCTGTTGCTATTGGAGGCCGATCCGACAATTCAAAAGCTGATTCGCAAAATCGTCCAACCCATGTTGGCTGCGTCAGAAGGCGAAGAGGCTATAGCCGCTGAATCTGGTGAGGATTCATCGGCGACCGATTCTGTCAGTCGTTACATCAAGTTACCCGTCCAGCCACCCCCCATCAAAATTGAAAAGGTGATTGAAAAAGTCCCTTACGAGGTGCGTGTTGAAGTACCAGTGCATGACCCACTACGCGGCCAGTTGTTGCCAGAGTTAAAGCTGCTTCAGGCAGTCCAGGCCGACACCGAATTGGCCGTTGCCTGGCTGGAAGCCAGCGAGTCTGAAGGGCGGCAACTGATGCGCCTACTGTCCATGGTGTCGGAATGGGATGAAGTGCTGCGCCTGTGGGGTCGTTTGGCTGACCGCTGCAAAAAAGACCAGCGCACAGCGACCGGGGTCGAATTGCAAATTTTGCAGGCGGTGCTGGCCTTTAACAACTTGCGCTGGCGTGATTGCAGCGCGTCGTTGGTGTCTGCCCAAATCGGTGCCGACTTCCACCACGAGACGATGGAGCGTGGCACACCCAAAGGCAGCACTGTCCAGGCGGTTTGGCTACCTGGCATTGCGAATGCTGCCGGGCAAATCCAGAAAAAACCAGTCGTCAAAACCAATTGACCTCAACAGAAAGACAAAACTATGGATGCCACCATCACCCAGCTTATCAACCAGTCAGCGGTGCTGCAAGAACTCGATGCCCGATCGGGGCTGATTCGCCAAGCCTTGCACGCCAACTTGACGGCGGCCATTAAAGCGATTGAGCAACAGACTTTTTGGCATGTCAAAACGCCCCAGCATGCCGCTGATGCAACGCCGTGGCTTTTTGAGAGCAAAACCGGCAAGCTATGGCGTGCTGTGTCTAAAGACGAGAAGTTTGCTACAACCTACATGCCTGATGCTGGCCGTCAAAAATTCAAAACCCTGCCCGCCGTTGGCAATGCCCCGTGGCGCTTGCCAGAACCTGAAGAATTACGCGCTTTCGCATTCAATAGCTCACCACCTTGGCAGCGGGGGAAAGCTGGTCGTCTGTTTGATCTGTATGCTTGGATTGCGAGTACCGGTTACATGGATTTGGACAACAACAACACCTCCGTTGTCAGTGGTAATGGATACATTCTCGCCATCTCAGACAGCTTCTGCGGCAAGACACCCCAATTTATGGCCTCTGCCTCCGGTCAGCAATGGGTGGTGACTGCGCCGGGAGATGCCAAAAACACCAACCTGCTCAAGGATTTTTACGCCACAGCCCGTGATGTACGCCCTGTGTACAAAGCCATCGACACCCGCAGCACCAAGCTGCCGGCGCTGGATACTGCACAGTTCACTGACCCCGCAATGGGCCTTTGGGAATTCTGGGGTCTTGACCCCAAAGGGCTGGAGTCCCTGGGCTTGCGCGCCCGCAACCCGGCAGATGACATTCGGTCGGGCAATGTGGCGATTGACTTTGGCACCAGCAGCACGGTGGTGGCCATTGAGAAAAACGGGATAGGGCAACTGTTGCGCATTGGTGCCAGCGACTTGTGGAAAAAAGAACAACCAGAGCATTTCGAAAACCCGACCGTGCTGGAGTTTGTTGATTTTGATGCCATGCTGCGTGCCTGGCAGGCTGAGGCTTACCGCCCTGGCGTGCTGTGGGATGACGTGCGCTGCTCCCACGAAGCCCTTCAAAACTTCAGATGCAACGACACCAACCCCAAGGTGGTGGCGAGTGTTCTGACCAAAATCAAACAATGGGCGCTGCGCGAGGGCGACAGAAACCGTCTGCGCCTGACCGACCAGACCCATTCCACCGAACATGAACTCTCACCGCTGACGCTGCGCCAACCCGTCAAAGGCCGGGCACTGGAGGTGAGTGATCAAGACCCTTTTGATCCGGTAGAGTTGTACGCCTGGTTTTTGGGAATGACCATCAACTGGCGCAAGCGTGGCATTTTTCTGAACTACTACATGACCTTTCCGGTGGATTACCCGCGCGAGGTCAAGGAAAAAATACTCGCATCGTTCAGGCGTGGCCTACAGCGCAGCCTGCCCGCCACGCTGGTCAATCAAAGTGTTTTTGGTGAGTTCACAGTGGCAGAACGCGCCTCAGAACCCGCTGCCTACGCGGCCATTGCGCTGCAATCCTTGGACATCGCACCCACCCCCCGGGGCGTGGCCTACGCCGTTTTTGATTTTGGCGGTGGCACCACAGATTTTGACTTTGGATATTACAGGCTGCCCACCGATGCCGAAGATCGCAGTGGCGTGGAGTATGTGTTTGAGCATTTTGGCAATGGGGGCGACAAGTTTTTGGGCGGTGAAAACTTGCTGGGGCACCTGGCCTACAAGACCTTTCGCCATAACCTGGAGGTTTGCCGATCCAAACACATTTCCTTTGCCAAGCCACTGGACGACCCTGGTTTTTCTGGTTCGGAAGAGTTTCTGGCGCAAACCCAGGCGGCCAACACCAATTCGCTGATGCTGGTGTCCAAGCTGCGTCCTTTTTGGGAAGCGGGCGAGGAGTCCAAAACCACCGGCATTGTCAAAATTGATTTGCTGGATCGCGATGGCAAGAAGGCGGAATGCGAGTTTTCAATTCCATACACCGAACTGAAGGTTTTCTTGCAGGAACGCATTGAACAAGGGGTTCACAACTTTTTCATTGCACTTCAAAAAGCCTTTGGCAATGAAGTACCGGCGCAGGTGGAAGTGTTGCTGGCAGGCAATGCCAGTCGCTCCAAAATCGTTCTGGGCTTGTTTGGTTTGTTGCCCGAGGAGGACGAAATGGCCTCACTGAAAGAGCGAACAACCGCATTCCTCAGCACTCTTTTCCCCACGCAATGCCCCAAATGGACCGCCCGTGCGCCCTTGCCCGCCGATGCCGCCGATGTGAACCGTCCCACCGGTAAAACCGGCGTGGCCTTGGGCCTGCTCAAGCTGTGCCCGGGCAGTTCAACCCTGGTGGTCAATCACGCCGCCCAGAACGCGATTGGCGACGCACCGTTCCAGCACTATGTGGGGCGCATTCGCCAAACAAAATTTCAGGTCAGCCTGCACCAGGGCGACACCTACTGCCAATGGGTCGAACTGGGGCCTGTGCGCGAGCGGGTTTTTAACCTGTACAACAGCCAGTCACCACGCGCCTACACCGGTGAAATGAAACTGGGTGACCCCGAATTGATCCATAAACGCCAGGATTTTGCCGGCGATACCGAAGGCATGTTGGTCTTTGTCCGCCCCGTCAAACCCAATGAAGTTGAACTGTGTACGGCTGCGTCCCTGGAGGCGGTCGCCCAGGGCGTTATTGAAAATATGCGCACGCTCAAGCTGGTGTGATATGCACCATGACCCACTCGTGCGTTCATCTGGCGACCCTTCGTTGTTATGAAATTGATAGCTGCCAACGCACGCCCAGCATGCGTTACAGGCACTTTTTATGATCCATTAATGACCTTGTAATCTCACCGCACACCGCATGAAAAAATTCAACACCGCAGGCCCATCCATCGCAGATGACCATTACATGATTGACCCGCTTGCCCGGATTGACTTGCCAGAAATTGAATCGCTGATGGATGACAAACGTTACTTTGTGCTGCACGCCCCCAGGCAGACGGGCAAGACGACCTCGCTACTGGCGCTGATGCACCACATCAATGCCAAGGGACAGTACCGCGCACTCTATGCCAACATTGAAGGAGCGCAAGCGGCGCGAGGTGATATGGATGCTGGCGTGGCGATTATTGGCAGTGTGATTGCCCATGCAGCCCATCTCTACCTTCAAGACCATCAGTTGATGGAGTGGCTGGATCAAAAAGGCAATCGTGTTCCCGCAGGAGATCGCTTATCAAGCCTTTTGGCGCACTGGGCGCAAACCACCGATAAACCTGTGATTTTGTTGCTCGATGAAGTCGATGCTTTGGTCGGTGACACGCTGATTTCACTCTTGCGCCAGATTCGCGCCGGTTACGCCCAGCGGCCAGAGGCTTTCCCGCAGGCCATGATTTTGTGCGGTGTTCGGGATGTGCGCGACTACCGCATTCACACCGGCCACCACGAGATCATCACCGGCGGTTCGGCCTTTAACATCAAAGCAGTGTCCTTGAGACTGGGCAACCTCACCCCCGATGAAACACAAGCGCTGTGGCAGCAGCATGAAGAGGCCACTGGCCAGTTGATAGACAAGGCCATTTATCCTGAACTGTGGCAAGACACCACAGGACAACCCTGGCTGGTCAATGCCTTGGGGTATGAAGTGACCTGGAACGACCGATCAGCGCGTGACCGCAGCACCCCTATCACACTGGAGCGCTACAAAGCGGCACGGGAACAATTGATTCAAAGCCGTGCCACGCACCTCGATCAACTGGCTGACAAATTAAAAGAGCCTCGGGTGCATGGCATTGTGGCGGCGCTTCTGGAAGGCGAAACAACAAGTATCGACGTGACCACGGATGATCAGCAGTATGTTGAAGACTTGGGGCTGATTACCACACGCCCGCAAGTGCGCATTGCCAACCGCATCTATCAAGAAATCATCCCCCGCGAACTGACACAGATAGCCCAAACCCGCATCACCCACCAGCAACCCTGGTATCTGGATGAGCGCCGCCATTTGGACATGAAAAAACTGCTCACTGCATTCCAACAGTTCTTTCGTGAAAACTCGGATGCCTGGCTTGAAAAATTTGACTACAAGGAAGCCGGCCCGCAATTGCTGCTGCAAGCCTTTTTGCAGCGCATTGTGAACGGCGGCGGGCGAATCAACCGCGAATATGGCCTGGGGCGCAGGCGCACCGACCTCTTTCTGGAGTGGCCTGTCGATGAGGCTTTGGGCTATTTGGGTGCGGTGCAGCGCGTGGTGATTGAACTCAAAATTTTGCACCAAGGTTTAGAAGCCACGACAAAACAGGGCTTGGTGCAAACGGCAGACTATGCCGATCGCTGCGGTGCAGATGAATCGCACTTGATTATTTTTGACCGCCACCCAAATAAGTCATGGGAAGAGCGCATCTGGCAACACAATGAAGTGGTGGGTCAGAGAATGATCAGCGTTTGGGGGGCTTAAGCCAGATACACCATGAAAAAATTCAACACAGCAGGGCCTTCCATCCCAGGTGACCACTACATGATTGACCCGCTTGCCCGGATTGACTTGCCAGAAATTGAATCGCTGATCGACGACAAACGCTACTTTGTTCTGCACGCCCCACGTCAGACAGGCAAAACGACATCGCTGCTGGCGCTGATGCACCACATCAATGCCAAGGGACAGTACCGTGCGCTTTACGCCAACATTGAAGGCGCACAAGGTGCGCGGGGTGATATGAATGCTGGCGTGCAGATTATTTGCAGTGCTATTGCACGTGCTGCCCATCTCTACCTCAAAGACCATCGGTTGATGGAGTGGCTAGGGCAGGAAGGCGCGATGCTTCCGACGGGTGATCGCTTGTCGGGCCTCTTGGCGCACTGGGCACAAACCACAGATAAACCTGTGATTTTGTTGCTCGACGAAGTCGATGCCCTAGTCGGCGACACGTTGATTTCGCTCTTGCGCCAGATTCGTGCGGGTTACGCCCAGCGGCCGGATGCTTTCCCGCAGGCGATGATTTTGTGCGGCGTTCGGGATGTGCGCGATTACCGCATTCACACCGCCCATCACGAGATCATCACCGGCGGTTCGGCTTTTAACATCAAGGCCGTGTCCTTGAGACTGGGCAACCTCACGCCCGATGAAACACAAGCGCTATGGCAGCAGCATGAAAATGCCACCGGCCAGTTGATAGACAAAGCCATTTACCCTGAACTGTGGCAAGACACCACCGGACAACCCTGGCTGGTCAATGCCTTGGGGTATGAAGTGACCTGGAACGACCGCTCTGCGCGTGACCGCAGCACCCCTATCACGCTGGAGCGCTACCGTGCAGCGCGGGAACAATTGATTCAAAGCCGTGCCACGCACCTCGATCAACTGGCCGACAAATTAAAAGAGCCTCGGGTGCATGGCATTGTGGCGGCGCTTCTGGAAGGCGGGTCTGTGTCGGAACATTTTGCAACCGACGACTTGCAGTACGTTGAAGACCTGGGACTAATTTGCCAAAGGCCCATGCTGACCATTTCCAATCGCATTTACCGTGAAATCATTCCGCGTGAACTCACCTGGCCGGCGCAAGTGGTCATTGCTCACCAACAACCCTGGTATCTGGATGAACGTCGCCATTTGGACATGAAAAAACTGCTCACGGCGTTTCAACAATTCTTTCGAGAAAATTCGGATGCCTGGCTGGAAAAATTTGATTACAAGGAAGCTGGCCCACAATTGCTGCTCCAGGCTTTTTTGCAGCGCATTGTGAACGGCGGTGGGCGAATCAACCGCGAATATGGCCTGGGTCGCAGACGCACTGACCTCTTTTTGGAGTGGCCTGTGGATGAATTTTTGGGCTATTTGGGCACGGTGCAGCGCGTGGTGATTGAACTCAAA
>CAIYWD010000236.1 GCA_903929815.1 uncultured beta proteobacterium
CAGCCGCAGCCTCTGCGAGGCTGACCCAAACGGGACGAAAAAAGCTCCCGTCAATTCCCCGTTATGCGAAAAATCCCGAACTTTAGAGGGAGGGATTGCCACGCCAGTGTTACCAGAAAACAGTGGTTTTTGAACCATGCCGATTTTTTGGAGCAACAATAAGTGGTGCATACCTTAGTCGATTTACAAGCTACGGGATCAATATAAGTCAGTCTGGATTCCCGCCTTCGCGGGAATGACAGTGGCGGGATCTAAACGGTTACGCAAATTCACTGTCCCCAACTTTAACACTGCGACTGACAATAATTCACCATTCGAATCTTTGCTGCCTGCAACGAATGCCTGGCTACGCACCCGATTGAGCCACTGGCGGCGCGTCTGGGGGTGTTGCTCCTCCTAGCAGGCAGTAGCCTGCGTCGTCGTCTCGCCTACCCAGACGCGCCGCCAGCGGCCCACTCGGGCGCGTTCAACTGAGGAATCCAGGTTCAATATTTTTTATTTGCCCCCATTCATGAGGATGTTTGATGATAGATAATCAAAAAAATTCTCGCAACTAATCAGCACTCTACGTTTGTTATAAATCAATGAGTTATAAACGTATGCTATAGAGTTTGATTTGAAATTTCCTCGAAAACAGCTATTTTCGATTTAAAATCCATAGCGTAAAATTTGTAATATATAAATATTATGGAATGGCAAATTACCAAAAAATCAAAATTTATCAATGAATTAGGTGATTTTTTGAAAAAGTCAGGGAGTTCTGATTTACCGTTGTATCTCGTGAAAGGCTGGTTGTGAATAAAACTGAATTGATCGATTTTGTTGCTGAGCATGCTGATATGTCAAAAGCATCTGCATCACGGGCGTTGGACTCCATTATTGAAGCAGTGACCATAAATTTGCAAAAAGGAGGCTCTGTGTCTTGGGTTGGATTCGGTACCTTTGCGGTAGGCAAGCGTGCAGCACGTGTGGGACGTAATCCACGCACCGGTGCATCAATTACAATCAAAGCGGCCAAGGTTCCAAAGTTTCGTCCGTGTAAAGCGTTGAAAAATGCTTTACAATAATCTTGCAAATACTCAGGTCTATCGTGCTTGATAAAACTATTAGACTTTATTGGAAATCTATTCTTTAATTATTTCAACATGTTGTTTTTTCTACCACAACTTGCAGTGTTTCCAATAAAGTTTATTGTAAATCAATATATTTAAAAGTAACGCAAGTGATGAAAATACGAAATTTGGCAATGATTTAGATATTTACGAAGAAATCTCTCGCAAATTATTAAAGTATAAGATATTAATTTTATTTATGGGGTGATTAGCTCAGTTGGTAGAGCGGTGCTTTTACAAGGCATAGGTCGGCGGTTCGAGTCCGTCATTACCCACCAAATAAAACACTGCACACCCGAGTTCGAGTCGCTGGTTCAGTTGAATGGGATTTGGGGAAATTCACCTTAGAAGAAGTATTTTCCAATTCAGGTATTGATCCCGTAGCTGATAAAGCAACTAATCTCATAAAGCACGAGATGGATGGACTGAGGTTCTTGTCGCTTTCTCAGTGCTAGAATCTATATGAGCCTGAATCGAAGCCAATTTGGCATCAATCGATCATCATGTTGATCTCCATTGGGTTTCGATAAATTATGACGCAATCCAGTTGCAATATGTCACACTCATTCATGCACCAATCGCCAAAACATTCACACCCCCTGCCCGTGCTTCCCTGTGATGCAGATGCCACGCCACCACACACCAGCGTTCTGGCCTGGGCTGCCTGGCAGCGTGTACTGGCGGTGTTGCCCGTTCTGGCACTTTTATGGCTGGCCGTGGGGTGGGCATGTGCTCAAGATTAATGTGAAAAAATTTCAAAATCATAGCAATTCCCGTAGGTCAAAATTCAATCCGACAACCCGCCTAAATGTTGAACTAAAGTCCGACATACGAGGGCTGTCTATGATTCGGGGTGGCTTAAAAAGCCATGACAGTTACAGTTAGCCGTGGTCACACTAGACAACTTGACAGTCAGCTATCGCCAGCATCCGGCTCTGCACCATATCAGCGGCCAGTTTGCAGCGGGGTCACTCACGGCGGTCATGGGTCCCAATGGATCGGGTAAAAGCACGCTGCTGAAAAGCATTATGGGGATGCTGCGCCTGGCAGGTGGGCGTATCACGGTCAATGTTGCACGTGAACGCATCGCCTACTTGCCACAATTGACCGACATTGACCGCAGTTTCCCCATGTCGGTGCATGATTGTGTGCTGATGGGCTGCTGGAGTGCAGCAGGTCCATGGAGACGGGTGACATCGGCACTGTCAAAACGGGTGCTTGATGCCATTGACGGTGTGGGGCTTTCAGGCTTTGAAAAACGTACAGTGGGGTCGCTCTCCAGCGGACAATTGCAGCGCGTGTTGTTTGCACGGCTGCTGGTGCAAGAATCTGATTTGATTTTGCTGGACGAACCTTTTAATGCGATGGATTCGCGTACCACCACTGCACTATTGGCGCTTGTTCGCCAGTGGCATCAACAGGGTTGCGTGGTCATTGCGGTACTGCATGACGACACCTTGGTGCGAAAGCATTTTCCGCAAACCGTGTTGCTGGCGCGTGAACTGGTGGCCTGGGGCAAGACTTCTGATGTTTTGACTGAGCCTTACTTGCAGCGCACGCGCACCCTGGCAGAGGCCTGGGACGACCACGCCGATATTTGCCATACTGACGAAATTTTCCCCACAAGGCACGCAGCATGATCACGGCTCACCACTGGCTATGGGAAACTGTGATAGGCCCATTTACCGAGTTTGCCTTTATGCGACGTGCGCTGGTGGCCAGCTTGGCTTTGTCGCTGGGCGCTGCTCCACTGGGCGTTTTCTTGACCTTGCGACGCATGAGCTTGCTGGGTGACGCACTCAGCCATGCGGTGTTGCCGGGTGTGGCAGTGGGTTTTATGCTGGCGGGCTTGTCTTTGCCGGCCATGGCAGCAGGCGGCGTGGTGGCCGGCTTGCTGGTAGCGGGCATGGCGGGGTTCATCAGCCGAACCACATCCTTGAAAGAAGATGCCAGTCTGGCGGCCATGTATCTGGTGGCTTTGGCACTGGGTGTGGCGCTGATTTCTCGCCAGGGCAGTCAGCTTGATCTTTTGCACATCTTGTTTGGCAGTGCCTTGGGCGTGGATACACAAGGGTTGATTTTGGTGGGCAGCGTGACTTCCATCAGCCTGTTGGCTTTGGCGGCGTGCTACCGCGGGCTGGTGTTGGAGAGTTTTGATCCCGTTTTCTTAGGCGCATCAGGTCACAAAAGCTGGGTCTGGCAGCAAGGCTTTTTGGTGCTGGTGGTGTTGAATTTGGTGGCGGGCTTTCAAACCTTGGGCACATTGATGGCTGTAGGCTTGATGATGTTGCCGGCTGTCTCTGCGCGGCTGTGGCACGACACACTCACCGCACAACTGATCAATGCCTGCGTTCAGGCCATGCTGGCTTGCCTGTTGGGCTTGCTGGTGTCTTACCACTGCGATACCCCCAGTGGCCCCACCATGATTGGCAGCGCGGGGCTGCTTTATGCGCTGTCTTTGCTGCTGTCTCCGGGGGGTGTCTTGCCCAGACTGCTCCAACGACAGCACCGTGTGGGTTAATTTTTTCAACTTTGAACTTAAGGAAATTCCGATGAAACTCTTGACATGGCTTGCCTGTGTTGCTGTGGGTGCCGCTGGCCTGATCTCTGTTAGCTTGGCTGCTGAACCCTTGCCTGCACCCTCGCCTGCACCTTTACCGGTGGTAGCGAGCTTTAGCATTTTGGGTGACCTGGTGCGCGTGGTCGGTGGCCACCGTGTGACCGTCACCACCCTGGTGGGGCCAGATGAAGATGCTCATACGTTTGAGCCAAAACCTGCGGATGCTCGAACCATTTTGAGCAGCAAACTGATGGTCATGAACGGACTGCATTTTGAACCCTGGGCACAAAAACTACGCGAGTCTGCGGGGTTCAAAGGCAACACAGTGGTGGCCTCCGATGGCATTGCCCCGCGCATCATGCCAAAGCACGACGCACACCACAATCGCCCTGCCTTGGGGCATCACCACGACATAGACCCCCACGCATGGCAAAACCCCAACCATGTCATCGTTTATGTGCGCAACATTGCAGCAGGGTTATCTAGGGCAGACCCACAAGGCGCTGCCACTTACAAAACCAACGCCGAAAATTATGTCAAAGAACTACAGGCACTCGATGCTTTTATCAAGGCACAAATGGCCAGCATTGCTCCCGAAAAACGCAAGGTCATTATTTCGCACGATGCCCTGGGCTATTTTGGTGATGACTACCGTGTAGCGTTTTTTTCACCCCAAGGCCTCAACACGGACGCAGAGCCTAGTGCTAAAGATGTAGCGCAACTGGTGAGGCAAATTCAGCGTGAAAACATCAAAGCTATTTTTATAGAAAACATGAGCAACTCCAAACTGATGGAACAAATCAGCAAAGACACAGGCGCAGTCGTCGGGCAGCGTTTGTATTCTGATGCCCTGTCTTCTGCTGGCCAACCCGGTGCCACTTACCTGCAAATGATGCGCCACAACGTGACACAGTTGGTGATGGGCATGAAGCGCAATTGAGCGACATCTGTCGAAATAATAAAAGTCAAGTGCCACACAGGAGAAATACGGCAAGCTATATTTGCGCTGTGGACTAATGAATTTGACTTTTCCACTGCACTTCACATAAGGCCAACAAAATCATGCAGGACGACATCAAAAAAACCCTTTGGGCTACCG
>CAIYWD010000237.1 GCA_903929815.1 uncultured beta proteobacterium
GGGAATCCAGAATGCACTAGATTCCCGCCTTCGCGGGAATGACGAAAATTCAACAACTTGCCTTCAGAACAAATTCACCCTGGGGGGTGCGTTTCAAAGTGATGTGGCTTTGCTTGGCTCATATAGAATGTCACGGCGTTTGATAGGATTCAAACGCTGTGATCATCGAATCTAAGTCGTTGCTTCATCAAGATCAATGAGTCCATTACAAAGCAGAGATCGACGGTTCGGGTGAATCCAGTCTGTCATTACCCACCAAAATCACCAAGGCGAATAGTGTCGCCTTTTTTATTGCCCTCCAGGAGAATTCGTGCATGTTTGATCTTTTTCGAAAACACACCAAAATCATGATGATGGTTATGTTTTTGTTGATTATTCCTTCTTTTGTTTTGTTTGGTCTTGACGGTTATAGCCGAAGGCAGCCCTCTGACAAAGTGGTGGCTGATGTGGCAGGGCAAGACATTACTCAAGCCCAGTGGGATGGTGTACACAAGGCTCAATCTGATCGCATGCGTGAATCCATGCCCAATCTGGATGCCAAAATGTTCGATTCTGCGTATGCACGTTACGCCAGCCTGGAACAGTTGGTTCACGATCGGGTGACGGCTGTGGCGGCTGAAAAATTCCATCTCTTTGCCAGTGATGCTCGCCTTGCCAGGTTTTTACAAGAAGATGCCACCATTGCCTCGCTGCGCCTGCCCAATGGCAAGATGGACATGGAACGCTACCGCCGATTGGCAGCAGCCCAAGGGGTCACTCCGGAGGGGTTTGAGAACAATGTGCGGCTGAATTTGGCAAAACAACAGGTTGAAGCGGGTGTGCGCAACTCTGCCTTTGCAACCCCCGCACTGGCTGCTGTGGCGTTGAATGCTTATTTCGAGCAACGCGAAGTGCAGGTTTTAAACTTTCAAAGTGCTGATTACCTGACCAAAGTCCACCCGACTGATGTTGAACTACAGACTTATTATGATGCCCATTCTGATATGTTTCAGGCCGCCGAACAAGCACATATTGAGTATGTGGTGTTAGACCTTGAATCGGTCAAAAAGTCGATTGTCCTGCCCGAGTCAGAATTGAAGTTGTATTACGAACAAAACGCATCAAGGCTCAGTGGCAAAGAAGAGCGTCGTGCCAGCCATATTTTGATTGTTTCACCCAAAGATGCACCGGCAGTTGAACGTCAAAAAGCCAAAAGCAGGGCGGAAGAACTGTTGAAAGCGGTTCGTTCTGCCCCCCAGAATTTTGCGGAGTTTGCCAAAAAGAATTCACAGGACCCAGGTTCTGCTGCCCAAGGGGGAGACCTCAATTTTTTTGGTCGCGGCGCTATGGTCAAACCCTTTGAAGATGCTGTTTTTGCTATGAAAAAAGGTGGAATCAGCGGTGTTGTAGAGTCGGATTTTGGCTATCACATCATTCAATTGACCGACGTCAAAATGCCACACCTGCGCAGCTTTGAAGACTTGCGACCCAGCATTGAGGCCGACCTGAAAACACAGCAAGCCCAGCACAAGTACGCTGAAGCTGCAGAATTGTTTACCAATTTGGTCTATGAACAATCCAACAGTTTAAAACCCGTCGCCGACAAATTGAATCTGGCCATCAAAACAGACTGGCAGCTTGGACGCCAACCCCAGACGGGCAGTGTGGTTGGTCATCAGAAATTTTTGGATGCCATTTTTTCAGCCGACAGCATTGAAAAGAAACACAATACCGAGGTCATTGAAATAGCCCCCAATCAGTTGATAGCCGGTCGGGTTATTGAACACCATCCGGCTCGCAAATTACCGTTTGCCGAAGTGCGCGCTCAAGTGCAACAGCGTGTGACAGAACAACAAGCAACAGTGCTGGCACAGCGCGATGGAAAACTGGCATTGCTCAAGAAAAATGACAAATCAGTGACGATGCCAGCACCTGTGCTGGTTTCACGTCAGCAGTCCAACAAAGTTCCCCATCCAGTGGTGCAGGCTGCCATGCGCGCAGACACGACTTCACTGCCTGTTACCCTGGGAGTTTCTCTTGGTGACCAAGGTTATGCTGTGGTTCGCGTCACCAAAGTGGTACACCAGGATCATCGTGGTACTGCCAAACAGGATAGCGATCAATATGTTGCAGCGTGGAGTGCTGCCGAGGGACTGGCCTACTACGACGTGTTAAAGCAAGCCATGAAAGCCAGTATTTCAGTTCCCAAGCCAGGCTTGCAAGAGCTGGCGACATCCAAGTAAGCGGACATCAAATATCTGTCAAAAAAGGGTAGGGCGGATGTGTCAATGTCACCCCCCCGTATGCTGCTGCCAGTATTTTGCTCTGTTCAAAATCTGCGATGGGCATGGATACGATGGCATCACAACCGCCTAACGGTGAGGCTGCCACCTGTGCTACGGTCGCATGGGGCTGGGCATCATCCATTCCAAAAATCATATCGCCCACCTGAAGCATTTGCTCTTTGTGCGCCAAGTATGCCTTTCGCTTGATGCTGCCCCTGAACTGGCTACGTGCGATGACCTCTTGCCCAGGGTAGCAGCCTTTTCTGAAATTCACACCCCCTACTGATTCATAGTTGATCATTTGTGGCACAAAGGTATCCACAATAGGCGCGGTGATGGTGGTGATACCACTTCGAACCTCGCTCCATGCCCACAACCCTGCATCCAATACTTCACCTGCGGGACCAGAACCATCCTTTGGCGTGACCCACAGAACACGCGCCACACCACCTGCAAGATACAAATGAATAACAGAGGCGCACCCTACATCAGACTTTGTAAAAGGCGGGCAAGCATGGTCAATGCCTGAGGAGGCAAGCGCAGGACCCGCCACACCAAACAGTGCAAATTCAGCACTGGCATCGCTGAGCTTGAGCTTGGCACGCATCACAAACATCGAGAGGCGCTTGAGTGTGGCAGGCAGAATGTCTTGCGAACACACCAACAAAATATCTGTCGGGCCGCGCTTGAACCCCACCAAACTGGCCAGCAAACGCCCCTGTGGGTTACAAAACCCTGCAAGTCTGGCCTGCGAAATGTCCAACTGCAAAAAATCATTCGTCAATTGCCCATGCAAAAACCGGGCTGCATCGTCACCCTGTGCCCGAATGACTCCTAAATGTGTGAGTGGCGTCGTGCCATTGAGTTGTTGCTGCATAAGTGGGGAGTGGACAGTGGGGAGTGGGGAGTGGGGAGTGGACAGTGGGGAGTGGACAGTGGGGAGTGAACAGCCAATTCAGACTTCCTGATCCGCGTGGAATGCCCAATGGCACTTTGTAAAAAGCGCCATCTTGGCGCTTGACAAGCTAAAAGCGGCAGGATGCCGCTTCCACAAGGTGCCATTCTCGATTCCATTATTTTTGCTACC
>CAIYWD010000238.1 GCA_903929815.1 uncultured beta proteobacterium
AGCATTAACCTGCATAGAAAACAGCATTTTCTATACCTATCGCGGCCAACATGTATAAAAATCAGCTTTTTCTATACACGTCACACCCTGTCAAGGTTTCATCATGCCGCAACTGACGCCACTTGAACAACTGAACCCAGCAAGGTTTGATTCCATTGCAAGCACTGGGAGGTGCAACCATGACCGAAGATCAACTGGAACAAGAAACCCACCCCGAATGAAGAAAGATGGTCACGCGCAGGTCGCCTTAACGAAGCGTAACCCGCCCCACAATATTTGCTATGATTTTTGAGTTCTTTCAAGTTAATTGAAAGGATTTCAAAACGTGGGGGCAATAAAGTAACTTGCACACGAAAATGAAAACGGGTTAACTTCAATAAGAAGCTAACCCATTGATTTCATTGGTCGGAATGAGAGGATTCGAACCTCCGACCCCTTCGTCCCGAACGAAGTGCGCTACCAGGCTGCGCTACATTCCGAATCCGTAACATCACATCATCGATTTATTTTACTTAAAATAAATCGATTTTTGGACAATTAGACATCCCATAAATTTTTTTATATTAGACTTTACTGGAAACCTATTCTTGGATTTTTCTAACTTGTTGATTTTATAGAAATCAAGAGCAGGTTTCCAATAAAATTTATGTTTAGACTCAAGTTTAACGTGAAAGAACCTCGGAGCGAGGGCAAGATGCCCTTGCTCCCAGGGTACTTTCATTATTTGGAGTGGATTAGATGCCATGAAAGTTGGCGCCGTTCGCTCCCCACAAACCATTGGCGTGATTCCAATAGCTATTTCTTTAGGATATGGTCAACAATAAATTCCGCATTTGGCGGTCAGAGTTGGGATACGATGCTAGGGATATGGTCAATAATAAGTTCCGCATGTGGCTCGTCAGATTTGGGCGCACTGCGTCGTTACAAATCGCTTATGTGGCTGGGCCACACTGCGCGATTTGCGCCTAGCATTGCATCCCAACTCTGACGGCCAAATGCACAACTTATTATTGACCATATCTTTAACTCAATTTGACATCCTTCATGGCACGAAAACCCAACCTCACCCCCACCAGCCCGCCCAAGCCCGTCAACAATTTCAAACCCAGCAGCACTGTGAGCTTGATGCCTTGGCTGGCGCTTTCGTTCATTGTGTTGCTGGCTGACCAGTTCACCAAAGTGTTGGTAGTGGGCTATTACAAATTAGGCGACAGCAGCCCTGTGACTGATTTTTTTAACCTGGTGCGCGCCCATAACAGTGGCGCAGCGTTTTCATTTTTGGCAGATGCTGCTGGCTGGCAGCGCTGGGTGCTGACGGGCATTGGTGTGGTGGCCGTTTTGGTGATGGTGTGGCTGCTGAAATCTCATGCCGCGCAAAAGTTGTTTTCTTTTGCCGTTGCCTGTATTTTGGGAGGAGCAGCAGGCAATGTGATTGACCGTATACTGTATGGTTATGTAGTTGATTTTCTTGATTTTTATTGGAAAGACTGGCATTTCCCAGCGTTCAATGTGGCCGACAGTGCCATCACACTGGGGGTGGCGTGCCTGATTCTGGATGAGCTTCTTCGGGTTCGGCGCGGGCGCTAACGCTAAGGACAGGCTTTGCCATTTTTCCGGCCACCATGTCAAAGCGCAGCAGGCGGCATTCAATGGGGCCATTCCAAAAAGGCACGCGGCGGGATTCTTTCAGTCGCATTTTGTTGGGCAGCTTTAAATCGGAAGTGAGTATCCAGGCTGTCCAGCCGGGGTAATTTTTTTTCCAGTGTGATGCTAACTGGCTGAAAAATTCGCCACCGTGCTCTGTTTGTGGCAATTCACGCGCACCAAAGCGGCCTTCCTGAGTAGGCGGTGCATCGTTGTCATGATGATGACGTTCAGTGCGTGCCACTCCCAAAACATCAAGACGCTCGCCATAAGGGGGGTTGAGCACCATCACACCGCCGTGCGTTGGTATGACGGGGGGCATTCGCTGCAAGGCATCACCCCCACGAAATTCAATCACCCCAGCCACCCCGGCACGCTCGGCATTTCGCTGTGCAAAGTCCACCATGCGGTGTGCTACATCGCTGCCAAAAATAATGGGTTTTTGACCTGTAGAGGGCATCAGCTCTGCATTGCTAGCTTCTTGTTTGATAGCATCCCAGACATGTTTTTGAGTCGGAATGTACTTCTCAAAAGCAAACTGACGGCGGCTGCCTGCGGCAATATGGCAGGCCATTTGTGCCGCTTCAATCACAATGGTGCCGCTGCCGCAGCAGGGGTCGTAGAGCGGCTGCAAATCGTCATCACCTGCGAGCCAGCCGCAAGCTGACAGCATGGCAGCAGCCAGGGTTTCCTTGAGGGGGGCATCGCCGGTGTCTGTTCGCCAGCCGCGCTTAAACAAAGGCTCGCCAGATGTATCGATGTAGAGCGAACAACTGTCGGTGGTCAAATGAGTGTAAATGCGCACATCTGGCCACTGGGTATTGACATCAGGGCGCAGACCCTGCGCTCGTTCACGAAAGCGGTCGCATACGGCATCCTTAATTGTGAGCGCAGCAAAATTCAGACTGGTCAGCGGGCTGTGCTGGGCAGTCACTTCGACCTTGATGCTCTCATGCACTGAAAACCAGATTTCCCAGGCTACTTCACTGGCAGCGCGGTACAAATCCTTTTCGTTACGGTATTCGGTGAAAGACAACAGCACCAAAACCCGCTGGGCTAGACGGCTGTGCAAATTGAGCAGCATGACATCACGCCACGATGCACGCACCGCCACGCCACCGCGCTGACGAGCCACATCGGCTTCGCCCAATCCGGTGATGCGCTGAACCTCAGGCAGCAGGTAATCTTCAACACCGGCAGCGCAGGGCAGGAAAAGTTGGAGTGAATTCAAGGGGGGTGTCTTTCTTTAATCAGGATGTGGTCAGAAATAAGTTTTGGGGTATCCAAATAAATACGGTAAAACCGTCATTTGTTAAGTGATTCAGCATAAGTTTTCTACCTCATAATTTCAAAAAACATAGCAAACTATGCAATACCAGAGCGGGTTAGAGCCGAATTTTGTACAATTTTTGACGTAGAAAACTTTCCGTTAAGCGCTTATGAATATAGCTACTAACGCACGTCCTTATTGCGTTACAGGCCAAAAATATCATCAGGATGTTAACGCCATGATGGACAGATACAATGACCAATTTGGAGCTTTCACTATGCGTCTGATTGGTAAAGCGCTCACCTTTGACGATGTCTTACTGGTGCCAGCCTACTCCCAAGTCCTACCCAAGGACACTTCGCTTTCCACACGTTTGACCCGCCATATTGCCCTGAACATGCCTTTGGTGTCTGCGGCCATGGATACCGTCACACAGTCGCGTTTGGCCATTGCCATTGCTCAAGAGGGGGGCATCGGCATTGTTCACAAAAACATGTCACCCCAGCAGCAAGCCGCTAAAGTGGCCAAGGTCAAGCGATATGAATCAGGCGTGTTGCGTGACCCCGTGGTGATTTCACCGCAACACACAGTTCGCCAGGTTCTGGATTTGTCGGGGCAACTGGGTGTTTCGGGTTTTCCAGTGCTTGAAGGGGGTAAAGTGGCCGGTTTGGTCACTGGGCGTGACTTGCGATTTGAAACACGGTTTGATTTGCCTGTCAGCCACATCATGACCCCCCGCGAGCGTTTGGTCACAGTACCCGATGGCACCACCCTTGAACAAGCCAAAGTCTTGCTGAATCAGCACAAGATTGAACGTTTGCTGGTGGTCAATGATGCGTTTGAACTGAAGGGGTTGATTACCGTCAAGGACATCACCAAGCAAACCAGTTTTCCCAGTGCCGCCCGCGATGCCTTGGGCAAACTGCGCGTGGGTGCTGCAGTAGGTGTGGGCGAGGAGACTGAGGAACGCGTTGAATTGTTGGTCAACGCAGGAGTGGATGTGATTGTGGTTGATACCGCGCACGGTCACAGCAAAGGTGTGCTGGACAGGGTGCGCTGGGTCAAGCAAAATTTCCCCAAGGTGGATGTGATTGGCGGCAACATTGCCACAGGTGCTGCTGCACTGGCTTTGGTGGAGGCAGGTGCTGATGGCGTGAAAGTGGGTATTGGCCCAGGCTCTATCTGCACCACGCGCATTGTGGCGGGTGTGGGTGTACCGCAAATCATGGCCATTGACAATGTGGCAACGGCGCTCAAAGGCACAAACGTTCCCCTGATTGCAGACGGCGGTATTCGTTTCAGTGGCGATATTGCCAAGGCCATTGCAGCCGGTGCCAGCACGGTCATGATGGGCGGCATGTTTGCTGGCACTGAAGAAGCCCCGGGTGAGGTCATTTTGTTTCAAGGTCGCAGCTACAAAAGCTATCGCGGCATGGGGTCAATTGGTGCGATGCAAGAGGGCAGCGCTGACCGATATTTTCAGGAGTCTTCCAATATCAACCCCAACGCCGACAAGCTGGTGCCAGAAGGTGTTGAAGGCAGGGTTCCTTACAAAGGCTCTGTGGTGTCCATCATTTATCAGATGGCAGGTGGTTTGCGTGCCAGCATGGGTTACTGCGGCTGCGCCACGATTCAGGAGATGCAAGACAAAGCTGAATTTGTAGAAATTACAACCGCAGGCATTCGTGAAAGTCATGTTCACGACGTGCAAATTACCAAAGAAGCCCCCAATTACCGCGCTGAATAAACCGTGAACCGCTGTCATGCACCACAAAATTCTTATCCTTGACTTTGGCTCTCAAGTCACCCAGTTGATAGCACGGCGCGTTCGTGAGTTTCATGTGTTTTGCGAAATTCACCCCTGTGATGTGAGTGATGACTGGGTACGCTCTTATGCACGTGATGGCACATTGAAGGGCATCATTCTCTCGGGCAGCCACGCCAGCGTGTATGAAGAATGCACTGACAAAGCACCACCTGCCGTGTTCTTGCTGGGTGTGCCGGTGCTGGGTATTTGCTACGGCATGCAAACCATGGCGCACCAACTGGGTGGCACGGTATCTGGCGGACATCTGCGTGAATTTGGTCCTGCCCAAGTGCGTATTCATGGTCAAACCGCTTTGCTGGGTGGCATGGCTGACCCTCTTGGGACGGATGGCTTGGGCACGGTGTGGATGAGTCACGGCGACAAGGTCAGCACACTGCCACTAGGCTTTCAACTCATGGCCAGTACCGAAAATTGTCCCATCGCTGGCATGGCTGACGAAAATCGTCATTTTTATGGGGTTCAGTTTCATCCCGAAGTGACCCACACCCAACGTGGCACGGCCATTTTGAATCGCTTTGTTTTGAACATTTGTGGCACAGTGCCTGATTGGATCATGGGCGATTACATCACCGAGGCCATCGAAAAAATCCGCGCTCAAGTGGGTGATGAAGAAGTCATTCTGGGCTTGTCAGGCGGGGTCGATTCATCGGTGGCGGCTGCCTTGATTCACCGTGCCATTGGCGATCAACTGACCTGTGTCTTTGTCGATCATGGTTTATTGCGATTGAATGAAGGCGACTTGGTCATGGCCATGTTCGCCGGTCGCATGCACGCCCGCGTGATTCGTGTGGATGCAGCGGCACAGTTTATGAAAAAACTTGCCGGTGTGTCTGATCCTGAGGCCAAACGCAAAATTATCGGCGCTGAATTTGTAGAGGTATTCAAGGCGCAAGCGCTGATGCTGACTGCACAAGGCGCTATGAAAAATGGGGCAAAAACCCAAGGTGCTACGTGGCTGGCACAAGGCACTATTTACCCCGATGTGATTGAGTCTGGTGGTGCCAAAAAAGCCGCCACCATCAAAAGTCACCACAACGTGGGCGGCTTGCCCGAGCAACTGGGCTTGAAGCTGCTGGAACCTTTGCGTGAATTGTTCAAAGACGAAGTGCGCCAATTGGGAACAGCCTTGGGGCTGCCGCACACCATGGTTTATCGTCATCCGTTTCCGGGGCCTGGCTTGGGTGTTCGCATTTTGGGCGAAGTCAAATCAGAATATGCCGAATTATTGCGGTGTGCCGATGACATTTTCATGCAGGAATTGCACAACTTTGTTGATGAAGCCAGTGGCAAAACCTGGTATGAACTGACCAGTCAAGCCTTTGCAGTCTTTTTGCCAGTGAAAAGCGTGGGAGTCATGGGCGATGGCCGCACCTACGAGCATGTGGTGGCGCTCAGAGCCGTACAAACCAGCGATTTCATGACCGCGGACTGGGCAGAATTGCCCTACGCGCTATTAAAAAAAGTCTCCAGCCGCATCATCAATGAAGTGCGCGGCATCAACCGGGTGACCTACGACATTTCAAGCAAACCGCCAGCGACCATTGAGTGGGAGTGATAGGGAGTGGGGAGTGGGGAGTGGACAGTGGACAGTGGGGAGTGGGGAGTGGGGAGTGGACAGTGGACAGCCAATTCAGACTTCCTGATCCGCGTGGAATGCCCAATGGCACTTTGTAAAAAGCGCCATCTTGGCGCTTGACAAGCTAAAAGCGGCAGGATGCCGCTTCCACAAGGTGCCATTCTCGATTCCATTATTTTTGCTACC
>CAIYWD010000239.1 GCA_903929815.1 uncultured beta proteobacterium
CAAAGCGTTGCTTTGGCCAGGTGCAAAGACGTCAGAAAGTATCCACGCCGGTGCGGTCATGGGTACGCTAAATGCCTCATTGGCTCTGACCCAGAAGCCTTCGCCACTTTGAATAACACTCAAGGTGTCATAGCCTTTGCTCGCAGCAACGCCTGCACCGCCATCGGCTTGCAACGGGGTGTAAAACGCCCAGCCTGGGTAGGTAATGTTGGGTGTGTTGCCGGATTTCACCCATTTCCAAAGGGACACCACTTTGCTGGCATCGCCAAACAAGGCGGGGACATCCATGGGCGTGTTGCCGCCATTGCCCACCAGGTTCCAGCCCTTTTCAATCATCACGATGGGTTGCGTGGGTGTGGTGGTTTCAATCTGAATTGATGGGCAACTTAGGCCGGCATCAGCGCCTGTGACGACTGGTCGCATCAAACCCTTGGCGCTTTTGGCAACAACATAGCTCACGCAAATAATGCCCTTGTGGTTTTTTTGGTCAAAATTGTCCTTGTTGTACATCTCAACGGTCTTGCGGGTCGTCGTTAATGGTCCGCTGTAGAGTGCTTCGTTAGGCCCCGCACTGCCGGTTTGTTTCCAGCCACCACGGGTCAATACGGCTGTTACCAAGCGAGTCGATCCTGCCTCGATCAGGGACGACGTACGCATCCCGGCAGGCTGTGACATGGTGCCCAACAACGGCGAATCGGGTTCAAGTAAGGCCGTAACATAAACACTACCGTCTTTGTTCAAGTCATCACTTTCAAACTTGATGGTCGAAGTGACCATATCAGCCTTGGCGACTTGCACGAAAAATGGCGGTATCTTGCCATCAAGACTATTGTTGGGAATTTCCGGAATCATGTCCAGAAAATCGTCAACGCTTTCGTTGACCACAGGTGCCATCGTTGACCGTTGTGCCAGCGTGCCATCACCCAGTTGTCCAAATCTGTTGGTACCGACCGCCCAGACCGTGCCATCATTCTTGATGGCCACGGTAAAGTCCTGGCCTGCCACCATGGTGGAAAAGTCAGTGCCTATCTGATTTGGTATCCTGCTGTCGATGGTGGTACCGTATCCAAGTTGACCTGCGTCATTGGCACCCCACGCCCACAGACTACCGTCGGTTTTAAGAGCCAAGTTATGCTTGTATCCTGCGGCGATCGCTTTGTAATAGTCGGTGCCTATCCGCTTGGGAACTAAACTGTTGTCTGTGGTGTCGCCGCCGAGTTGCCCCCTGTCATTGGCACCCCATGCCCACAGGCTGCCGTCGTCCTTGATGCCCATTGAATGATCGCCGGCGGCTGAAATGGCCTTGAAGTTGGAATCGATGAACTGCGGATTATGTTTGTCGGTAGTGGTTGTGTCACCCAACTGACCAGACGTGTTTTTCCCCCAAGCATACAAATGACCATTGTCCATCAATGCCAACGTATGCTGCATGCCAGCAGCAATGGCGCGGTAACCCTTGCCAATGAACGAGGGCAAGTGGGTGTTCTCGATAGCCTTGCCGAGTTGTCCGCTGCTGTTATCACCCCATGCCCACAGACTGCCGTCGGTTTTGATTCCTAAAGTATGATTCTGTCCAACAGCCACTGCCACGTAACGGGTGTCGATACGTTGTTTTGTGATCTGGTCATCGGTCGTGCCATTACCCAACTGACCATATTGATTTCGACCCCACGCCAGCAGGTCGCCGTTGGTCTTGAGTGCAACCGTATGAACATCACCTGCAGCCACCGCCATGTAACTGTTACCGACGACTTTAGGGACGCTGCTGTCAAGTTTCGTTTCGTCGCCGAACTGACCATTGGCGTTACTACCCCACGCCCAAAGCGTACCATCTGTATTGAGCGCGACAGAATGGTAGCTACCCCCAGATAGCATCGGTGCTCTGCGTGTGACGGCAACGGTGTAGTCGTTAGGATACGAGTCATCTTTGTCTGTGACACGTACCGTGAACATATTGAGACCAAATTCAAGTGGTAAGGGATCAGATGCAATGCCGTTGGGGATTGACTGACCGTTAACGCGAAGGGTGTAGCCGTCCTTGGCCTTTGCTGTGAAAACGGCAGTTGATTTGTCTAGCGTCGCACCATAGTGGGTCTCGGTGGCGTTGAATTCAGGCTGCAAGGTGGCATCCTTCAGGGTCAGCGCCAACAGTTGAAGTGGCGCGGCGTTACCCGTTCCCCTGAGACTGACGCTCAGTGGGGTATCACTGGCACTGGTAGTCACGTTCAGCGCCCCATTGCGTGGACCAGCCTCGGTAGGTGTGAATCTCACGAAGATGGAACAACTCCCCTTGCCGGCCAGCGTAGTTCTACAAAGCGTCGTTGAAGAAAAGTCAGCCAAGGTACTCAAGGGAGGACTGATGGTTACATCGATATCGCCTGTGTTGGTGAGGATGATTTCCTTTTTGTCGCTGGACTGGTCTATGCCCCAAGAACCAAAGTCAAGTTCCAGTGGTGACAGCCTAGCTTCGGCCTGTCCAAACGGAGTCGCCATGACACTGTCAGACTCCGGACCTATACCCTCAAGGTTGGTGGCACTGACTGTGCAGGTGTATTTTGTTCCGATGGTGAGAGGTCTAACGACAATGGGGGAACTTGGGTTGTCCCCAAAGGTGCTACCAGGATTGCAGGTAGCCCTGTAGCCGGTGATATCGGCCCCACCGTTAGATGCTGGTGGTTCAAAATAGACGACGATGGACGTGTGACCAGGCTCGGCTCTGACATTCGTTGGAACGCCAGGCTTCCCTGCAACTGCCGATGTTGGTTTAATAGCGTTGGAAGCGTTCGAGGCTACACCTGTGCCCCTTTGGTTTCTGGCAGTAACCGTGAATTTATAAGTAACACCGTTGCTCAGTCCTTCGACGGTGATGGGACTGCCATTACCTGTCATGGTAAGCCCATTCGGTGATGCTGTGACGGTGTAGTCGATGATGGCCGCACCACCGTTGCTCGATGGTGCGGTGAATGTTACCGTCGCTTGTTTATTACCTGACTGTGCGATCACATTTAATGGAGCGCCTGGTAATGCAGCCTGCACGGTGATGTTTTGAGTAGCCACAACGGCTGCCAAGTAATTGATATTTCCCGCTTGATTGGCAGTGATGATGCAGTTACCAACACCCAAACCTGTGATGGTGCTGCCTGAAACAAAACAGGTTTGTGGTGTTGTCGTATTGAATATGACACCAATGCCTGATGCCCCACCCGTGGCATTGACAGTTGTTGAACCACCAACGTCCAGCGCAGAGGATGAAAAGTTGATCGCGCCGATGGTTTGGCCGGCCCGTACGACGTTGATGGTTTTTGAGAATATTGCGGCCGAGTAGCTATCGTTGCCTGCTTGTTCAGCAGTTACGACGCATTGACCAGCAGCCACACCCGTAACAAGGTTACCCAAAACCGTGCAGATATTTGGTGTGGTGGTACTGAAAGTGACCGGATTGCCAGATGCCCCTCCGGTTGCACTCGCGGTGGATGTGCCACCCACAGCAAGCGTTAGAGGGACAAAACTGATGGCGTCGATGGTCTGCACCAAATTATCAAAGGATTGGCCGCCGCGCACCAAGCGAACACTATTGTTAAAACTGCGTTCTCCGAAATAAGAACCGCTATGAGTGAAATAGACCCACCAAGCGTAGTTTGTACCGTTTGCCGCAGGTGTGCTTGTCCAGAATTCATTGGCTGGTGTGGCGGGAAAAACTGTGTCATTGATGGAGGGCGCAGCACGGCATGTTTCAAGCAAACTGTGCAACTCATTGATATTTGGGACGCGCCAGTCGTACTGATTTGCAAAGGTACTGTCACTGGCAAGCTTCAACGCGTCGCTCCACGTGTACTTCATGCTTGCCCCAACGCACGTGCTGCCATTCCAGCTTTGTCCTTCGCTACAGCGTTTCCAGATAAGTCCAGTAGGTTTGTGTGTGACCGTCCCTTTTCCCTCCTGGTCAAAAGTGTAATTTGCATCTGGATTGATGGGAACGCGTTTGGTGCCAGTCTCACAAGTGCCGGCGAAGGATATGGCGGCGAACAAGATGAGGCACAGTGACACAGCGGACACGATGTTACGAAGATTCATGGCAAGATTCCCTTTCTGGATTCATTGGATGACTGGCACGGTGACGGAAAAAGAGCGCTGAGATAAGCATCGCCGGCGCCACACCACAGACGGCGGATGGGCAAAGACACCGGTACACCACGCAACAACCACATCCATTTTCTGTTTGCGCTGGCTACAACTGGTCACATGCGCGTCGTTGCACATGGGATGGATATACAGACGAATGTTTGTGCAACCCAATCACAATTGGCCGCGAACCAAACGAACTTTAAATTTATTTCCTCTGCCCGAACCAGTGCCAACTCGGCCAAAGTCAAACAACACCACACCTGTGCCACCATAGCTGTTGCCGGGATAATCAACAAGAGAGCCCGACCAGAAGTTATCAATGGGTGTATTTGGAAAATAGTCAGTATCGATAGCCGGATTAGTCCGCCCATAATGGACAATGCTCACCAATTCACTCAACTTTGGCATGCGCCAATCATTGAAACTGCACAATTTCGCGGTATTGACATCGGCTGTGAATTTTTCAGTATCGCACCGACCCGGCTTGTAACAGGTGCCCAATGAAGAATTCCCTGCAAACCCTTCATTGGTCGCGGTATTGCTGTTGTACCAGGAATAAGTGTGGCTCTGACTGCGCAGTCCGGAAGTTGATTTCACTTCCCAAACCAGGCCTGTAACGTTGTCGCGGGTACACGCCCAATCGGTGCCACCTGTGCCTAACTCTGCCGACACAGGCAGTAGCGTGCCGTTGTTGGCAATCTTGGTGTAGTCAAAGCCTGCGCTGCCACTACCCGCCTTTTCGAGCTTACGGGCTGCGGCCTTTGCATCACGCCCGTATCGGGCGTCCTGCCGCGGGTAAGTGCCGCCATCTGAAGATACGGTTAAGCACTGGGCAGTTTTGGTAGTTTCATCGCCACAGAAAGTAACGCCAGTATCGTTCAGTTCAGTTGCTTGCAAGGCGCTGATACACAGCCACAAGGCAAGAACAGACAGCGAACGAAAAATCGTGCTAAACGACAGTGAAAACAAGGTAGGCATAAATCCAGTCTCCAGAACGAAAAACCACCAGACACCACTGCGAAGGCAGCACGCTAAACCGTGCCTTGTGGCCACATCGTTCTCACAGCAGATGCGACATCACGCGCTTCGTTCTTTAATTTTGCCAGAGACTTACTGAGAAAATGAGGTCATTTGCGAAAAAAGTAAAAAAACAAGCCCAATGGTGGCTTCCCACTTAAGTCGGAACAGAGATGAGGTTAACTCACTGCGCTTGTTACGGCTAATCAGTCAAATGGGTGAGCTTCCCCTGCCAAGAAAACCACGTGATCGGATCAAATGTAACCCATTGATATTGCATCTGCTCCGCCTTAAGTGGAATGCATTCTGCGCAGTTGGCACTGATCGGTTTTCCTGTAGGCGCGGCCTTGGCCGCGCTGCGCGGGCAAGCCCGCGCCTACGGTTGCAGAGGTCAACCGTGCCAAGCACAGAACACTGCAACTTCCGCATCACCCATGAATTACCACCACCTTTCATGACTTGAATGCAACAGGCATTAACTTTTGAATATGTAGCTGCTTACGCAGTCTGGACGGGCGCTAGAGGCCTATTTGGCATTATTTTTTTGCCATTCAGATCAGGGCATATTCACCCAAAACCCGGTCGTAGGCTGAAAGGTCAAACCGCCAAAATCCAGATACCCATTTTTGCCAAGGTAGCCCGCCAGCCCACCGCTGGCTTCCAGAGCAGGCGAATAGAAATACCAACCGTTCGTGCTGTTGTTCCATGCCCAGAGGGTCTTGAAGCTGCCAACGGTCTCTTTGAACGCACTTGGGGTGTCGGCCTCGCCGGTGGCAACCAGGTTCCATCCACTGGTCAAAGCGTTGCTTTGGCCAGGTGCAAAGACGTCAGAAAGTATCCACGCCGGTGCGGTCATGGGTACGCTA
>CAIYWD010000240.1 GCA_903929815.1 uncultured beta proteobacterium
CGCCTTCGCGGGAATGACGGCATTTGACATGAGGTCTAAACGGTTACATTTGAGCTAGCCAAATGGTTATCACATCCTAGGGATATGGTCAATAATAAGTTGTGCAGTTGGCTAGTCAGAGTTGGGCGCACTGCGTCGTCACAAATCGCTTATGTGGCTGAGCCACACCGCACGATTTGCGCCTGGCATTGCATCTTTAACTCTGACGGCCAAATGCACAACTTATTGTTGACCATATCCTAAGCGGTTACGACGGGGCAGATACAGTTCGTTTTTTGGGAGTGAATGGATGGAAAACACGACAGTTTTGACCATTGTTAGCAGCATTTTGAGTGCTTTTACGACATATATTTTTATGCAATTCAAACGCATAGAAGATCAGCACGAGGCCGCAGTCAAACTGCTCAAGGCAGGGGCAGACAAGGAGTCCACACAAAAAAAATTGCTGGCACACACCAAATTCAAGGACTACATGGATACGGGTAAGACTTATTTACTCGCGCAGTCCAAATTGATGGGGGTCAAGGTGGTGCGTGAGTATTCCCAGGTGGACAGATTAAACAAAGAACATAACAAGCTCAAAATGGATGTGGTCGTTATGGTCAAATATTTGGTCACTTACGAATTTGGCATTGATACTAACGCAGACAGTTACAGTGTAGAGTTTGAAACCCCTTGCATCCACATCAAGTGCAATGCGCCGTCCCTGATGGGAACGCCGACAATCGCTGTGGTATCACAAGAAATATCTGTGCCCAATATATTGCCCAATGACAAAGCAAAAATTGCAGAGATGACGCAAAGAATGACGCTGATGGCACAGCGCGATGGCATCTCAATGTCACGCGATGACACTGTGCGTTTGGTGTACAAAGCTCGGCTTATGGACTGTTTGCGTGAATTTTTGCAGCGCCAAACGGACGTTGCGCACTTACCTTGCATTACCGTTGATTTCCGGTAACCAGGCATTGCTGTTTTGCGGTAACCGTTTAGACCTCATGTCAAATGCCGTCATTCCCGCAAAGGCGGGAATCCAGTGCATGTTGGTTGACCAGGGGACACAGGCAGTCTGGATTCCCGCCTTCGCAGGAATGACGGTGGTGGGGTCTAAATGGTTACGTTTTGCGTGGCCTACCTTTTTCCAGTAAAAATAAGTTATCAGTTCTTGAATTTATCACTTGGAATTCGTTAAGCGCTTACATGGCACAGGGAATATTCCATTATTCCAACCCTCGCACCACCTCCATCGCCTGTTCAATGCGTTCCACTGCGTGAATGGTCAGTCCCTCAAAATCTTTGGATTTAAGGTTTTTGGGCACATTGGCTTTTGGCACCAAGGCAATGCTAAACCCCAGCTTGGCAGCTTCTTTCAGGCGTTCTTGCCCACGCGGTGCGGGGCGCACTTCACCGGCCAAGCCCACTTCGCCAAAAGCAAAAAAACCCCGCGGCAGAGGGCGACCTCTGAGCGATGACGTGATGGCCAGCAGCACCGCCAAATCGGCTGCAGGTTCGGAAATACGAACGCCTCCCACGGCGTTGACAAACACATCCTGATCCATGCATGCCACGCCGGCATGACGGTGCAACACAGCCAGCAGCATGGCCAGTCTGTCTTTGTCTAGGCCCACACTTAAACGTCGTGGGCTGGGGCCGCCGCTGTCAACTAGGGCCTGAATTTCAACCAGCATGGGACGTGTGCCTTCCAAGGTAACCATCACGCAACTGCCAGGCACAGGTGCAGCATGTTGGCTCAAAAAAATGGCGCTGGGGTTGCTGACACCCTTCAAACCACGCTCGGTCATGGCAAAAACACCAATCTCATTGACAGCGCCAAAGCGGTTTTTGATGGCGCGAACCAAACGAAAGCTCGAATGGGTATCGCCTTCAAAATACAAAACGGTATCTACCATGTGCTCAAGCACACGCGGACCCGCCAGTGCGCCTTCTTTGGTGACATGGCCTACGAGCACGATGCACACACCGCTGGCCTTGGCAGCACGGGTCAGGTGCGCTGCGCACTCACGCACTTGCGACACAGACCCAGGGGCAGAGGTTAACTGATCAGAATAAACCGTCTGAATGGAGTCAATGACAGCTATATCAGGGCGAACGGTGATCAGTGTGGCGAGTATTTTTTCCAGACCAATTTCAGCCAACACACGTACCTGTGAACCGTCCAACCCCAGGCGACGTGCGCGCAAAGCTACTTGCGCACCACTTTCTTCGCCTGTCACATACAGCGTGTTTTGACCGCTGCGTTGCAAGGAATCAAGCGCTTGCAATAACAAAGTAGATTTACCAATGCCGGGGTCTCCGCCTATCAGCACCACACCGCCCTCAACCATACCCCCACCCAGAACACGGTCCAGCTCGTCTTGACCTGTGGGGGTGCGTGCCATATCGACAGCGCTAATGTTGCCCAAAATAGCAACTTCTGACGTTTTTGCAAGGGATGCAAAGCGGTTTTTGGTAGGAGCTGCGCTCTCTAACACAGATTCAATCAGTGTGTTCCAGGCATTGCAGTGCGGACATTTTCCCAGCCATTTGGGGCTGCTGCCACCGCAGTCTGAGCAGACAAATTGGGTTTTTTCTTGGGCCATGCAGGATATCTAGTGTCTGAACGAAAACCCTATTTGTATTTTCGTATCAACGGTTTATGTATATTTTTGAAAACGAAGATTTTGCCAAAAACCTGATAAAGCTATAGCAACGCCGCAAATTCGGCC
>CAIYWD010000241.1 GCA_903929815.1 uncultured beta proteobacterium
GAGAGAATGCTTGCTGTCCCAAGCAATGGCACACATCGTGCGGTGTGGCCCAGCCACAGAAGCGAGTTGTAACGACGCAGTGCGCCCAAATCTGACGAGCCAAATACGGAACTTATTCTTGACCATATCCTTAGTGTCGGTGCAATGCCCACATCACTGGGTGCGTTTCAAAGTGATGTGGCTTTGCTTGAGTGCGACATCCAAATCCCCCCTAACCCCCCTTTTTCAAAGAGGGGAATGAGAACGGTTAGCCTATTTGGGCAAAGCGCTGTATTTATCCCCCCTTTGAAAAAGGGGGGTTAGGGGGGATTTGGTTTTTGTATGGCACCACATCACTTTGAATCGCAGCCTACAAAGCGCGGGTCTGGCACCTCTGGCGTTTGTGTTGTTTTTTGCTGGATGCTGAGGTGCTGATAGACCGTCTTAATCAAATAATCACAGCCTTCATGGGTCAGCCCCGAGGTTTCAAATACACGACCCTGGAATTTAAAACGACTGACAAAATCTTTGACCCATGCAGCACGCTGATCGGGCGGTATGCTGTCGATCTTGTTGAGCACCAACCAACGAGGCTTAAGGTACAGACTTTCATCGTATTTTTTAAGCTCGTCCACAATCGCCTTAGCTTGCGCAACGGTATCAACAGCCGTGTCAATCGGCACTATGTCAACGACATGAAGCAATAGGCGTGTCCGTTGCAAATGGCGTAAAAACTGATGTCCTAAGCCTTCCCCTTCGGATGCCCCTTCAATCAATCCTGGTAAATCAGCCACCACAAAGCTCTGATCGGGTCCCACCCGAACCACTCCCAAATGAGGGTGTAGCGTGGTGAATGGATAGTCTGCAATACGCGGGCGAGCGTTGGAAATGGCGGTAATAAGTGTGGATTTACCAGCGTTAGGCATACCCAGGAGGCCCACATCAGCCAGCACTTTGAGTTCTAGTTTAATTTTGCGCTTTTCACCAGGCCAGCCAGGGGTTTTTTGACGGGGCGCACGGTTAATTGCGCTTTTATAGCGTAAATTGCCAAATCCGCCATCGCCACCTTTGGCCATAATGACGACTTCGCCGGGATTAAGTAGCTCAAATAAAACTTCGCTCGTTTCTGCGTCTATCACAAGTGTACCCACCGGCATTTTCAGGGTAATGTCTGCACCTGCAGCGCCAAACATGTCTGAACCCATGCCGTGCTGGCCACGCTTGGCACTGTGGCAGCGCGAGAAACGATAATCTACCAACGTGTTAAGACTGGGGTCAGCCACAGCAAAAACATGACCTCCGCGACCGCCATCTCCTCCGTTGGGGCCACCAAATTCCTTGTATTTTTCATGTCGAAACGAGACGCAACCTGCGCCGCCGTCTCCCGCAGAGACATCAATGTAGGCTTCGTCAACAAATTTCATAATGATCCTGGATTCCCCATTTCAATGCGCTCAAGCGAATTATTGGCGGCGAATCTGGGTAGGTGCGATTCAAAGTAATGTAGTGATCTGGTGATCTTGTCACAGTGTAACTTCTCAGTCAGTCAAGGAAGGGCGCGGTCAACTGAGGAATTTAGGTTTAAGGCTGCGCTCAGAAGCCCCGGTAGCCAGTATGTCAGTCTCTTAGGATCCGGCTAACAATAACTTCACGATATCAGTTTCTTACCAAATAGACAAAGAAGCACCAGAGGGCATATCCATATCGGGAACTTATTGTTAGCCTGATCCTTAGCGCGCAAACGTGTTTCTCGTTTTGGAAGGATACGCGCCTTTGCGAGTGTGGTCACGCGATGATTTGATTGACTGAATTTGAACGTTCTGCCTTGTCACTGTGTTGTTGCATTGCAATAGTCCTTGGGGGGTGGACGCTGTGCAGTGGGAATGGGAAAAATTTATCCTACGTCGCTAAACCACATGAAGCCGTTGGCGAGTGGTGGAAAAAAACTTCAATTTTTAGATCCAATAGGCTGGCTCACGATGCTTGGATCGACGCGCCACTACGACCAACAAGCCGATTCCACGGTACAAAACCATGCACTTATGGCTACATGGTGGCTACATGGATTTTTTTGGCATTTTGTTTTACTATAGTATTCATAGTGAACTATCTAATACTGGTGCCCGAGACCGGGGTCGAACCGGTACGCCCGTTATTCACGAAGCGGCGGATTTTAAGTCCGATGTGTCTACCTATTTCACCACTCGGGCGCCAACTGTACAGCTATTTGAACCACATCAATGGTGACGTAAAACCTTGCATCACCAACAACAATCAACGACAGTGATTGTATTCTAACCGGCACTCCCGAGTTCAACAGTTGACGAGCCTAACTAATTGATTTTATAAAACATTCCTAAATTCATGGCGTTTGTAATGGTGTCATATACTCATTAAACATCAATGACTTACAATCAACTATCGAATTCGGGGGCACTGGTTCGTAACCGTTTAGACGCCACCATCGTCATTCCCGCGAAGGCGGGAATCCAGACTGCCTGTGTACCCTGGTAAACCAACATGCACTGGATTCC
>CAIYWD010000242.1 GCA_903929815.1 uncultured beta proteobacterium
GATTCCCGCCTTCGCGGGAATGACGAAAATTCAACAACTTGCCTTCAGAACAAATTCACACTGGTTGGAACGTTTTCCATAGTGTATTTGGGTATTGGTGTATTGTCCGTCGATAGGGCTACCTGAATGACACAAAATTTTCTGTAAAGTTAAAAGTGATAAATAATATATACTGTTTTAAATCTTAAACTCAAGGAACAACCATGGCACGCAAAACCAACACCGCACCGCCTGCCCCAGCAGCCTCTGTCACCCCTCCTGTTGCCAATACAACAGGCCGTCAACCATCAGAATCTTCAGTGTCAGAACCTGCCAGATTGGGAATTAAAAATATACTCCCAACCACCAAGGTGCAGCCTGTTGCTGCCCCCACGCCGAGCACTGTCATTTCTGAATCTGGAAAAATCAAAAAAAGCAAGATCGTGCGAGATAGTTTTACCATGCCCAAAGACGAGTATGTGGTGATTGACAGTCTTAAACTGCGTGCTATCAAGTTGGGCACATCTGTCAAAAAAGGAGAGTTGTTGCGTGCAGGCATCAAAGTCATTGCAGCCATGAGCGATGCAGCTTTCAAAACAGCACTTGGCAATGTGCCCGCCCTGAAATCAGGGCGTCCCACAGACAGCAAGTAAAAATGTCAGGATGTCAGGCCACAAACGCCCTGAATTCACCGCTCTGACGGCCAACGCTGCCGTAGGGGTGGCGACCGGCTGAAGCCGATTTGTAAGTAGTGGCCTGGACTGAGGGCATCAGGGTGGCCAAAGCGCGCTCTGCCATCACACCCTGGCGAATCAAAGCACCACGGGTCGAACTTATCATGGCAGCCAAACTCAACAGGCGTGCCTTTGCCAGCTTGTTGGATGACTGAGGAAAACGACGCATGAGTCCTGCTAGCTCAACGCTCAAACGCTGTACATCTGCCGATGCAGACATCAGTGGCTGCGATTGATTGCGCAGCATGGCTTCAGACACCTGTTGCAAGGCAATTTCGATTTGATCCAGTGTGGATTGCAGCATGTCACGACTCATGGTTTTCCTTAAAAACCCGAACCACGTTAGCGTTTAACCATGCTCCTGGCATCAAACAGCATAGCGTCGGCAATGGCTTCGGGATTGACTTTGTAAGTGCCATTGTCAATTTGTTTCATGATGGCTGCCACTTTGTCTGTATCGACATCCGCGGCTTCGTTGCCAGAACCTGCTTCCAGCGAACGAGTCATGGCGGATACAGACACAGCAACACCTGCCGACTGCGTGCTTTTTGACGCCGATGTCTGGGCAAGTACAGTGGCATTGGGGCCGTTTTTGGCGGCCGATGAAACGGCGTTGCTGCTGACAGCAAACGAAGTATCTGGGGCTGATGTGATTTTCATGATGACCTCCAAGACCACGATCAATGTGGTTTCTAGGTATTGTCATCGGCAAAATCACATCTGACTTAAATTTTTTTCTGTCCATCACGTCCATCACTGCATCAGTCATAGCGTCATGCTCACTGTTTGATTGGGCTGCACTGTGCCAAACATGATGTTGCCATTGTTCATGCGCACACGCGCAGTCTGCCCTACCACTCCCGCGGATATGGCCTGTGCGCTGGTGGCAATTTCATACCCTACACCGTGCGCTACAACGCGCACCTGTGCCCCCGCCTGAAAAACATGCGAGGGCTTGACCATGTCCTGGCGCAACACCTGCCCCGTACTCAGTGGGCGTGTCGCTGTTTGACCTATCCAGTGAGATGGGTTGGCAATGACCGGACTGTTCTGATCCGCCCAATCGACTTCAGAGGTCATGGCATCAGCAACCGTCAGCACAGCACCTGATGGCACTTGGCCCTTGATCACCCAGGCAGGGCCAAACGCTTTGACGGTGATGGGTAAAAAGACATTCCATTTTGTACTGCCTTGCACACAGCGCAAACCCAGGCGTGTTTTGCCCCACAGTTTGGTTCCCACAGGAAGATAAGGCTCTACTTGAGCGCAGGGTGACAGCCGCAGACGGGGGTCAAGCGTGCCGACTGAGACCTCCATGCGCAAGTTGGACGCTGCACTTTGAGCCAACGTGTTGTCCAGCCATGCACGGGCACTCGTCTGAATATCGGGTGGCAGCGCCAACTGCGCTTGCACCAGGGCGGCAGACATCCAACACATCAACACCAACACACATCTCAAGAAAGTAAACATAGACACTTCTCCAAGTGCTGGCACTATACGCGAGACATTTTGTGTGAAAAGGCACAAATGAGCGCGATCCATCCCCTTATTTGTGATTTAAAAAACACTCAAGTTTTTTAATAATCCGTCAGAACTTGATCCAGCCTTCACGCATTGCAGAGGGTGGACAGTAAAACCCGAAAGGTGTGACATGTTTGCCAATTTGACCAGCGGAATCGATCTTCACGGCAGAGCCTTGGTGCTGCGCGCAGAGCGTCAGCGCATTATTGCCAGCAACATTGCCAATGCAGATACGCCTGGTTATGTAGGGCGTGAAGTCAATTTCAAAGAGGCTTTGTCTCAATTAGCCCATTTAAGCCACAGCGAGTTATCAGGCCCGGGCTTGCGTTTGAACGTGACAGATGCCGCCAAGACACCAGAGTTACAAAATCAGCCCAACCACCTGGCATTGCCAGGCATCGGCAGCAGTGAACTCGACAGCCCATCGGCTTTGAACTATGCACTGCAAAGTCAGCCCAGTGTGGACAACAACAGTGTGGATATGGATCGTGAGCGCGCCAGTTTTGTAGATAACTCGGTTCATTATGAAGCCACCTTGCGATTTATCAATGGCGGCGCCAAAACCATTTTGAGTGCCATTCAGGGTCAGTAAGGATACGGCAGCAGGAGTCACCCCATGTCGATGTTTTCAATTTTCAATGTATCGGGGAGCGCCATCAGCGCCCAGTCACAGCGTCTGAACGTGGTGGCCAGCAACTTGGCCAATGCCGATGCTGTGGCCGGGCCAGATGGTCAGGGTTACAAAAGCCGTCAAGTGGTGTTTCAAACTTTTCCTATGGACTCACAGGCTACAGCAGGTGTCAAAGTCACCAACATTACCGAGAGCAATGCACCGTTCAAACGCGTGCATAACCCCAATCATCCATCCGCAGATGCACAAGGTTATGTGAACTATTCCAACGTCAATCCGGTAGAGCAAATGGTTGACATGATTTCTGCGTCACGCTCCTATCAAAACAACATTGAAGTGATGAATACGGCCAAAACCCTGCTGCTCAAGACTTTGCAGATGGGTCAATAAATTTTTCCAGAAGGGTTCACCATGCTGACTGCCACCACATCATCCACAGTTTCCAACACCAGCGCGACAACATTAGCCAGCGGGACGACCTCCAGTGCAGATTCGGCTGACATGAATGCTGCGCAAGACAGGTTTTTGAAACTGCTCGTCGCCCAACTGAACAACCAAGACCCCATGAACCCCATGGACAACGCGCAAATGACCAGTCAGATGGCGCAAATCAACACGGTCACTGGCATTCAGCAGGTCAATGACACGCTCAAAAGCATGGCAGAACAATTCACCGCCATGCAGGTGTTGCAGGGTTCTTCCATGGTGGGGCACGATGTGCTGATTGAGGGAAATAGCCTGACAGCCCAGGATGGCATTGCAAGTGGCGCTATTGATTTAGCAGCGAAAGCAGAAAGCGTGAAGGTGGACATTGTGACTTCGGGGGGGCAGATTGTCGATACGCTGAACCTCGGTGCTCTGGATGCAGGTCGCCACAATTTTGATTGGGATGCCTCCAGTTACCAAGGCACAGGCGATGTCAGTTTCAAGGTGACCGCCACACTGGGCGGCCAAGCCATTGAGAACACTGCCCTGACACAAGCCAAAGTGATGTCTGTAGGCAGCGAGAACGGCAGCATGAATGTTCAGCTTCAAAACAGGGCAGCCGTAGCCTACAGCAGCGTCAAAGCCATTCTTTAAATTGTTTCACTACTTAGTGTCTGAACGAAAAGTCATTTTACTTTTAATAATCATATTATTACATCTACTTTTCAAAACGAAGATTTTTAGAAAAGTAGCCGTTTAGGCCGAATTTGCGGCGTTGCTATAGCTTTATCAGGTTTTTGGCAAAATC
>CAIYWD010000243.1 GCA_903929815.1 uncultured beta proteobacterium
GTGCATTTGGCCGTCAGAGTTAAAGATGCAATGCTAGGCGCAAATCGCGCAGTGTGGCCCAGCCACATAAGCGATTTGTAACGACGCAGTGCGCCCAAATCTGACGAGCCAAATGCACAACTTATTATTGACCATATCCAAAGCCACATCACTTTGAAACGCACCCTTTGCCGATAGCGTTTGAGCGCCACCACGGGCAAAGCATGTTATCCTCGTCTTTTGTGCTGACTGCCATGCCTGACCTAATTTGCAAAAATCATAGCACTCTACGCAAGCGGGACGTGCGTTAGAGGCCGATTTCTTAACGTGAAATACCGTAAAAATCATAGCGTCATTCCTAGGTGCATTTTGAAACGTATCTAGTTGAAGCATGACCGTTCGTGACATCCTCAAAATGGGTGACCCCCGCCTGCTGCGCATGGCAGAGCCTGTGCATCGGCTGGATTCGGATGAACTGCATTGGCTGGTCACTGATTTGCTTGACACCATGCGCGCTTTTGAGGGGGTAGGGCTTGCAGCACCGCAGATGGGAGTGAATGTGCAGGTGGTCGTTTTTGGCACCGATGCCCCCAATCCCCGTTACCCCAATGCACCGCTTGTGCCCAGAACTGTGCTGGTCAATCCGGTCATCACACCGCTGGCATCGAATGTCAGTCAGACATCGCCCGTGCAGTGTGAAGATTGGGAGGGTTGTTTGTCGCTACCTGGCTTGCGGGGTGTCGTGCCGCGTTTTGCTTGCATTCGCTACACAGGATTTGACCCGTTTGGCGACCCCATCGATCGTGTCGCAGAGGGCTTTCATGCACGCGTGGTGCAGCATGAGTGTGATCATCTGATAGGCATGCTGTACCCCATGCGTATGCGCGACTTTCGCCAATTTGGTTTTACTGATATCTTGATGCCTGCGGCTGCGATTCAAAGTGATATGGAGGCGGCAAATTTCGCCCGTCAAACTGCATGATACGTATCTAATTTCAGACTTCCTGATCCGCAAGGAATTGTGAATGGCACTCTTTCCCATGAAAAATGGAAATTCTCCCTGTGAGGCTTTCCGATTTTGCCAAAGTAAAGTGCCAAATCAATTTCCAATATTTGTGATGAAATACGCATACGGATCAGGAAGTCTGAATTTATTGTCACACGCTTAAACGTAACCGTTTAGACCTCATGTCAAATGCAGTCATTCCCGCGATGGCGGGAATCTAGTGCATGTTGGTTTACCAGGGTACAAAGGCAGTCTGGATTCCCGCCTTCGCGGGAATGACGATGGTGGGGGTCTAAACGGTTATGCTTAAACTGTTACTTTTTTATGTTTTAGAAAAATTATTAGAAGATTTAATTTTTAATAACAGTTTTTGTTATATTAAGCTACATACTAAAAAACTATTTTGAGGTTTAAAATAACGTCTAGTTTATGCAAGAAATAGAAATAAAAAAGACAACTCTTACAGTAATTATCGCAGCCAAAAATGAAGGTCATCAGATAGCAGCTTGCGTCAGATCGGTTTTGTTTGCCGATGAAATTCTTGTTCTTGACTCTGGCAGTTCAGACGACACACAAGCTCAAGCCCGGTGTGCTGGCGCTATCGTTCACACTACAGACTGGGGCGGATACGGCCTACAGCAGACAAGAGGCATCAATTTAGCCCAAAGTGAGTGGGTGCTGTCAATAGACGCAGATGAACGTGTGACCGATGCCCTGCGACAGGAAATACTTGATGCCATTTCAAATTTAACGGTTGACGGCTACCGCTTACCTCGCTATTCCAGTTTCTGTGGCGAGTTTATGGAACACAGTGGCTGGAGACCTGACTACACATTGCGGCTGGCTCGCAGAAAACAAGCACAATTTACCGATCACTTTCTGCATGCACACATGACAGTGAACGGGAAAATTAAAGACATCAAGTCACCCATTATTCATTACAGTTATAGAAATATCGATGATGTACTCGAAAAACTTAATAGATACTCCAAAGGTGCAGCGATTGATATGGAAAACAGAAAAATATCTTCAACACTGACAAAGGCTTTATTGAAGGGATTATGGTCATTTGTAAAAACTTATTTATTAAAACAAGGCTTTAGAGATGGCAGAATGGGATTGGTACTTGCTATTTATAATTCGCAAACTACTTATTATAAATATTTACGATTGTGGTTGCATCGGTATAAAAACATTCACTAAACACCCACTAACGATATGCCTTTACCTAGGCACAGCCAGCCATTTTCTTAAACTCGATTTCAGGGCTTCGAGTGCGATGGGCTTGGTTAGAAAATCGTCCATGCCGACCGACAGGCAATGTTGGCGGTCTTCCTCATACGCATCGGCTGTCAGGGCAATGATGGGCAAGCGGGGGCGATTGTTGTGAGTTTCCCACTGGCGTATTTGTTCGGTGGCCATGTAGCCGTCCATGACGGGCATGTGGATATCCATCAAGATCAGGTCAGGCAAATCACCCTTTGTGATGACATCGAGAGCCTGCTGACCGTTGTAAGCCAGCGTCACCGTCATCCCCAACCTCGTCAGAAATGACTCAATCACGCTGCAATTGACGACGTTGTCTTCCACTACCAACACCTGCCCACTCAACTGCGCAGGTTCAGTCACGTTGACTGGCGCAGGGCGTTCAGACTTTCGGCTATTTTCTTGGGTGACAGCTTGGGTACACACACGAAACCAGAATCTGGAGCCTTGGCCTGCGATGCTTTCAACACCCACATTACCGCCCATAAGTTGGGCCAGCGTTCGCACAATGGACAGCCCCAGCCCAGAGCCTCCAAACTCGCGCGTGGTGGAACTGTCCGTCTGCGAGAACGGTTGAAAAAGCAAATCCATTTTGTCGGCGGGTATGCCCACGCCTGTATCGCTGACCGAAAACTCCAGCAGGGCAGACTCTCCTTCGCGTTCCAGCTCTGTTCCTTCAATACGAATGCAGCCAGACGGTGTGAACTTGATGGCGTTGCCAATGAGGTTCGAGAGCATTTGTCGCACACGGTGCGAGTCGGCCTGATAACGGCGATGAGGCAGGCCATGCCATTGGTATTCGAGTTGGAGACTTTTGGCTTGCGCTGCACCAGAAAACAGCTCGCGTGTTTCCCGAATCAGAGAATACGGCTCAAAAATGATGCTGTCAAGCTGCAATTTTCCAGCCTCGATTTTTGAGAGGTCAAGAATGTCGTTGAGCAAAGTCAGCAGGGTCTGCCCCGATGAATAAATGGTTCTGACGTACTCACGACGCTCGTTGTCTGTCAAATGGGGCATCAACAAAAGCTGTGCCATGCCCAGAATGCCGTTCATGGGGGTGCGAATTTCATGCGACATGGTGGCCAAAAAGCGACTCTTGGTGAGGTTGGCAACATCGGCGCTTGTCTTGGCCACGATCAGTTCGGTCTCGCGCTGGCCTAAAACCATCAACAAGCGGTTGAAACTGTGAATCAACTCTCCAATTTCATCTTCACGAACAACAGGCAAAGGTTGCGGCGTTTGATGTGAGCCAGCCTGGGTTGCCAGTTGCCGCGTTGCAGACAGCATGGGTGACAACTGATGCTTCAAGATGAACGAAACCATCCACCAGGTCAGTGGGCTTGCCAGCAAGGTCAGCAATACCATGGACAGCAGCATGTTGCGCTGCATGGCCTTCACGGGCGCAAAGGCTTCATCCGTTGGCAGGACAACGCCCAATACCCAGCCCGCCACAGGAATGGCTTTGGCAGCAGTGACTTCTTCCACGCCTTTGGAACTGATGGTAATGCCGTGACCTTCATAACCCTGCATGTACTGGTCGTGCATTTTGTTCAGGCCTTTGGCAGGAAGCGGCTGCATGGTCAAACGCTTGTCAGTGGCCGTCACAAAAAGATTGTGTTGAGGTGCCATGAGCAAATAGCCGCCGGATTTTCCATAGTGGACTGTTGCTATTTGGTCAAAAAAACTGGGCTTGCCAAGATTGACCGTGCCCACCAATGCGCCAATCACCCGACCTTGCCCGCCATGAATGGGCACCACGATGCTGAAAATGGGGGCATTCAACTTCTTGCCCATCGCCGGCCTGCCGATGATCGACTGATTTTTTTGAAGAGGGATGGAAACGGACTCTCTGTCCATGTAATTGACACCGATTCGTCCTGCTGACAGGGGAACGTCTGCAATGGCTGTGCCGTGAACATCGGTCACGAATATGCCACCATTGAACAGATGTTGAAGAAGCGGGCGTTGTTCCAGACGTGCCTGTAAAGCTGCTCGGTTGCCAACAAGGTCAGGTGTCATTTCTGCAGCAATGATGGTCAGTGCCTGTAAACGATCTTCCATTTGTTCGTTGATGCCATTGGCAATGAGGGATGCCACCATGAACTGTTGCTCACCCAAAGTGCGCTGCATATCGTCGCGCAATATTCGGATGGCATAAAACGCTACCAACCAAATACTGACCAGAAAGATGACTAAAGTGGCCAGTGCAATTCTGGTTTTGAGAGACTGATGTTTGATATTCACGGTGAGCATGATTTTGTGCAATAAATAGCTTTAGTTGAAATTCAGATGGTCCATGTTGGACGATAAATCCGGATGCCCACCACTGAAACAACCGACGAGATCACCGGCCTGATCCAGTGCTGAAGTGGCTGCCGCTTTTTGTTGCGCCACAAACGCGGCCAGCGCACGGCGTACCAGCTCAGACTTGCTGACATGCGCTTGCTCGCTCAGTCGAAGCAACTCCTGCTCCAAGGCAGATGGAATCTTGAGGGTTAATGTGTTCATGCGCGCATATGACAACAGGGTGATTAACGTGAAAGAATAAAGAAAACAATAGCAAAGTATCCTTATCCCATAAGGGCTAAAGGCACTTTTTATGGGTAAAAAATTCTTTCATCATCCTGTGTGACCAGGATGCCATATCCTTAGCTTAACGCATCCAATAGCTCAGTCTCTATGGTGATTTGATCCCGGTTGTTTTGCAGAGCTGCGCCTTGAATCAAAAAAGTGTCTTCCACCCGTTCACCCAGCGTGGATATTTTGGCCAGTTGCAAGTCGATTTTGTGTGAGGCTAAAACTCTGGCCACAGAGTACAACAGTCCCACTTGGTCACTGGCTGAAATGTTGAGCAGCCAGCGCTGTGCTTTTTCATCAGGTTTCAGGCTCACGCGTGGTTTCAGGGGAAAACTTTTCACACGCCTGGATACACGGCCTCGACTGACCGCGGGCAATGGACCTGCTGCGGCAATCACACGCGCCAGATCAACCTCGATCATGCTGATGAGTTCACGGTAATGGCCGGTCAGTCGGGTGGTCACGATCTGAAAGGTATCTAACGCATAGTTATTTTTGGTGGTGTAGATGCGAGCATCCAGAATGCTAAATCCACTGTAGTCAAAATAGCCACATATCCGTGCAAACAAATCTTCCTGATCTGGGGTATAGACCAACACTTGCAGGCCTTCGCCTACGGGAGAAGGACGCGCTCTGACCACGGGGGTTTGAAGCCCCAGATAGCGTGACAGCTTGCGTGTGTGCCAGGCAATTTCAACTGCATCGTGGCGCATGAAATAACCCACGTCGAGCGTCGCCCACAGGGCTTTGTGCGACTCAAACGGTTGGGCGTGCAGGGCGAGTTCAATCAGGGCATCGCGCTGGCGCTCTTGAACTTCGGCATGAACATCAGGCGCGTGACCGCCGAGTGCGCGTGAAGTGGATCGGTACAAGTCTTCCAGCAGTTTGCCCTTCCAGGCATTCCAGACCGTGGGACTGGTGCCACGGATATCGGCCACTGTAAACAAGTAGAGCGCCGTCAGGGTGTGTTCGTTGCCAACACGTTGGGCAAAGTCGGCAATCACGTTGGGGTCACTGTGGTCTGCTTTTTGGGCAAAATTGCTCATGGTCAGGTGTTCTTGCACCAAAAACTCGATCAATCTGGCATCTTCACCTGTGATCTCATATTGTTTGCAAAAGCGCCTGACCTCTACTGCTCCCAGACCGGCGTGGTCGCCGCCTCGGCCTTTGGCGATGTCGTGAAACAGGGCTGCCACATACAACACCCAGGGTTTTTCCATGCCACTGGCCAATTGCGAGCAAAAAGGATATTCGTGGGCATGTTCGGCAATGAAAAAACGCCGCACATTGCGAAGCACCATCAAAATGTGCTGATCGACTGTATAAACATGAAACAGGTCGTGCTGCATCTGCCCCACAATTTTGAGAAAGACTTTCAGATAGCGCCCCAAAACCGAGGTTTCGTTCATCAGTCGCAGGGTGTGGGTCAATCCATGAGGGTGCAACAAAATTTGCTTGAACGTGCTGCGATTGACAGGATCGTGGCGAAACGAGCGGTTCATCAAAACCCGTGCGTTGTACAGCGCACGCAGAGTTCTCGCTGACAAACCTTGCATACCCAGATGGCTCTGAAAGACCAAAAAAGTTTCCAGAATGGCGTGCGGTTTTCGGTGATACAGATCGTCACTGACGACTTCGACCATGCCCGCCTTGTCCAAAAAATCATCATTCAAAGAGCGCAGTGGGGTAGGCGGATACGTACTTGCCGTTAATCGCTCTTCAATATTGAGCAGAAAAATCTGGTTTAACTGAGTCACTGCCTTGGCAGCCCAGTAGTAGTGGCGCATCAGCTCTTCGCTTGGGCGAACAAAGGCGCGATGATCGGTGCTGACATCAGGTGCTTTGTATCCAAAAGACTGGGCGACAGCATTTTGAAGGTCAAACACCAAACGGTCTTCGCGACGGTGAGCTGTCAGGTGCAGACGTGTACGAATCAGTCTCAACATGGCTTCGTTGCGCTTGATTTGCCTGACCTCAAACGCTGTGGCCAGGCCAGCTTTGGCCAGTGCATCCCAGTCGCTGCCCAAACCTGCCGCTTTGGTGACCCACAAAATCACCTGCAAGTCACGCAGACCGCCGGGTGACTCTTTGCAGTTAGGCTCCAGCGCATAAAAGGTATCGTCAAACTTGCTGTGACGCTGCTGCATCTCCAATGTTTTTGCTACAAAAAATGAGTGGGGATGGATGGCCGAAAAAAATTTCTCATGAAATTCATCAAACAAGGCTTGACTGCCGGTGATGAGACGTGCTTCAAGCAGCGATGTTTGCACAGTCACGTCCTTGGCAGATTCGCTCAGGCATTCTTCAACCGTTCGCACACTAGAACCCATGTCAAGACTGGCATCCCAACAACTGCCGATGAACCCCTCAATGCGTTCTCTTAGGACATCATCCGTATCGACAGACTGATCATCGGGCAACAACACAAGGACATCGATATCAGAATAGGGAAAAAGTTCCTCGCGACCAAACCCCCCGACAGCCAACAGGGCAAAAGGAGAGTCCAGGCCGGCTTGTTCCCACAATTGCTTCAAACAGGCATCAGCCAGGCGCGACAAACCCAGTAAAGAGACATGAATTCCCCCCGTGGAAGATTCAGCCGCCATAGAGGCAAGTAAAGCTGCCTTGTTAACTCGAAATGTGTTGGGCATGGGTGTGGGTGTGGGTATGAAATGGGTGTTGCTGACCACATCCCTGCGCAAAATCTGTGACAAAAGCCGGCAGGGGTGGGCTGCCTGCCGATAGCGTCAGCACTTCATAACCTGTGGGTGTGACCAACACCGTATGTTCCCATTGGGCAGAGAGGGATCGGTCTTTGGTCACGATAGTCCAGCCATCGCCCATGTCGCGCACTTCCCTGCGACCGGCGTTAAGCATAGGCTCGATGGTGATGGTCATACCTGACTCAAGTTTTTCAAGCGTGCCAGGCTGACCATAGTGAAGCACTTGGGGTTCTTCATGAAAAGCGCGCCCAATGCCGTGCCCGCAATACTCACGCACCACGCTAAGGCCATGCTTTTGCGCAAAGGTTTGAATGGCAAAACCAATATTCCCCAGGTGAACACCTGCTTTCACCTGCATGATGCCTTTCCATAAGGCTTCGTAAGTAAGGTGGCAAAGCCTTTTTGCAGCCACCGAGACATGGCCGACCATGAACATGCGGCTGCAATCGCCATGCCATCCGTCTTTGATGAGGGTCACATCCACATTCACAATGTCGCCATTTTTCAAAGGCTTGTCAGTGGGAATACCGTGGCAGACCTGGTGATTGATGGAAGTACAAATCGACTTGGGGTAAGGGGATTGACCTTTGGGGGAGTAATGCAGAGGCGCTGAAATAGCACCCAACACACGGGTGGTGTGTTCTTCGGCCAGACGATCCAGTTGATTGGTGGTCATGCCGAGTTTGACAAAAGGTGTCAGGTAGTCCAGAAGTTCGCTGGCCAGCCTGCCCGCCACACGCATTTTTGCAATATCGTCAGTGTTTTTGTAGGTGATCGGCATGGGCTTTGAAATCTACCAGGAAGATGGGTTGGTCAATGGGTTGGTGGTTCTGGTCGTGGTTGGGCTGTTCATTGCGTTGCAATAGCAGGCTCAAGGTATGGTCTTGCTGCCAGCGGGTTCTGTCCAACACGGGTTCGGCAAAGCCCAAATCATCCGGCCACAGCGTGCTGGTGTGATCCGGTGCGTAGTGGGGGGCGGGTAAATAAGTGGCAACCATGCGATTGTGGGTCAAGTCACCACGGTAGATGACGTAAGCATTGTCGCGCTCGTCCAAAACAATGTCAGGGCGGCTGATGGGAATTTGCAGTGTGCCATCACCTTGCAGATTAAAAGCCTGGGTTCGATCCGAGATCACCTGGTGATGCCAGCTCTTGCCGTCAAAGCGCAGGTGTTGGTATTGGGGAATGGCATTGGCATCGTCAGCGTAAAACACAATGTGAGGATGGTTGCGGCTATCGAGCGCCATACTGCATTGATTCATGAGATTGCACCCCGGTGACACAGGGTGAATGGTTTCTGCATTGACCTGTGTGATGGGGAGTTGGTAGGCGCGTCCCTGGGAAGTTGTCCAGTTCAAGCCATTGTTGGCGGAACGGGCATAACAGATATTGATGTTGTTGATGCGATGCTCTTCACCCAGAGTGTGGGTTCGCCATACAAACGACAGATGCAGTGTGCCATCTGTACCCACGGCAGGGTGATTCCAGTAAGCGTTGCTGGTCCAGGGTTTTTGTTCTGCACCGCTCAAAATGGCCTGGGGATGGTCCGCCCAGATTTGGCTGCTTTCGTCATAGGTTTTAAGGCGGGCTGTGCCTTTGTTATGCACCCCATCGCGGTAAAGCAGGGTGAGTGGGTAGCCGTGATGAGGCAGGATAAACGTGGGGTATGTCACCTGCTCTTCATGAACGCCCGTCATGGCCAATTCGTCTGTCCAGTGGGTGATGGTGTTGGGCGCTGTACTGCGGCGGTAATGCAGGTGAGTAGCGTGGTGGTCGTAACTGATGTGCAGGTGACCCGCGCGATCCACCCCCAAACTGATGCTGTTGTGAGCATCTTTCAGGTTGTAGTGACCCAACAGGTCATAGGTGTGCAAGGTCTGGGTGGCCAAGTGGCGCTGCACCAGTCGCAAGGTGTGATCATCTACATAAAAAGCAGTGGTTTGCAAGCCCTGGTAAGTCAATATGCCATGATGCCTGAAGATCACGGTGTTGATGGTATTGCCGGCCCAGGCCATGCCCAAAGGGTGCTGTGCCGTGATGAAAGGTGTGAAAGAGCAAGACGGCGGAGGCAAGCTGTGGGGCAATGCGTGGGGGGCTGGTTTTTCAGCTTCATGGGTATTGTGGGTGTTGTGGGTGTCATCGGTCTTTTTGGCCAACCAGGGCGACTGTGCCACCAGCCCCATGTCAGTCAGCTGCTGCTGTGCGCGTGCGGGGGCTAACAGGTTGGCATCCAGATGGGGCGCGCCCGTGTGGATAGCCTGTTCAAAGTGTTGACGGGTTTGCAGCGTTTGCCCGGCAGCGGCCGCTGCACGCGCCAAACTGTTGTGGACACCTGAAATAAGCACCTGGCTGATGATCTTTTTGCTACACCCCCAATCTTGCGCCAAACGGGTAAATTGGCGGGCTGGTTCGGTGTGGCCCAGTTGGGCGTGGCCTGCAGCACACAGCAAAGCGAGCTTGGCACGGTCAGGGTGATGCTGCAGGGTTTCCAAACTCATCTTTGCCAGATTTTGCCAGTCACCAAACTGCCATTGGGAACGGCTGCACTCCAGCAAATTTTCATCGTAGGGCACTAAACTTTGAGTATCATTTTGGCCTGTAACGCGCTCTGGCTCTGCATGAGTAGCTATGACTTTTGATTGTGATGGACGACGTGTGAACCAGGATGTGATGTGGGTAAAAAAGCGGGTCATGATGTTTCATTGGGTGGTGGCGTGGCTGTGAATATACATGGTCACGCAAGTGACCCTTGTGGTGAGGTGTGCGATTTGAAACGCACCCTCGGTTAGACTATAACTAAATCCTCATCTTATCAAGCACAGGGATGATGGACTGAAATTTTTGTCAGTGCAGCAATCTGTAGGATGACCGTGCCTTCAGTCGGTTGGGCATCCAACATTTTTAATTGAACAAGATGAACACAGCCAGTCACCCAAAGTACCCTGCAATTTCACGTTTTGTGACGCCTGTCACCTTGATCGTGTTTGCCCTGATGTGTCTTCTGCTTATGACCGGCTTCTTCTTGCGAGCCAGCTACCAACATGCCATTGTTGTCGCTGAAAGCGAGACTCACAATCTTGTGGGAGTCATTGAATCAAGGTTGTCGAGCGAATTTTCATATGTTAATGGGATGCTCACTTTTATTGCCGATGAGGTGCGATCAGAACCCTTTCACCGCCGATCTGCCGCTGTTTCCGCCGCAAAGACTCAGCACCTGGTTCACATGGTGACCGCCCTTCCTGAACTGGCAGGGCTGTTCGCCTTTGATGCTGATGGCACCATGCAAATGACTTCTGACCCCCGCGTGAAGTCGTTTAGCGTTGCTGACCGTCTCAACTTCCAGACGCTGCGTGACCATCCGCAAACCAGCATCGTCTTTTCAGAACTGCTTTTATCGCGCTCTACCGGTAAATTGTCGCTGATACAGTCGATTGCCATCCGCGATGATGCGGGGCGGTTTCTGGGAACCGTCAATGCTGTTCTTCATATCGATACATTCACAGACCTGTTTTGCCGCACTGATGTTGGTCAGGATAACGGCGTGATCTTGCTGCGGCGCAGCGATAACTTCAAGCTGATCGCACGCATCCCACTTTTGAACGAGAAGGACTTCAACCAGCCCCTACCTGCGAACAATCCTATCCGCCAGCGCATTGCCTTGGGTGACAGACAAGGCACATTGGCGTACACGGCCAGCATCGATGGTGTGCGACGCATCGCCAGTTTTGCCAAGTTGGATGATCGCTTTCCGTTCTATGTGCAGGTGACTTTGTCTGAAGATCGCTATTTGGCCGAATGGTGGCAGCAAGTGATGTGGATGGGACTCATTGCCGTGGCTTTGTTTCTGGCATTCGCCATGGCTCTTGTTCGTCTTGACAAGAACAAGCGTCTGTTCGATGCCCAATTGGCCAAATTACTGGCAGATCAAGATGCCATTTTGAATAGCGACGTTGTAGGCTTCACCACCGTGTCCCAACGTGTGGTGCGATGGGTGAACCCTGCCATGGCCAAAATGTTAGGGTATGAAACCCATGAACTTTGCGGCGTGTCAACCAGAATTTTTTATCAGAATGACGATGCGTTTGAAGCCTTTGGTCGGGATGCCTACGCTGAAATCAATGCGGAACGTGTTTTTCACGGGCAACGCCAATGGTGTCACAAGAATGGTGACTTGAAATGGTTTAACATTTCAGGTGCGCGTTTGCCATCAGACCACGATGCAACGATCTGGGCCTTAGTGGATATATCGGAATTGAAACTCATAGAGGCCGAACTGGTGCAGGCCAGGATAGCCGCCGATGCTGCCAATGTCAGCAAAAGCCAATTTCTGGCCACGATGTCGCATGAGATTCGCACCCCCATGAATGGCATTTTGGGAATGGCGCAACTTCTGTTGATGCCCAACTTGACAGAAGATGAGCGTCATGAGTATGCACAAACCATTTTCTCGTCAGGACAGACATTGTTGGCGCTGCTCAACAACATTCTTGATTTGTCAAAAATTGAGGCCAGGAAATTTCAGCTTGAGAGCCTCGTCTTTGAACCCGATGCACTTCTGCGTGAAACGCAAATGCTGTTTTCTGGCACGGCGCATGCCAAGGGTCTGCAACTCGAATACCAGTGGAAAGGCTTACCCAAGCGTCGCTACCTGTCCGACGCGCACCGTATTCGTCAGATGCTATCCAACATCGTGGGGAACGCCCTCAAATTCACCAAGGAGGGTTGCGTTCGTATGGAATGTGCCCAGACTGAACAAAGTGATGAGTCTGCACTGCTGGAGTTTTCGGTGAGCGATACAGGCATGGGCATACCGCCAGAAAAAATTGGTCTTCTCTTTAAACCGTTTTCGCAGGCCGATAGTTCAATCATGCGTCAATTTGGCGGCTCAGGGTTAGGCTTGTCCATTGTGCGTCATTTGGCCAAAATGATGGGCGGTGACGTGGGTGTCGAAAGCGTGGGGGGCAAGGGATCCAGATTTTGGTTTTGTTTGCGAGCCAAACAGGTTGCAAATGATGAAAATAGCAGCAATTCTGAACGTCTGATGCCTGCCAGCACCACTGTAGTGCCGACTCTATTGGCTGGGCGCGTGTTGGTGGTCGAAGATAACGTTGTCAACCGCATGGTGATTGAGTCCTTGCTGACAAAACTCGGTCTCAGCGTGATATCAGCCCACGACGGCCAGCAGGCACTGGATGCCATCACCCAAGGTGATTGTCCAGACCTGATCTTGATGGATTTGCACATGCCCGTCATGGATGGCTACATTGCGACTGCACAGATACGCCAGTGGGAACAAAACAACAACCGGCCACGCATTCCCATTATTGCCTTGACAGCAGATGCGTATGAAGAAGATCATCAGAGTTGCCTGGCTGTGGGTATGGATGACTTTCTCACCAAGCCCATCTTGTTTGATGTCCTGAAATCGACTGTCAGCACGTGGCTACCGATACCCCCACAGTCCAGCGTTTAGGATGAAGGCGCTGGGCTGCACACTTCACTGAGACGAGTGAGTTTTTTTGTATAACAAATCGGCCTCTAGCGCCCGTCCTGCTTGCATAGTTAGCTATATTTTTGATAGTAAATTAGGCAAATAAATTCGTCTAATTTTTCTCGTTTTGCGTCGCACCCGTGGGTGCATCAAAAATGCAGGCCAAAAAATACCCACGGTAAAATGATACGCGAAACTTTCCAACTGAACGACGAGTTCTACAACTCCCCTCAAGCTGCAAGGCATCCTAAAAATGACCTGGATCACCGTGCCTGCCTTGCCCACCAGCGCCCAATATGATCACTCCAACAGATTACCGCACTACACTGAACCTGCCCGATACCCCCTTTCCCATGCGTGGCGATCTGCCCAGGCGCGAGACTGAGTGGGTGAAAGAATGGGAAGCCAAAGGTATCTACACCATGATTCAAAAGGCGCGTGCGGGTGCGCCCAAATTTGTATTGCATGATGGTCCACCCTACGCCAATGGACAGATTCACACCGGCCATGCGCTGAACAAAATTTTGAAAGACATGATTGTCAAATCACGTCTACTGCAAGGCATGGACGCAGCTTTCATTCCCGGGTGGGATTGTCATGGCTTGCCCATTGAAAACGCGATTGAAAAGAAGTTTGGCCGCAAGTTGGCGCGTGACGAAATGCAGGCCAAAAGCAGGGCTTACGCCACCGAGCAAATTGACTTGCAACGCACAGACTTCAAAAGGCTTGGCGTTCTGGCTGATTGGGATCACCCTTATCGCACCATGGATTTCCAGAACGAAGCCGACGAAATTCGTGCCTTCAAACGCATCATGGAACGTGGTTTTGTTTATCGGGGTCTAAAACCTGTCTATTGGTGCTTTGACTGCGGCTCTAGCCTAGCCGAGTTTGAAATTGAATACGCTGAAAAACCATCTCTCTCGCTCGATGTCGGCTTTTTGTGTGCCGAGCCTGATCGCCTGGCTTCTGCCTTTGGTCTGCCAACGATGGCGCAAGACGCTTTTGCAGTCATCTGGACAACCACCGCCTGGACCATTCCCGCCAATCAGGCGCTGAACCTGAACCCATCATTAAGCTATGCGCTGGTAAAAACAGAACGAGGATTACTGGTATTGGCTGAAAGTCTGGTTGATTCTTGTTTGCAACGCTATGGCATCTGTGGATCGGTGATCGCTACCACATTAGGCCAATCGCTGGAGGGCATCGCATTCAAACACCCTCTGGCGCACGTTGATGCAGGGTTTGACAGACAGAGTCCGGTCTATCTGGCCGATTACGCCACGGCGGATGATGGCACCGGTATTGTTCACGCGGCACCGGCTTACGGCGTGGAAGATTTCAACAGTTGTGTCGCCCACGGCATGGCACACCATGACATTTTGAACCCGGTACAAGGCAATGGTGCTTATGCGCCAGACTTTCCCTTATTTGGCGGCCTGCACATCTGGAAAGCCTGCCCCATCATCATTGAGACGCTAAGAAATGCGGGTCGATTGTTTGCCACTGGCAACATCGTTCACAGTTACCCCTATTGCTGGCGTCACAAAACACCCGTTATTTACCGGGCGGCTGCCCAGTGGTTTATTCGCATGGACGAAGGGGAGGGCGTTTTCACCCAAGACAAAGCGCCGATGACGCTGCGCCAAATGGCACTTCAAGCCATTGAAGAAACGCACTTTTACCCTGAAAACGGCAAGATTCGCCTGAGCGACATGATTGCCAACCGACCTGACTGGTGCATCAGCCGTCAGCGCAGTTGGGGTGTGCCACTGCCTTTCCTGTTGCACAAAGACAGTGGTGAACTGCATCCACGCACGCTGGAAATTTTGGACACAGCAGCTTTGATGGTTGAAGCCGGCGGCATTGAAGCCTGGAGCACTGCCAGCACAGCCTCCATTGTGGGGGAGGCTGATGCAGTGCATTACACCAAGAGCAGCGACATTCTGGAAGTCTGGTTTGATTCTGGCACCACCCACACCACCGTGCTCAAAGGTTCGCACCCTGGCAGCGGCCATGCTACTGGCCCTGAGAGTGATCTGTACCTGGAAGGCCACGACCAACACCGTGGCTGGTTTCATTCAAGTCTGCTCACCGCCTGCGCCATGGCAGATCGTGCGCCGTACAAAGCCATTTTGACGCACGGTTTTACCGTCGATACCCACGGCCACAAAATGAGCAAAAGCGCGGGCAACGGTGTTGATCCGCAAGAAACCTGCAAAAAACTCGGTGCTGAAATCATTCGTCTGTGGGTGGCTTCGAGCGATTATTCGGGAGACATTGCTGGCGACAGCAAAATTTTGGAACGTGTGGTGGACACCTACCGGCGCATTCGCAACACCCTCAAGTTTTTACTGGCCAATATCAGCGACTTTGACCCTGCTGTCGATACCGTTCCTGACACCCAACTCTTGGAAATTGACCGCTACGCTCTCAACTGTGCTGCTGCTTTGCAAACCGACATTTTGTCGCATTACGAGGTCTATGAATTTCACCCAGTGGTGGCCAAATTGCAAATTTATTGCAGCGAAGATTTAGGATCGTTTTACCTTGATATTCTGAAAGACAGGCTCTACACCACAGCCGCCAAATCGCTGGCGCGGCGCAGTGCGCAAACGGCACTGTTTTATATCACGCAAGCCTTTGTGCGCTGGATGGCACCATTTTTAAGCTTTACCGCCGAAGAAGCCTGGGGCGTGTTGGGCGCTCAGGGCAAAACGCCACTGGCCAGCCGAGCCTCCATCTTTTTAGACACTTACAACCAGTTCCCTGCCTTGTCTGAGGACAGCTTGTGTGCCAAGTGGGATCGCATTCGCCACATCCGTGACAGAGTCAATAAAGAGATAGAAGTCTTGCGCGCCGATGGTGTGGTGGGTTCATCATTGCAGGCCATCGTCAGCCTGACAGTCGGAGTCGATGACCATGCCCTACTCACCAGTTTAGGGGCGGATTTGAAATTTGTGTTCATTACATCTGCTATTGACTTAATAGCTGGAGACGCTTTATCCATCAGGGTTAGCGCCTCAAAAGACACTAAATGTGTACGCTGCTGGCATTACACTGACAACGTAGGCACTGACCCCCATCACCCACTGTTATGCCCACGCTGCGTGAGCAATTTGGTGGGGAGCGGGGAAGATCGGAAATTTGTTTAAGGCACAGACCTGGGTTTCAAGTGCCATTGAAAATTCCAGATGAATGAAAAAAAAACTTTGCAGCAAAACTTGCCCAGTTCGTGAGCGAACTCAGTGATCATGTCAGCACGGATGATGGGCAATGGACAGTCAAAGGATTTATTGATATTTACAAGAATGTTTATACTATTTCATCAGATACAAAAATTGTGTCAAAAATTCTTGAAATACACCTTTTCCATCAGATTCTTGCATTTGCACAAGCCAACGAATACAAAATTGTTCTTGCTGAGCATCAGAATTACTACCCCGATATATCGTTTGTGAAAGCCAGTGATGAATCCATAAGGTTTGCCGTTGACTTCAAGACGACATATAAAAATCCGAAAAAATAGTATTTATGCAATGGATTTACGCTCGGATCACATGGGGCGTATTTTGAAAACAGAATCAGTACAAAAAATATTCAGTTTCCTTACGGTTCGTATGCAGGACATTTTTGCCTTGGCATCATCTACAACAGGGCTGCAGGTGCAACGATTGATGAAACAAAAGCCTATGGTATTGGAGAACTCCACTCCATCGCTTCTGTGGCATCGCATTTTCAATTTTTTGTCACAGAAAAATGGAAAATCGCCAGCGATAAGGGAGGCAGCGGTAATACCGCCAACATTGGAAGTATCAATAATATTGCTAATATCATTAGCGGTTATGGCATGTTCTCACAGCTTGGAGAGGATTGGTTTGATGCATACTGGATGAATTACAAAAAAATAACTATTCAGGATAAAATAGGTGGCACGAGAAAGATTGCTACTCTTGCAGAGTTTGTTGAATATAAGAAGGGCGACGTTTCATTGGTCGTTCCTAAGAGGAATGATGGCGAATGATGATAAAAACTGGTGTTCCACCGATTAAGTCGCAGGGAATCAAAACAAAACTGGTACCCTGGATAAAAAGCATTATTCCGGATGACTTTCATGGTACGTGGATTGAGCCGTTCATGGGCACAGGCGCTGTCGCCTTCAATGTCGCACCGCGGCGCGCTGTTTTATGTGATACCAATCCCCATCTTGTAAATTTCTATGCAGGCATTGCATCGGGTGAAATCACGCCCGAAGTGGTCAAGGAATATCTTGAGCGCGAAGGAAAAATTCTTTTATCCAAGGGTGAAGAACATTATTATTTTGTGCGAGACAGATTTAATTCAGAGCACTCACCGCTCGATTTTTTGTTTGTGAATCGCGCTGGTTTTAATGGCATGATTCGATTCAATCGAAAAGGAGGATTCAATATTCCATTTTGCAGAAAACCACAACGATTTGCGCAATCTTACATCACTAAAATCACCAACCAGGTCAGATGGGCAAGAATACTCATTCAAACAAAAGAATTAACTTTCAAATGTCAGGATTTTAAAAAAACCATCGAAGAAGCGTCTTCTACTGACATCATCTATTGTGACCCACCCTATATTGACAGATATGTTGATTACTACAATGGATGGGGTGATGCGGATGAACTCAACCTTTATAACAAGCTATCCAGTTTCAAAGGCAAGTTTATTTTATCCACATGGCATCATAATGATTATCGCGAAAATGTATATATCAAAACCCTTTGGTCTCGACATAGCATTTTGACGCGAGAACATTTTTATCACGTCGGTGGCAAAAAAGAAAATAGAAATCCTGTGATTGAGGCATTGGTAACAAACTTCCATGCCATATCGACAGAACATCGCCATGAAAGTCAAAATCAATACCTGTTGCTTGAACCACAAGTAACCTATTGCTGACTCTATCCTGATCTCACTTCATGTAACCATTTAGACCCCACCACCGTCATTCCTGCGAAGGCGGGAATCCAGACTGCCTGTGTACCCGTAACCGTTTAGACCCCCCCCCCCACCTCATGCCTCAATTTGTGCCCCATCTTGCCCTAGCAGGTGTGCCGGAATGGCCGGCAAGGCTGGTGCAGGCCGACCGTGGCGTGCTGCATCTATCGCTTGGGCAAGCAGGTCAATCACGTTGGCATTCCTTAGCCGACAGGTGTCGATCA
>CAIYWD010000244.1 GCA_903929815.1 uncultured beta proteobacterium
AATAAGCGGCTGGAAGCCGCTTCTGCAAGCTACAGAAAATTCCACATCACTTTGAATCGCACCCCTGTAACAGAGCCATTACTCCACCAGATACAGCCTTCTATAATCCGCGTTTTTCAGTTTCCAGAGCATTTTTTCTCTGTTTGAGTAGCTTTTTTGATGACCAAATTTGTCTTTGTCACCGGCGGTGTGGTGTCTTCCCTTGGTAAGGGAATTGCGTCAGCCTCCCTCGCAGCAATTCTTGAATCGCGAGGTCTTAAAGTCACTTTAATCAAGCTTGATCCTTATTTGAATGTCGATCCCGGCACCATGTCTCCCTTTCAGCATGGCGAGGTTTTTGTGACAGATGACGGCGCTGAAACTGATCTTGACCTGGGACACTATGAGCGTTTCATTGAAACGCGCATGAAAAAATCCAACAATTTCACCACAGGCCAAATTTATACCAGTGTGCTCGAACGCGAGCGCCGTGGCGATTATTTGGGTAAAACGGTTCAGGTGATTCCCCATGTCACCAACGAGATTCAAGACTTTATCAAGCTCGGTGCCGGGTTTGGTACGGCTGAAGCGGTTCAGGTGGCTATTGTTGAAATTGGCGGCACGGTGGGCGACATTGAATCTTTGCCTTTTTTAGAAGCCGTTCGCCAGATGAGCCTGCAGTTAGGTCCCAACAACAGCGCATTTGTTCACTTGAGCTACGTGCCGTGGATTGCAGCAGCCGGTGAGCTAAAAACCAAACCCACGCAGCACACTGCGCGGCAATTGCGCGAAATTGGCATTCAGGCCGATGCCTTGTTGTGCCGTGCGGATCGTCCCATTCCTGACGAAGAACGACAAAAAATCTCCCTGTTTTCCAATGTGCCCGTCTGGGGTGTCATTTCGGTATGGGATGTCGATACCATTTACAAAGTGCCGCGCATTTTGCATGAACAGGGCCTAGACGGCCTGATTTGCGACAAACTGCGACTGAACACGCCCCCTGCCAAACTCAAACGGTGGGATGATTTGGTGTATGAAATCGCCAATCCACAAGGCGAGGTGTCCATTGCCATGGTGGGCAAGTATGTTGATTTGAGCGACAGCTACAAATCGCTCAACGAAGCCCTGCGTCATGCGGGAATGAAAAACCATGTTCAAGTCAAAATCAGTTACATTGACTCCGAAACCATCACGCCCGACAGCACCGCACGGTTAGCCCAGTTCGATGCCATTTTGGTGCCGGGCGGTTTTGGCGTGAGGGGTGTCGAGGGGAAAATCTGCACCGCCCGTTTTGCACGTGAAAACAAAGTGCCTTATTTGGGTATATGTTTGGGGATGCAGGTGGCCACCATTGAATTTGCACGCCATGTGGCCGGTTTACCTGATGCCAATAGTACCGAATTTGACCCCGCCTGTTCTTGCCCCGTGATTGCCCTGATGACCGACTGGCAAGACAAAGACGGCAGTATTAAAGTGCAAACGGAAGAATCTGACAAAGGTGGCACCATGCGTTTGGGCGCGCAAAGTTCAGACGTTGCCAAAGACACGCTGGCCTACCAAATTTATGGCGATGTGGTCACCGAACGCCATCGCCACCGCTATGAAGCCAATGTGAACTATCTGGATGCGCTGCGCCAAGCCGGTTTAGTCATTTCGGCACTGACCCAGCGCGAGCAATTGACTGAAATCATTGAACTACCACAATCCATGCACCCCTGGTTTGTGGGTGTGCAGTTTCACCCTGAGTTCAAATCGACCCCCTGGAACGGTCATCCCTTGTTCAATGCGTTTGTTCGCGCTGCGCTGGATCACCACGCCAGCACTCACTCTGAGAAAGTAGCCTGATGCAATTGTGTGGTTTTGAGATTGGTTTGCATCGGCCATTTTTCCTGATAGCAGGGCCTTGTGTGATTGAGTCTGAGCAGTTGCAGATGGATACCGCAGGGGTGCTCAAGGACATCACCACAAGTTTGGGGATTCCTTTCATTTTTAAAAGCAGTTTTGACAAAGCCAACCGATCCAGCGGCAGCACGTTTCGCGGTCATGGCATAGAAAAAGGCCTGGAAATTTTGGCCAAGGTCAAACGTGATGTGGGTGTGCCGGTGCTGACCGATGTGCATGACAGGGATCAAATTGCGCAAGTGGCCTCTGTGGTCGATGTGCTGCAAACCCCCGCTTTTTTGTGTCGCCAGACCGATTTCATCCGTGCTGTCGCCCAAAGTGGCAAGCCCGTCAATATTAAAAAAGGTCAGTTTTTAGCCCCTGGGGACATGAAAAACGTGATTGACAAAGCCCGTGCAGCAGCCGCTGACAAAGGCCTGAGCGTTGATAACTTTATGGCGTGTGAGCGCGGCACCAGTTTTGGATATAACAATCTGGTGAGCGACATGCGATCCTTAGCCATCATGCGCAACACCGGCGCGCCTGTGGTGTTTGATGCCACGCATTCCGTTCAACTGCCCGGCGGACAGGGAAGTTGCAGCGGAGGGCAGCGCGATATGGTGCCTGTGTTAGCGCGTGCAGCGGTGGCTGTGGGGGTGTCTGGCTTATTTATGGAAACACACCCCAAACCCAGTCAAGCCTTGAGCGACGGGCCGAATGCCGTCCCTCTTCAACATATCAAGGCGCTGCTGGAGTCTTTGCAAGCGCTTGATCAAGTCACCAAAAAGCACGGTTTTTTGGAGCAGGACTTTTTTGAATGAACCGTGCATGTTTTTTTAACTTTATTTATCAACCTGAAGGAAGCAAATGAGTGCAATTGTAGATATCATAGGACGTGAAATTCTGGACTCACGTGGTAACCCCACGGTCGAGTGTGATGTGTTGCTGGAAAGCGGCACGATGGGCAGAGCTGCTGTGCCTTCAGGCGCATCAACAGGCAGTCGTGAGGCCATTGAGCTGCGCGATGGCGACAAAACCCGTTACCTTGGCAGGGGTGTTCTCAAGGCCGTTGAACACATCAACACTGAAATTTCCGATGCCGTTGTGGGGCTGGACGCTTCAGAGCAAGCATTTTTGGACAAGACACTGATTGACCTGGACGGTACAGAAAACAAGTCACGCCTGGGTGCGAACGCCATGCTGGCTGTGTCGATGGCTGTGGCACGCGCTGCCGCTGAAGAATCAGGTTTGCCACTTTACCGTTATTTTGGCGGCATGGGCGGTATGCAAATGCCTGTGCCCATGATGAATGTGGTGAATGGTGGTGCTCACGCCAACAACAGTTTGGATTTACAAGAATTCATGATTATTCCCGTGGGCGCACCAAGTTTTCGTGAAGCGCTGCGCTACGGTGCCGAAACCTTTCATGCCTTGAAGAAGATCATTGACGAAAAAGGCATGAGCACTGCCGTGGGCGACGAAGGCGGCTTTACCCCCAGCGTGAAAAGCCACGAAGAAGCTATCCAATTGATTTTGGAAGCCATTGACAAAGCAGGGTTTGTAGCGGGTGAGCATATCGCCATTGGCCTGGACTGTGCTGCGAGCGAGTTCTACAAAGACGGCAAATACCATCTGGAGGGTGAAGGCTTGGTGCTCAGCGCCCAGGAATGGACTGACATGCTGGCCACTTGGGTGGACAAATATCCCATCATCAGCATTGAAGACGGCATGGCTGAAGGTGACTGGGACGGCTGGAAAATTTTGACCGACCGTTTGGGCAAAAACGTTCAAATCGTTGGCGACGATCTTTTTGTGACCAACACCAAAATTTTCAAGGAAGGCATTGACAAAGGCATTGCCAATTCCATTTTGATCAAAATCAACCAGATTGGCACTTTGACCGAAACGTTTGCCGCCATTGAAATGGCCAAGCGCGCAGGATACACCGCAGTGATTAGCCACCGTTCGGGTGAAACCGAAGACTCCACCATTGCTGATATTGCTGTGGGTATGAACGCAGGGCAAATCAAAACCGGTAGCCTGAGTCGTTCTGACCGCATGGCCAAATACAACCAGTTGCTGCGCATTGAAGAAGACTTGGGCGACATTGCCGTTTATCCAGGTCGATCTGCCTTTTACAACCTGAAATAACTATAAAGATATGGGAGGACGGTCTGTTGCGGTTGCCTTGACCACGTTGTTGCTGCTGCTTCAAGCGCAAATTTGGTTTGGCCGTGGCAGCGTCTCCAATGTGTCACGTCTGCGATCTGCGCTTTCTTCACAACTGGAACGCAACAGCAAGGCTGAGCTTCAAAATCAGCAACTAATGGCTGAAGTGAGCGACCTTCGTGATGGCTTGGAGAGCATTGAAGAAAGATCGCGCATGGAGCTGGGCATGATTAAGCCAGATGAGATTTTTGTTCAGGTATCTCATGACTGATGGTTCGCGTCATGCTTTTACACTGGTCATGGCATCCTGGCCATCCCGAATGATGAATGAATTTTTTACCCATAAAAAGTGCCTGTAGCCCTTATGGGATAAGGATACATTGCTATTGTTTTCTTTATTCTTTCACGTGAAGACTCGACAAGATATTGAGTCTGTATCTGGTAAAACGACTCATCGCTGTCAATCGGTGGCGTATGTCAACTGGAAGCGCTACCGAATCGCCACCCCTCGCAAGTGGCGTATTTTTTCCAGATTGACGAGGCATCGAACAGTCTGACTGGCCAGAGGCGAACGCACAGCGTACTGCGGGGCATGGGTGTCACTGGTATCGTGGTAAATGTATTTACTCAAAGGCATGCCGCTGGCGTTGATGATGCTGGCGACATGGGGAGCGTTGGCTCGCAGGCCACGCTGGATCACCACAGCAGTTTCTCCGTTGGCTAATTGAACATAGGTTCCTGGCGGGTAAAAGCTCAATACGGCGACCAGGGCAGAATTCATTTCTGTGGTTTGCGAGGGAGAGGTCAGCACCAGGGATTGGGCTGCTCTCAGTGCCGACAGAGCGGGCCGTGAGACGCGCGATGCCAATTTGGCAATTTGACAGTCAGCCAAATGAAGCAAATGCAATTGCAATTGCAATTGCATTTGCATTTGTGTTGCATGCTCGTTGTGCATGGGCGCTGCACCTGGCGCATGATGCCATTGCACGATATGCAACAGCGCATCATCTTTCAAACCAAAGCTGCCCAGAATGTTGGTACTGATGGGGGGATGCTCGTCAATGATTTGACGTTGCTGCTTGTTGGGTGGTTTGTGTTGGCGTGCCAGGTGGTCTTGTGATTGCGCCATGCCAATGTTCATCAAAAGCGCTGCACGCAGCAGAGTGTCCATACTGTCTTCGGGTTGCTCAAGTTTTTGCATGGTGAGCATACATACTGCGGCACACAACAAGGCGTGGGTGGCGCAGTAGCCAAGATTCAGATCAGGCAGCGCCTGAAACAGCACAAAAAGGCTATCGTCTGGGTCTGTTTTGAGCAACGATGTCACTTTTTGCACAATACCTTCCAGACGCACTATAGGCATGATGGCATCTGTGCCTTGGTACAACAGGCTGCGCAAAATGTCCTGCAAATCAAGCCAATCCCCTTTTACCTGTGTGCCTTCCATGTAGTCATACTCAAGAATGTCACTGGGCATGGGAGCTGCGGCGATGGTGAGCATATCTAGTGTCTGACCGAAAACCCTCGATTTTTTAAAAAACCCGCCACCTGATTTACTAAAAAACGAATTTCTCTCGGCTTTTCCATTACATTCTTCATTATTTCTATACTTTTTTTTCTATTCCATATCCACAACAGAGTTTTTTCCATGTTCAGACATGTCTTATCCTCAGTCCTTCAAAAACTGAATTTTTGTGTTGTCTTTATAT
>CAIYWD010000245.1 GCA_903929815.1 uncultured beta proteobacterium
GAGAGCGCTACGCACCCGATTGAGCTACTGGCGACACGTCTGGGGGTGTTGTTCCTCCTTGCAGGCAGTAGCCTGCAGCGTCGTCACGCCTACCCAGACGCGCCGCCAGTAGCCCACTCGGGCGCGTTCAACTGAGGAATCTAGGTTGAATGCATCAAGCGCCAACTTGGGGCCAACGACCGCCTGCTGGTCATTGCTGACCTTCGTGCAAGACACCGATGTTGCCAAGGTACAAAAGTCTCGCTGGGAATACGGACACTTGGCTACACTGAGCCAAGATTTTGAAACAGGGGAATGGGAACATGTTCACCGCAGTAGCTAATTTTTATCCCCAAGTCGCATATGGCCCAATCAACCATCAGTCATTTCCGGCATCTGATCCGCACACTTCAATTTTTTGTTTCAACTCACGCAGCCGAAGAGCTTGAAGATGACAACCTTAGGATGTGGTCAATAATAAGTTCCCCATTTGGCTCGTCAGATTTGGGCGCACTGCGTCGTTACAAATCGCTTATGTGGCATGGCCACACCGCGCGATTTGCGCCTAGCATTGCATCCCAACTCTGACGGCCAAATGGGGAACTTATTATTGACCACATCCTTACGATCCTTGACCTCGAAAACATCATCCTCACGGGCCAAATTGTTGCCCGTCAGCGCGACACCCAAACCCGTGAAGGCAAATACGTCGTTGAAGGCATCACCCTCAACGGCTATCCGGCCCAAGCGGTCGTCAAAATCGGCTTCAGTGGCAAACTCATTGTCATCACCACTTACCTCTGTTGATCCCCAATGCGAGTACTGTGGCAGCAGTGACGTTCAACTCAAGTATGTGACTCGTAGCTTTGACAAGGGTGCAGCCCTGATGGTGGTTGAATCCATCCCAATGTGGTCGTGCCCAAGTTGCGGCGAGTCGTATTTTTCAGCCCAAACCATGCATGAGATCGAGCGGATCAAAGCGCAGCGCAAGTCGGTTGCGGTCAACCGTTCAGTACCGGTGGCAGCGTTCGAGGCGGCCACCGTTTAACCTGGATTCCTCAGTTGAACGCGCCCGAGTGGGCTGCTGGCGGCGCGTCTGGGTAGGCGTGATGACGCTGCAGGCTACTGCCTGCAAGGAGGAACAACACCCCCAGACGCGCCGCCAGTAGTTCAATCGGGTGCGTAGCGCTTTTGGCTATCACAGAAAGACGCGCTGAGCGGGAAGAAGGCAGGCAAGAAGGCAAACTGGAAACCAAAATCACGATGCTGGAAAAACTGCTGTCCAAACGTTTTTTCCCACTGCCAGAAGGCACGCTGGGGCGAATCAACAGGGCTACACCAGAGCAACTGGAACACTGGATATTGGCGGTGATTGACGCGCCCACGTTGGAGGCCGTGTTTGTTGAACACTGACCTGTTGCAATGTATTTTTAACCATGAAATCGCCCTCTAGCGCCCGTCCAGTCTGCGTTGGTAGCTATTAAATTGGTAGTGAATCAACACACACCATGATGGGCAATCAGCGGCTTGAAAAGCACCACCGTTTGAATCACACCCAACGATGACCTCGCCATCAGTGTCGAGAAAATTTACACTTGGAATGACCTGAAATGGTCTTAACACGATAACCCATTGTAAATCAAAGAATTTTAATTCTGGCATAAATTATGCTTATTGAAAAGTGGGTTTTTTATTTTTTTACAACCATGGAGGTTTTTTGAGATGAATACCAATTCAATTGTCAATACCCTGCTGATTGCAGGGGCGGTTACGCTGGCTATGCCGGCGCAGGCCGTGCCTTTAGATCAAGGTACCTGGAAGTCCACGTTACAAGCACGTGATCTGGACGGTATCAACGGCATAGACGCGTTTTACGACACGGTCCTCAAAATCACTTGGCTTGATGTCAATCAAGGAACGATGGATTGGAACACTGCCAAGACCAAGTTCAATGGCAATGATGCTGGCGGTTATACCTTTGGCGGTTATGACGACTGGCGTTTGCCGACCATCGTGGATACTTTTACCGCCCCAAAGACCAGCGATGATGGCTGTAACTGGAGCAATTCGGGCACCGACTGTGGCTACAACGTGCAAACCACCAGCGGCAACGCCGTGTACAGCGAAATGGCCAGTTTGTTTTACAACACCTTGGGTAACAAGGGTTATTTATCTTCAACGGGGGTGAATCAGTCAGATTTTGGCTTGAAAAATACTGGCAATTTCAACAGTGTGCAGTCCGACTTCTACTGGTCCGGTACGGAGTACGCGCCTAATCCCAATGTCGCGTGGCTCTTCTATACCGGCTATGGCTTCCAGAATGCCGACACCAAGTACGACCAGTTTTATGCGTTAGCTGTTCGCCCTGGCGATGTGGCTGCCGCTTCGGTGCCTGAGCCTGAAACGCTGTTATTGGCCTTCACAGCGCTTGCAGGTCTTGGGTTTGTCCGTCGGCGGCAGACAGTGGGGGCTTTGGCTATTTGAACCCTTTGGACTTCTTTGGTATTTTTTGGTATTAGATGCTGGGCGAAGCCCCAAAATTTTTTTTTTATCATGGCGCGTTACGAGCATTTGCCCATTTACAAAGCTGCACTGGACTTGACGGTACATTTGGAAAAGCTGGTAGCTGGTTTTTCGCGGTACCACAAGTACACGCTGGGCACTGAAATGCGCGAAGGCAGCCGTGCATTGCTGATGCAAATCCTCAAAGCCAACAACGCACCCAACGCCAAACAGCGCTGTACCGAGTTGCTGGTTTTGCGTGACAAGGTCGAAGCGCTGCTGATGACCCTTCGCGTTGCCAAAGAAGTCAAGGCTTTTCAAAGTTTTCAAGGCTACCTATTTGTGATTGAACAGGTAGGATCGGTTGCCAGACAGAACGAAGGTTGGCTTACGCATACCTCGCAAGCAAAAGCCTGAGAGGTGTGCCCCATTGGGGGCCAGAAGGGTGGTGGCGTGCGGGTTTTGGCCTGCCGATGCCATTCGCGTGCCCAGTCTCATCATCGTGCGTCCACCCCGCCTGCAACCCCCGAAGCAGGCATATTTATTCAGGCGAGCGTACCCTACCCAGGGATCGCCCGCCGGTGGCCCCACACTGCATTGATTTGTTTTGGGTGGGGGAAGTGGGTGGATTTGTGTGCAGTCCGACAACTACTGGTCCGGTACGGAGTACGCGCCTAATCCCAATAACGCGTGGAACTTCAATACCAACAATGGCAACCAGAATGCCAACAACAAGAACAACCAGTTTTATGCGTTAGCTGTTCGCCCTGGAGGATGATGCCCCATGACACTGTTCTCATTGGAGAACCTTTACCAGCAATACATCTTGTGTCGCAAAAATAAACGCAATACGGTCAACGCCTTGCGTTTTGAAGCGCGGCAAGAGTTGAACCTGCTGGAACTGCAAGAAGCCTTGGTTTCGCGCAGTTATAAGCCAAATCGTTCTGTCTGTTTTTTTGTTAAACACCCCAAATTGCGAGAGGTGTTTGCTGCCGATTTCACCGACCGTGTGGTTCACCATATCCTGGTGAGCCACTTGGAAAAAACCTGGGAAAAGATTTTTATCCATGACTCCTACGCCTGCCGCAAAGGCAAAGGGGTTCATGCGGGCGTGATGCGCTTGCAACAATTCATGCGCCAGGCCACAGCCAATGGCACCCGACCCGCGTGGTATTTGCAGCTTGACATTCACAATTACTTTATGAGCATCGACAAGCAGCGGCTGTTTGACATGCTGGCTGCCCGACTGAATTTGAAGCATGAAGAAGACGCGCAGGCGCACTGGCTCACCCACACACTGGTGTTTCACGACTGCACCGTCGCCGCCCACATCAAGGGCGACCCCGCTCTGGTACACCGTTTGCCACCACACAAAACCCTGTTTCACGCGCCCCCCGGCAAAGGCCTGCCCATTGGTAACTTGAATAGCCAGTTTTTTGCCAATGTCTATCTGAATGCGCTCGATCAGTTTGTGAAACACGAACTCAAATGCCAGTGGTACTTGCGCTATTGCGATGATTTTGTGCTGCTGGCCACATCGCTTGAGCAGCTACAGATTTATAAGCAACGTATTGAAGTCTTTATTGCCGAGCAGCTTGATTTGTCTCTTAACCCAACACGTCTGCGGCTGCGCCCCATCAGCGACGGGGTGGATTTTCTGGGCTATATCGTTCGCCCCTTTCACCTGCTGGTGCGCCGCCGTGTGCTGGGACATTTGCACGAAGTTTTGCAAAAAAGCCAGGCGGTGCTGGTGCATCCCCACGCAAACGGCACTGAGTACCGGTTTGATGTCGAAGAACTTGACACATTGCAGGCGAGTTTCTCGTCGTACCTGGGGCATTTGCGTTACGCTGCCTGCCATCGGCTGATTCAGAGCATTGGGGTGGCTCACCCGTGGCTCAAGGTGTATTTTGGACTGCGCCGAAAAACTTTACAACTCTTTCGGCGCGACAGGCTTCCCAAGCCCGGTGCTGTTCGCACAGTGCAGGCGCAATACCAATATTGGCGTGAGGCGTTTCCTGACGATGTGATTTTGATTCAGGTGGGCGCGTTTTATGAGCGCTTGCAGTGGCCGGTGCGTCGAAATTCTTTACATGAGCAATCCGGGAAGAAACAGGGTGTTGCTGGCTTGCGGCGCATGCGCTCCAATCGCCGAGGTGCTGTGGAAGGTTTTCCGCTTCATCAATTGCGCCGCCGTGTTGCAGCCTGGCTGGCAGCAGGTCAGAGCGTGCTGGTGGTTGCGCAAAGCCACACGGCGGGCGGAAGGTTGTTGCAGCGCCGACCCAAGGCGAGGTGGCGCGCCACCAGCACACAGGGCTGCACCGGGTGCGATTCAAAGTGATGTGTTTATCGTTTTTTTATCGTTCCTACGCTCCTGCGTGGGAACGCAGCCCCTGAGCGCTTGTGCGCCCACTGTCTCACCCAACGTACAGAACGTTCCCACGCAGGAGCGTGGGAACGATAAAAACGATAAAACCTGGAGAAACATCAAAGAGCTTTTGATGTGTGCAATATCTATCCACCAGAATGGTATTGTTTTTGCACCCATTGTCTGTAGGCTCCGCTTTGCACATGTGCGACCCAATCGGGGTTATCCAGATACCACTGCACGGTTTTTCGGATGCCGGATTCAAAAGTTTCCAACGGTTTCCAGCCCAGTTCACGCTCCAACTTGCGTGCATCAATGGCATAGCGGCGGTCATGACCTGGGCGGTCGGTCACAGATGTGATTTGATCCTGGTAGGGTTTGCCATCAGCACGTGGGCGCAGTTCGTCTAGCAGGTGGCAGACAGTATGAACAATCTCCAGATTGGCTTTTTCGTTCCAGCCCCCCACGTTGTAGGTTTCACCCAGACGACCAGCTTCCAGCACACGGCGAATGGCGCTGCAATGGTCTTTCACATACAGCCAGTCACGAATTTGCAAGCCGTCGCCATAAACAGGCAAAAGTTTGCCCGCCAAGGCGTTGACGATCATCAAAGGGATGAGTTTTTCAGGAAAGTGGTAGGGTCCATAGTTGTTGGAACAGTTGGTGGTGAGCACCGGCAGTCCATACGTGTGATGCCAGGCGCGCACGAGGTGGTCACTAGCGGCTTTGCTGGCGCTGTAGGGGCTGTTGGGTTCAAGGTGGTTGGATTCGGTAAAGGCGGGGTCATCCTTGGCAAGACTGCCATAGACCTCGTCGGTGGAAACATGCAAAAAGCGAAAAACCTCTTTGGGCGCTTCAGATAAACCCTGCCAGTAGCCGCGAACGGACTCAAGCAGGTTGAATGTGCCCACAATGTTGGTCTGGATAAATTCTCCAGGGCCGTGAATGGAGCGATCCACATGGCTTTCGGCAGCAAAATTGACCACGGCGCGGGGTTGGTGGCGCGCCAAGAGGGAAGATACCAATACGCGGTCGCCAATATCGCCTTGAACCAGCGTGTGGCGAGCATCCTGTGCCAGGCTTTGAAGCGACTCCGTGTTGCCTGCGTAGGTGAGTTTGTCCAGGTTGATAACAGGCTCATCGTTCAAAGCCAGCCAATCAAGTACAAAATTGGCACCGATAAAGCCAGCGCCGCCAGTGACAAGAATCATGTTGTTTTCCTTAGGAACAAGTAAATGTGGATTCTATTTCGCCAGACACAGCGAGCCACTGTTCTTCTGCAGCTTGCAGTGCTTCGTGAACCATGTTCAGGCGTTTGCCCAGTTCGGCCATGTTGGCAGGGGAGGGTGATTGGCACAACTGGCTTTCAAGGGTTGCCCCTTCGTTTTGAAACGTGGCCATGCGTGCTTCAATGTCTATCAGTTGACGTTGAAGCGTTGCCATAGATTTTGATTTGACCTTAGTTGGCGCGGCAGCGTTTTCTGCCAATGCCTGACGCTCTGCCTTCAAAGATGCGTTGCTCATCTCTTTGAGTGCTTCACGCTGGCGTTTGGCTTCATCCAGAAGGTAGCGTTGGTAGTCGTCCAGGTCGCCATCAAAAGGTTCTACACCCCCGTGAGACACCAGCCAGAATTCGTCGCACACCGCCCGAAGCAAAGCCCTGTCGTGGCTGACCAGCATCAACGTGCCCTCAAATTCATTGAGTGCGACGGCCAGAGCTTCACGTGTTGTCAAATCAAGATGGTTGGTGGGTTCGTCCATCAGCAGCAAATTGGGGCGCTGCCAAACAATCATGCACAACACCAGGCGCGCTTTTTCTCCGCCACTCATGCTGCCTACTGCTTGCTTGACCATGTCGCCATTGAAATTGAACGTGCCCAAGAAATTGCGCAAATCTTGTTCACGGATGGCTTGTCCGGCTATTTTTCCCGCAGCCCACATGTCTTTGGCCAGTCGGGTGATGTGTTCAAGAGGGGTATCGGCAGGGCGCAGCACGTCTAGCTCCTGCTGGGCAAAATAACCAATGTTCAGGCCTTTGCCTTCGGTGATTTCGCCGCTGATGGCTTGTAAATCTCGCGCAATGGTTTTGACCAGTGTTGATTTGCCCTGACCATTGGCCCCCAGAATGCCGATGCGCTGACCGGCCAACACCGAACGGCTAACGTTGCGCACAATCACGGTGGGCGTTTGCACGTCAGACAAAGGCAAGTAGCCAAAACTGACGTTTTTCATCGACAGCATGGGGTTGGGCAATTGGGCAGGTTCTTTGAACTCGAATGTGAAGTCGGCCTCAGACAGCAGTGGGGCAATTTTTTCCATGCGATCGAGTGCCTTGACCCTGCTTTGCGCTTGTTTGGCCTTGCTGGCCTTGGCCTTGAAGCGGTCGATAAACTTTTTCAGGTGGGCAATTTTGTCTTGCTGCTTTGAAAATGCGGACTGTTGCAGTTCCAGTTTCTCAGATCGCATGTCTTCAAATTTGCTGTAGTTGCCACTGTAGCGAACTAGTTTGGCAGCATCAATGTGCAGGGTGACGTTGGTCACGGCATCCAAAAACTCGCGGTCGTGGCTAATGACAATCATCGTGCCTTCGTATTTTTTGAGCCACGATTCAAGCCACACCAGCGCATCCAAATCAAGGTGGTTGGTGGGTTCATCCAGCAGCAACAGATCTGACGGACACATCAATGCACGTGCAAGTTGCAAGCGCATGCGCCAGCCACCAGAAAAACTATTGACGGGATTGCACAACTCTGTGGTTTGAAAGCCCAATCCCAATATCAACGCTTGAGCGCGCGCCGAAGCATCGTGTGCGCCAGCATCATGCAAGACCATGTAAGCGTGTGCCATGCGCTCATAATCGTCTGTGGCTTCAGCATCAGCTACTTCTTGCCGAGCTGAAAGCAAAGTGGTATCACCATCAACCACAAAGTCAGTGGCAGCTTGATGGGTTTCGGGCATATCTTGTGCGACCTGAGCCATGCGCCATTGACGGGGAACGGTGCATTCGCCAACATCTTCGTGCAAGCTACCATTGAACAGTGCAAACAAAGATGACTTGCCTGAGCCATTGCGCCCGACCAGACCGATTTTTTCACCGGGGTTCAATGTGATGGATGCGCCTTCAAGCAAGACTTTGGCGCTTCGGCGCAGGGTAACGTTTTTAAGGGTAATCAAGGGAAGTGAAAGTGTTAAGGATATGGTCAACAATAAGTTGTGCATTTGTCTCGTCAGATTTGGGCGCACTGCGTCGTTACAAATCGCTTATGTGGCTGGGCCACACCGCACGATTTGCGCCTGGCATTGCATCTTTAACTCTGACGGCCAAATGCACAACTTATTGTTGACTATATCCTAAGTATAAAAATGAAGACTGGAAGTATAAATTAAAAATTACAAACAAAAATGATAGCAAATGTTTTTTAATTATCAATTATCCATATTCTTCAATTCTACTTTTTTTAAGCAAAAAACTTGAATTTCTGCATAAAATTATAAATTTATTTTCATTTGCTCATCCTGTCAATTATCCACAATGGAGAGAAGAAAATGCCATCGATTTTATTTTCACATCTGCGAAATTAAAATTATTTAATATAAATTATTGATTTATAAAGAATTTATTTAATATTTAAAAATATTTTA
>CAIYWD010000246.1 GCA_903929815.1 uncultured beta proteobacterium
CCAAGCACAGGTAGCAAAAATGATGGAATCGAGAATGGCATCTTGTGGAAGCGGCATCCTGCCGCTTTTAACTTGTCAAGCGCCAAGATGGCGCTTCCACAAAGTGCCATTGGGCGTTCCACACGGATCAGGAAGTCTGAATTTAATAGCCACTATACTTTTCTGCAATTGTGTTTGACGCACGATAACTGATCTTCACACCTCACCACATGAACCATGGATCTGATTGAAATCCAATCCGAACAGTTTTTTTTGGGAATGTCTCTGCGCTTCACCCTGCGCGACAGTGACGGGAAAATCTTGCTGATCAAAGGGCACACCATTGAATTTTCAGCTCAATTAGACGGTATCAAAAACAGAAAACCCATTTTTGTCGAGATTGATCAAACCGACGAGGGTGTGCGTGCCATGATGTCTAGCATCTCGGAACTCAATTTGGCGGGTGCGCCCATCAAGGATTTTTCCAAATACCTGGGCATCAAGCGTTCAGTACATCGTGATGCCAAAACTTCAGAGACGCTGATGCAACTTTGGGGTGATCTGGAGTCCAAATTAAGCGGTCTGCTCGGCAGTGTCAACACAGCCAGTGATTTACAAAACAGGGTTTATGAGCTGGATCAAACGATGGTGCAGTTGTTGGCGCAAGATACTACTGCTGCGCAGTTTTTACTATTTAACCGTGCGGTCACCCATTGTGAGAGCTATAGCGCACGGCATTCGCTGCTGTGTGCCATTCTGGCCTCTTCGCTAGCCGATTTTTTTGGTCTGCCAGAATGGGAACGGCGCAGTTTGACGTGTGCTACGTTGACCATGAATGTGGCCATGACCCATTTGCAAGATGTGTTAGCCATGCAAAAAATGTCACCCAACGTCCTACAGCGGCACGATATTGATGTCCACCCTGCAAGAGGTCACCAACTGTTGGTGCAAGCGGGTGTCCATGACCAGCATTGGTTGTCGATCGTCGCCCAGCATCACACACATCAGGAAAGTCCCGCCGAATTCAAACTATGGCCGATCTTGCCTCTTTTGTGCAAAATTTTGCAGACGGTGGACCGCTATACCGCAGCCATGAGCCCCCGCAGATCACGACCCGCTCGAACAGCTCGCGATGCTTTGCGTAGCGTGGTGATCCAGGCAGGAGCCAATCACAATGAAGTAGGCACGGCATTGGTCCCTCTGCTGGGCTTGTCGCCACCTGGCACTTTTGTCAAGTTGATCAACGGTGAAACCGCCGTGGTGCTGCAGCGTGGTGTCAAACCCGCAGAGCCTATTGTGGCGTGTGTGCTCAACCGGCAAGATGACCCCATTGCCGAGCCGCGTGTTCACCGCACGTCACATGAACCGTTCAAGGTTCAATCCACCCTGACCGCCACATCTGTTCGGATGCATTTGAACCAGGAAACCATGTTACGGCTCATGCCACATGGCATGATTTGACGGATGCCAAGGGGCGTAGCTGGGGTGCGATTCAAAGTGATGTGGCTTTGCTTGGGCTTGCGACCTCCAAACATCCAAATCCCCCCTAACCCACATCACTTTGAAACGCACCCGTGGGAGCGGCGGCAACCGCGAAAGGTGCATCTTTGAGTTGCACTCGACCGTAGGTTGCCCGTTAACATCATGCCGATGCAAACATCCTCCCCACACGACAACCCCGCCATCACCTTCATCACCCGCTGGAGCGGCATCACGGCCAGTGAGCTGGCCACTGCTCAGAGCTTTGTGATGGATTTGTGCGCCTTGTTGGAAGTCGATAAGCCACACCCCACGCCTGAGCAGGATTACATGTTTGAGCGCCCTGTTACTTTTCATCACAGGGACGGCTCTAGCAGCGCGGGGCGCATCGACTGTTACAAGCGCTCTCACTTTTGTCTGGAGTCCAAAAAGCAAAAAAGCGCCAGCCACACCAAAGGTTTTGACGATGGCCTGCTGCGTGCCCATGCCCAAGCTCAAAATTATGTCCGCGCCTTGCCCGCTGTGGAAGGCCGACCGCCTTTTGTGTTGGTGGTCGATGTGGGCACGGTCATTGAGGTTTATGCCGAATTTAGCCAAAGTGGTGGGGCTTATCTGCCGTTTCCTGATCCGCGCAGTTACCGCATTTCACTCGTCGACCTCGTGCAGTCGGAAGTGCGTGAACGGCTTCGGTTGATTTGGACATCGCCCCAGCAGTTAAACCCGGCGTTGATCAGCGCCAAAGTCACGCGTGAGGTGGCTGATTTGCTGGCGAAATTGGCGACATCTTTAGAGTCAAATCGGGCTGTAACGCACGCCCAGCCTGCATTAGTAGCTCCCGAAATAATAGCATCTTATTTGACACGGTGTCTGTTTTCAATGTTTGCAGAAGACATTGGTTTGTTGCCCAAAGATGCGTTTTTAACGCTGCTGACAACCCACCGTGATGACCCTGCCACTTTGCAAATCATGTTGCGCTGTTTGTGGGCGGACATGGACAGTGGCCGGGGAAATTGGAAAAAACCATTGCCCACGTTGTTACAAACTTTAGAGGCTCTAGGCCGTGCGCAACGTCAGGAGATGGACGGTGTTATCACTTGGCGGGCATGACTAGAATCAAATTCTTCAATTCCTTTGTGAAAGATATGTACCCATGCTGCAAAGCTATCCGGCCAATTTATTAGGCAACCAGGTCATCTGGTTGGGAGCCACCCCACCGCCTCGGGCGCAGGCTCAACGCGTTGTGGTGGTGCTTGAGGAGCAGCCAGATGCGTACCCGTCTGATGACTTGACGGTTATTTTGAACCGCGCACGCGGCTGCCTAGGCAAAGGTCAGCGCGAGGCCGTGCTGGCAGAATTAAGCCATTTACGCAATGAGTGGGATGTCTGAGCGTCTTGTTTTTGACAGCAGCGCGCTGATACTTTATTTGAACGATGCGCTTGTACCTGACAGTGTGACTTTGCTCCATAACGCATTGCACAGCGATCGAGCCATCATTTCTGCCATTGTTCGCGCTGAAGTATTGGCATGGCCAGCACACACTGCTGCGTCACTGAATGCGGCCAAGGCAATGCTGGATGTTTGTCGGATGGTGCCTGTTGATGCAGCGATTGCCGATGAAGGCGCACGAATTCGTCGCGAGACCGGCCTAAAACTGCCCGATGCCTTGATCGCAGCTACGGCCATGCAAAACATGGGGGTACTTGTGACCGCTAACAGCAAGGACTTTCGCAGAGTGTCGGGTTTGGTGTTGATCGATGTTTAGGATAGGGTCATCCATCACATGAACCTAGCAACTGTCTTAAAAGTCAAGCCATTTTTGCCCCCTTTACATGAATAGATTCGTCCCACGGTTTGCCATCTCTGACCATCGCGTTAAGAATGGTCAGCGGTTTTCGCATCGCAGCCACCAATGCTACTTTTTTAGGCTTGCCAGCATCAACCAATCGCTGATAGAACGCTTTAATCGGCGCGTTGTAACGGGTAGCCACCAATGTTGCCATGTACAGTGCCGTGCGCAGAGTGGCACGACCACCACTGATGCTGCGTTGCCCTTTGAGGCGACCCGAATCGTGGTTATAGGGTGCCACTCCCGCCAAAGCGCTGATTTGGCGACGATTGAGCGTTCCCAGTTCAGGCAATTCCCCCACCAAAGTCGCCACCGTTACCGCTCCAATGCCCTTGACATCACTCAAAAGCGCACTCAGATCGGCGTGATACTGCTTGAGATGACTCTCCAACTCAGACTCAATATGCCGCAATTGTGTCCCCAACGACTTGATAACAGATTTGATACTCTTATGCGTACTGCGATGGGCAGTACCCAAATGGTTGTTCTCCATCACTCGCAGTTCCACCAATTGCCTACGCCTGCCTACCAAGGCAGCAAGTTTCTGCTTCTGCTCATTGGGCAAGGGCTTGACCAACTTTGCCGCATCGGGTCGCGCAGCCCACACCTGTGCTAAATGTGCCAAACCCTGTGCATCAATGCGATCCGTCTTGGCCAATTTGCCCATGGCCTTGGCAAAGTCTCGCGCTTGCCTGGGATTGATGATCGCTACAGGCAAGCCCGCAGCTTGCAGTGCCGAAGCGCATGCAAATTCATAACCCCCAGTGGCTTCAAGTACCACCAAGCCGACCTTCAAAGGAAGCAACATTTTGCATAGTGCATCATGCCCCGCGCTATCGTTACTCAGAGTGCTCACGCTACCAGCAACACCCACACACACATCCAAACTGGTTTTGGATACGTCGATACCAACATAGATCAAATCAACATTCATCATGGCCCATCCTTGTTTATGCGACCTCAAGTCCGACAACTGTTCGGGATCCAGATCAATGAAAACTGCTGTGCGTCGATTGCTAGATTGCGGGCTCATACGCCCCAGGTTCAAACGGACTGCACAACGGGTGCGTTTCAAAGTGATGTGGAATTTTCTGTAGCTTGTAGAAGCGGCTTCCAGCCGCTTAGGATCAGGCTAACAATAAGTTCCCGATATGGATGTTTCCCTCTGGTGCTTCCATGCTCAGACAACCTGATCTCTACACAGCCCATTCGAGATCAGTCTTATTGAAAAATTCATATAAATCAACAATTAACTGTCAGATTCAGGAAATTTTAAACTCTGGCAAGTTCAGCGACTCGGATTTTCAAAAGATACCAAAGTTGCTTTTGATACGCATACGAGAACTATAACAATAATAGCACTATTATTTTATTTAACAAGCATTTACGTGAAAAATAGCTTGTAACTTTGTAACTTTTGTCATTTGGATGACTAAATTGGGATCATTACAAAATCCAAGAGATCAGGTTGTCTGATGCTACTCCAGCCAAAGCCCCAAAGGGGCGTGGCATACCAGCCCAGGGTGCAACCCTGGGAACTGGGAACGGGATGGAAGGGATGGAAGTTTGCAATGCGTTCTGAAGGAACGCTGCATAGGCCGGTCGCGGATGGGTTGTGCGGCGATATGCGGCGTTCCTTCAGAACGCGGAAATGGCCGGGGTGTTTTTCCCAGGGCGTTGCCCTTCGCTGGTATGCGGTGCCCCGTTGGGGCAAGAATTCCATGCCC
>CAIYWD010000247.1 GCA_903929815.1 uncultured beta proteobacterium
CCAAGCACAGGTAGCAAAAATGATGGAATCGAGAATGGCATCTTGTGGAAGCGGCATCCTGCCGCTTTTAACTTGTCAAGCGCCAAGATGGCGCTTCCACAAAGTGCCATTGGGCGTTCCACACGGATCAGGAAGTCTGAAATTCTGAAATAGGCACTCCATCCCTTTTTTCCATTACGCCATTCGATGCGCGCGCTTTCTTCAGCGACTTTGTCTCTGCTCCAACGCCATGCGCCATCTTTGTTATCCGTTCGCTTTGGGAAAACCTCGATGCCATCTGGTGCAATTAGCGCGTAATACAGGTTGGGTCGTACCTCGCGTGAATCACCTTGACCGCCCATAGCCCTAAGGATGTGGTCAGTAATAAGTTCCCCATTTGGATCGTCAGATTTGGGCGCACTGCGTCGTTACAAATCGCTTATGTGGCATGGCCACACCGCGCGATTTGCGCCTAGCATTGCATCCCAACTCTAACGGCCAAATGGGGAACTTATTACTGACCACATCCTAAGCGGCTTCAAATAGTACAGACGGCCCGTTTCGTCAGTTTTGTCGTAATGCGCTGCTGTTTCGGTGGCCAGACGCTTGAGCTTAAAGACCGAGTCATTTTTTGAAAACACGAGCAAATGATCGTGACGGGTAGAAAAAAGCTGGGAATCCATTTTTGGACTGTCAGATTTTTCCCAAACGACATTCGCCACAAAATTGTTACGCCCGAACACTTCATCCATCAGCACCTTGAGATAGTGCGCCTCGTTGTCATCCAAGGTAATCCAGATGCTCCCGTCTTCGGACAACAAATCTCGAAGCATGACCATACGCGGCCACATCATTGACAACCATTGCGAATGCTCCAACTTGTCGTCGTAGTGCTCAAACGCGCTCTGGGTGTTGTACGGAGGATCAATAAAAATGCACTTCACCCGCCCGCGATAAAAGGGCAACAACGCTTTGAGTGCCAGCAGGTTATCGCCCTGAATCAACAGGTTGTCAGCCGCTGCATCCCCGTGGGCAGATTGAAACTGCAACAGGTGGTAGGGAACATCGGCAGTGATGCGCTGCGCCTGGGCTTTGTTGACCCAATCGAGAAATGGCATAGGGCGCTTGGATAGTTGATGGAACGCTGCATTGTATTAACCGGTATGCGCTACAAGGATAATATGTTGCCATAACGCCGCTCTCCGTCTGTGAGCAAGATTAGAAACCTATTCTTGGATTTTGCTAACTTGTTGATTTTATAGAAATCAATGACTGGTTTCCAATAAAGTCCAATGTGAATTTCCTCAAATCCCATTTAACTGAACCAGTGCCGTGAAATGACCAATTGGTGCCCATTCCGGGAATCGGACCCGGGACCTCTCCCTTACCAAGGGAGTGCTCTGCCACTGAGCCAAATGGGCTGCGTCTATAAGACTGTTCAACAATGATGCACTGGAGCGGGAAGCGGGAATCGAACCCGCGTCATTAGCTTGGAAGGCTAGGGTTCTACCATTGAACTACTCCCGCATCAAACTGATTGCACCAGCTTGTTCGCACCCTAAGGATATGGTCAATTGATTGGTGGAGAGGGATGGATTCGAACCATCGTACTCGTTAGAGGGCAGATTTACAGTCTGCTGCCATTAACCACTCGGCCACCTCTCCACAGCAAAGGCGAGATTATGCCACCGTGTTTTCAATTTTGCTTTGGCTGTCTGTGGTTTTTTCACGCCAGGCTTTGGCTTGTGAAAAATGACCGCAACCGATGAACGGCACGGGTGGGCGCATGGCAGACAGCGGAGAGGGGTGGTTGGCACACAAAACCAGATGGCGCGTGGCATCAATCAATATGCGCTTGCTTTGCGCATGGCTGCCCCAGAGCATAAAAACGACGGGCGTGGTGCGGCCTGAGACTTCGCGGATGATGGCATCGGTCAAAACCTCCCAACCTTTTCCTGCGTGACTTGCCGGCAGACCTTCTTCTACCGTCAAGCAGGTGTTGAGCAACAAAACCCCGTGACGTGCCCATTGCACCAAACTGCCACCAGGTGTTGGAAATGGAGGAGGAGTCGCACCCAGATCACGTTGCAATTCCTTGAAAATATTACGCAATGATGGCGGCAGTGGCACACCAGGTGTTACTGAAAATGCCAGACCTTCAGCTTGTCTTCGTCCGTGGTAGGGGTCCTGACCCAAAATGACCACACGCACCGATTCAAGTGGCGTGATGTCCAGCGCCCGCAAGGGTTGTGGTGGAAAAATGCTGGCCCCTGCACTGAGCCTTTGTTGCAAAAAATCAAGAAGCCTGACACCAGTAGGTGATTCAAAAAATTGTGTCACCAGCGCTTGCCATCCGGATGCCACCGGCCAATCGCACAGTTTTGCCGACTGCAACTGGCTCGGATCAGGTGATGTGATGTTTGACATGGCTACTTCAGCCAAACAGCGCTGCCAAAGCCTTGCCCGGTTCAGGGGCGCACACCAAGGCTTCGCCCACCAAAAAGACATTGACACCGGCTGCCCCCATGCGCAGCACGTCGTCGCGGGTTCGAATACCGCTTTCGCAAACCACCAGACGATCACTGGGAACATCGTGTTTGAGCGTCAATGTGGTTTGTAGAGAGACTTCAAAGGTTTTGAGATTGCGGTTATTCACACCAATCAGCAAAGTTTTGAGCTTGAGTGCCCGTTCAAGTTCAGCAGCATCGTGAACTTCAACCAGTACAGCCATATCCAGACCCTGAGCGATGGCCTCAAAATCTTTCATCTGCGCATCATCCAGGCACGCAGCAATCAACAAAATAGCATCTGCACCGATGGCCCGTGATTCATAAATTTGATAGGCATCGACCATAAAGTCCTTGCGCAACACCGGCAAATGGCATGATGCACGCGCTTGTTTGAAGTCATCGACACAGCCCTGAAAAAACTGCTGATCTGTCAGCACCGACAGGCAAGCCGCGCCATGTTCAGCATAGCTTTGGGCAATGTCTGCTGCAAAAAAATCAGCGCACAACACCCCTTTGGACGGGCTGGCTTTTTTGATTTCGGCAATGACCGCAGGCTGACCTGCAGCCATTTTGGCGCGCAAAGCACCCACAAAATCACGTGTGAGCACACGGCTTTGCGCATCAGCACGCACGGCCTGTAGCGATTTGCGTTTTACAGCCGCTGCCACTTCATCTCGCTTGACAGCCACAATTTGGTTCAAAATATCAGTCATCACACATCCTTTTCATTTGTACTTAAATCTTGTGCGAGTGCAACCAATTGCCCCAGTTTGGCTTTGGCAGCTCCTGATTCAATAGCTACTCTCGCTTGCTGGATACCGTCTGCCATGGAATTGACCACATTGGCAGCGTACAGTGCCACGCCCGCATTAAAAATCACAATCTCTTTAGCGGGTCCATGGATGTTGCTGAGTACCCCCATGAGCATGGTGCGCGATTGCTCTGGCGTTGCCACCTTGAATGCCCTATTGCTGCACATGGCCAGGCCAAAATCTTCGGGATGAATCTCGTATTCAGTGATTTTTCCGTTTTGAAGTTCACCCACTAGCGTAGCTGCGCCCAGACTCACTTCATCCATGCCGTCTTTGCCATAGACCACCACGGCATGGTTTGTACCCAGACGCTCTAAAGCGCGTACTTGAATGCCGACCAGGTCGGGATGGAACACGCCCATCAAAATGTTGGGCGCGCCAGCAGGGTTGGTCAGAGGCCCCAGCAAATTGAAAATGGTTTTGATGCCCAACTCGCGGCGAACGGGTGCAACATTTTTCATGGCGGGATGATGATTGGGTGCAAACATAAAGCCCACCCCCACTTTTGCAATGCACTGTGCAATGGCCTCAGGTTGAAGGTTGATATTGACACCGAGAGACTCCATCACATCAGCGCTGCCGCTTTTGCTGCTCACACTTCGCCCGCCATGCTTGCACACCCTAGCCCCTGCTGCTGCGGCCACAAACATGGCGCAAGTTGAAATGTTAAACGTGTGCGATCCATCCCCCCCCGTTCCCACAATATCCACCAAATGCGTTTTGTCAGCCACATCAACCTTGGTGGAAAACTCGCGCATCACCTGTGCTGCGGCGGTGATTTCGCCGATGGTTTCTTTTTTAACGCGAAGGCCGGTGATGAAGGCAGCCAGCATCACCGGCGACCATTCGCCGTTCATGATTTGACGAACAATGTGCAGCATCTCGTCATGAAAAATTTCACGGTGTTCAATGGTGCGCAGCAGCGCTTCTTGTGGGGTAATGGCGTGGGGTATGGTCATTCACTGTCCTTGTCAATTTTTTGTGATTGTCGCTGCTGACAAAGGTCATCCTTGGGTGCGTTTCAAAGTGATGTGGCTTTGCTTGGGTGCGACATCCAAATCCCCCCTAACCCCCCTTTTTCAAAGGGGGG
>CAIYWD010000248.1 GCA_903929815.1 uncultured beta proteobacterium
CGCTGTGGTCAAGGCTACCACTTGATCCGTCGTGAGCGCCCCGGCCTGGCTTGTACTGAGTGTCGCTACACCGCTGGTACTCAGCGATGCGACCTGCTCAGTGGTTAGGGCCGCCACACTGGATGTGCCCAAAGCGCGTATTTGCGTGGTCTGGAGTACTGCCGTGCCACTTGTGCTGAACGCTGCAATTTGCGATGTGGTCAGGGCTGCCATGTTGCTTGTGGTCAGTGCCTGCACTTGCGCCGTAGTCAGGACTGCGATGTCTCCAGTTTCAATCGCAGTAACTTGTGCAGTGCTCAAGACCGCAATCTGTGATGTGGTCAGTGCTTGTATTTGTTCTGAACCCAAAGCCTCCACATTGGTGGTGCTCAGCGCTGCTATTTGTGTAGTCTTAAGCGCAACCAGATCTGTCGTTTCCATCACACCTATTTGCGACGTGGTCAGTGCTCCGATGCCCGCCGTCGTCAATGCTTGAACTTGAGTTGATTTAAATGATGGAACCTGATCTGTAGTGAAGGCAGCCACTTGTGCTGTGGACAAGGCTGCAAAGTCACTGGTGGACAAGCTTTGGATCTGCAGAGTCGTTAGTGCGGCTATTTGTGCAGTTGACATTTTCTCTACGATTGAAGCCATTTTTACACCCCTAAAAAAAGTTGATTGATCGACACTGCACAACCGATTGACAGATTAAAAAGTCAATTCAGTAACACAAACAATATATTGAGTCCATAGCTAGTAAAGCGACTAATCCAGCCTAGCTATTTGGCGTGGATTGACTGAAATGCTTGTCGCTTTGTCAGTGTTGGACTCTATAAAACACGACGCCCGACCCATAAATCAAATACACACGATCTGAGTCTATAACATTAACCTTATCTGGTATCGACACTCTGGTCAAAAAATGAAGCCCTTATGTGACGAATAGTTCATTGTTTCCACATATCCGATCGACGCTGAGACTCTGCCAATTGCCCCAGACTTAACACATTTTGCGATTTGAGTAAATTAGTTTGCGCCGCAGCGTCCCCTGCTTGACTTGCAAGCAACAGCCACTTGTGTGCCTCTACCGGATCTTGCGCTACACCTTCCCCCGTGGCGTACATGATGGCCACTTTGGACTGTGCTGACACCACACCTTGATCAGCAGCACGAACCATCCACGCAAAGGACTGCCGCAAATCACTCACCACACCATGGCCTTTTGCAAAAGCCAAAGCCAAGTTATATTGCGCCTCTGGGTCGCCTTGGTCTGCAGCCAACTGCCACCAGTGCGCTGCGTTTTTCGGCTTTCTCATGCGGGCGTACAGCACACCCAATCTTGATTGAGCTGGTGCAAAACCTGTGTTTGCAGCACTTTGACACCAAACAAAGGCTTGTTTCAAGTCTTTATTGACTTCTGGAGCGCCACTAATGAGGATTTGAGCCAGATTCCACTGCGCCTTGACATCGTCTTGATGGGCAGCTTTTTCCAGCCATTCACAAGCCAGTACGGCATTTTTAGGGATGAACTTGCCTCCCAGATACAACAGTCCCAAGGCGCATTGCGCTGGAACATACCCCTGGGCATCGGCTTGCTGGTAACAATCCAACACTTGTTGCATGTCAGCCTCCGACTTGGCTTGTGCCTCAAGATGCTGCCCAAGCATATATTGCGCCTGAGCTTGGCCACTTGATGCTGCCCGCTGCAGATAGACCTGCGACAACACCTGGCTACCCCCCTCAAACAATGCCCACAGCGACATCATGGCTGCCACATCACCAAATTGCGCTGCTTTCAAAGACCATTGAACCCCCACCGTTTTGTCCATTTGCGCGGCACAGCCCAACTCAACCATCTGACTGATGGCACAAACAGCCTCTGGTGAACCATGATGAGCTGCTCTTTCAAACCAATGCAAGGCTTCCTCATTTTTCCCATCTCTTGCCAATAAGCGCGCCAATGCTACTTGTGCGGGCGGATAGTGCCTGAGGGCTGCAACTTCGTAAAAATGCTGTGCCTGCGCTTGATCACAAGGGACGGACCAGCCATGTTCAAACATCATGCCCAGCCAATAATGGGCATCAACGTCTGCACGTTGGGCAGCATCTACCCACAATTGGACATCAGGTTTTCGCTCTATAGTTTCTGCACTGCGGTGATGTTTTAATTTGGAAGCACGCTGTCCCAAACCGCTCTCATCCAACAAAGCCAAAGCCACTTGTGCTGCTGCATGGTACTGCTTGGCCGCTTTGCGATACCACATCAAGGCCTGTTCAATATCTTGGTCAACGCCTGTGCCATTGGCATACCGATCAGCCAATGTACATTGAGCAGCCGCGATACCCTGCTCTGCAGCGCGCAAACACCACTGAAAAGCCTCTTGCTGAGTTTGTGCATGCGCCTGCTCCTTGTGTCCAACCGATGCGAGTTCGTACGCCGCTTCAGCCACCCCTTGCTCCGCAGCTTTTTTATGCAGCATCATTGCAGCTTGCAAATGAGTGCTGCTATAAAACTGAGCCAAACGGTATGCTGCCTTGGGATGATCCTGATCAACGGCTTTCAGTAGCCACTTCAAAGCCTCGTGCTCATCTTGAACGACAGCTTCACCTTGTTCGTAGCGGGTTGCCAGTAAATATTGAGCAGTTGCCAAGCCACGTTCAGCAGCCTGTCGAATCCAATGCAGTGCTTGTGTAAAGTCTTGCGCAACCCCAATACCATTGGCGTACATCAAACCCACTTCATACTGGGTTTCACGAAGTCCAGTACGTGCGTCCTTCAGCGCCGCCAAAAACTTGCGCCTGTCCTTGATTTCATTATGAGCTGCCATGGTATGGATGCTTTTATCTATCACAGACTTCAAGATGAGGGATTTAAACCGCCACCCAACGCTTTGTAGAGTTGCACATGGGACTCAAGCTGGGCACGACGCACTTGCGCACCCGATTGCTGTGCAGAAATCAGATTCTGTTGTGCATCGAGCACTTCCAAATAAGTGCCAGCACCAGCGTCATAACGACCCGTCGCAATCTCCAGATGCCGAGCCCGTGCTTGTATATTGGACTTGGACGACTTCACCTGAATGGACAAAGAAAGGTTTGAAGATAACAAATCTGACACCTCACGAAATGCGGCCTGAATGGTGCGCTCGTACTCGGCTACCGCAATAAAGTTGCGCGCCTTGGCTGCGTCAACGCCTGCAGATGTCCGTCCTCCATCAAACAACGGCATGGTGATCAACGGTTGAAATGACCAGGCACCACCGCTGAACAAGCTCATCAAACTTTGACTGGCCAGCCCCAAACTTGTCGTCAGCATCACCTTAGGTAAAAAAGCCGCACGCGCCGCAGCAATGTTGGCATGTGTTGCCCGCAAACGCTGTTCCGCTGCCATCACGTCAGGGCGCAATAACAACACTTCGGCAGGTAAACCTGGGGCAACTGGAGTGTCCAATCCCAGCTTATCCAGGCTGATATTGAGTTTGAGGTCAACGGGTGCATAACCCAATAAAAAGTCCAGACGGTGACGGGCAGTGTCGCGCTGATTGACATAACTAGCCAACGACGCTTGCGAAGAAGCCACCAGACTACTGGCTTGTTGATAATCAAAATCATTGGCTGCACCGGCTACATATCCTTTTTCTATCAACGCCAAAGACTGCACTCTCAAATCGACCGCTGACTGTTCACTTGCAACCAGATACTGAAACTGAAGTAAAGTCAAATAAGACAGCGCAACATCAGCCACCAACGACACATAAACTGATCGGCGAGATTCTTCACTTGCTAGGTAACTCAATCGCGCAGCTTCAGATAAATTGGCAACGCGCCCCCAGAAATCAACTTCAAAAGATACTGACGACATCGATAAATCGTAACGTTGACTCGTTAGGGGAGCGCCAATGCCACTTAAATCTGATGAAGTTCGCGTCACATTACCGGTCCCCATCACATTGACCGTTGGACCCAGATCAGCTCGTGCAATTCCAAACTGGGCACGTGCTTCCTGGACGCGGCCTGCAGCTACGCGCAAATCACGATTATTTTTCAAAGCAGTCGCAATCAGCGACTGTAAAACGGGGTCGGAAAAATAGGTGCGCCAATGCGTTTTGGCAGCCCCTAGGCGACTTGCCGGACTAGGTTTGTCCGGCCATTGATTGGGCACAGGCAAGGCGGAACGCTCGAACAAGGAGATTTGAGCGCAGCCGGCAAAGCCAACAATCATCAACAAAATGAGAAATGATCTGTAAAACACTCTAAAAACCTAGCCATCAACAAAATAAAGCCAAGTCTAAAGAAGGGACGCAAGTTCTAAAGCGAGAAAAAGAGTGCGATTTCACGCTGATTATCGTCAGCGGCACTGGTTGGCACTGGTTCAGTTGAATGGGATTTGAGAAAATTCACCTTAGGATATGGTCAACAATAAGTTGTGCATTTGGCCGTCAGAGTTGGGATGCAATGCTAGGCGCAAATCGCTTATGTGGCCCAGCCACATAAGCGATTTGTAACGACGCAGTGCGCCCAAATCTGACGAGCCAAATGTGGAACTTATTATTGACCCTATCATTACGTACGTTGATGATCAATTTTGATCATCTTTGAGTAGGTTTTAAGGATCGGTAAGGATATATCTTGCCAATGCCAGTTGTTATGAAGTTTGGCAAGCCAGATCAGCACACTTAGAAAAACACTCAAATGCAGGCCGAAAATCCATTGCCACCAGGTGATTTTTTCTGTGGCAATCCAGTTGTTTCCCAAGCTAAGCAAGTTGTAATAAACGACAAAGGTAAACAAGGCAAAGACCATATTCAGACCTTGGCCTCGGCGAGGGCTGACACCAGATACCGCCAGACCCATCAGCACAAAGTTCACCGATGCCATGATCAAACCCAAACGCCACGACAGCTCGGCCTTGTTGATGGGTGTGAGATGCTTGAATAAGGCTAAAGTAGAAAGGGAATTTGCCGGTACAAGATGGTCTGCTGTGGAGGCTGCAGTCCCCACTTTCAAACCGTATTCTTCAAAGGCACTCATCTTGATTTCATTCGTACCCAAGGTTCTTTCCAGGCTTTGGCCGTGGCTGAGCATCAAAAATCGGCCATGGGGCAAATGAACCACACGCCCCTGACGTGCCGATGTGATGGTTTGTTTGCCACGCTCTGTGCTGACAATAAAAACATTGGATCCTGATGACTGCCCCATCGCATTTTTTTCAACAAAAAAGACCCTCGAACCATTGGCAGATTCTTGAAATTGCCCAGGCGCAACGCGATCCAGATCACCGCGTCTTTCAAACTGGTCTTTCATGTTTTCAATGCGAAAGTTGGTCCAAGGCAAGACCAACAGTGACAAGCCCGCCACCACAGCCAGCACCGGCCAGGCAAAGCGAAAAAGCGCAGGCAACATGGACAAAAGACCTCGCCCGCTGCATAGCCAGATGACCATTTCACTGTCTTTGTACATGCGCGACACACTGGCAATGATGGCGATGAACAAGCTCATCGTCAGTAAGGTGGGCATGTAGGCCAAAACGGTGTAGCCCATCACCAGCATCACGTCTGCGGGGTCAAGACTGCCGCCTGAAGCCAGTCCCAAAGTCCGAATCAAGGTCATGGTCATGACCACCGTGATCAGCACAATCACAACAGCCCCAAAACTGCGCGATAACTCTTGTTGAATGGAAGAATGGAATAACATCGGCAGCGAAAAAGTGAAAATAACGAAGGTAAAAATTGGATTATGAACTTTGAATTGACTGCTATGGATGCCGACGGTGCAGCTCACCAACCCTGTGATGTCTTGCTGCTGCTACTGGCATCCGACGTTAAACCTGCCCCAGGTGTGCTCTCTACTTTGGTAGAGCAAGCAGGTGGTGACTTGGAAAGCAAGGCCGGCAGTTTGCTGGATATGTACCGCCCCAACGGATTGTCATGCAAACGCCTGGTGCTGGTTCAGTCTGCCAGCGGCAATGCCCATGATATGCGAGAGGCGGTACATAAAGCCGTGACTTTGATAGCAACGGCTAAACCTCACAATATTATTTTGTATTTTGAGAAAACCCCCAGTTCACAAGCGCTTCGGGTGGCACTTACCACACTGGCAGAGGCCAGCTACCGCTACACCACCACAAAAGGTGAAAAAACCGAAGGGCGTTCCCTTGAAAACGTCAAGGTGGCCATGCCGGATACCACCGCGCTCAACAAGGCATTTGATGTTGCAGTGGCAGCCGTGCATGGCATTGAGTTTGCCAAAGAATGGGCGAATCGGCCTGCCAACCATGCCACCCCAACGCTTTTGGCACAGGCAGCGCAATCGCTGGAAAAATTTCCAAAAATCAAGTGCCGTGTGCTGGATGCCAAAGCGGTCACCAAGCTCAACATGGGTGCATTTTTGGCTGTGGCGCAGGGTTCTGCACAGCCTTTGCAGTTCATCGTGTTGCGTTACAACGTGCATGGCAAAGGTCGTCCACCGGTGGTGTTGGTGGGCAAGGGCATTACCTTTGACAGTGGGGGCATCTGCATCAAACCCTCGCCTGATATGGACGAGATGAAGTTTGACATGTCTGGTGCAGCCAGCGTTTTGGGCGTTTTTCATGCGCTGGCCATGTTGCAGCCTGACATCTCCGTAGTAGGTTTGATTCCGGCTTGCGAAAATTTGCCCAGCGGCCACGCCATTAAACCCGGCGATGTGGTGACCAGTATGAATGGTTTGACCATTGAAATTCTCAATACCGATGCCGAAGGACGACTGGTGTTGTGCGATGCCCTCGTTTATGCCCAACGCTTCAAACCGCACGCAGTGATAGACATTGCCACCCTCACCGGGGCCTGCGTGATTGCTTTGGGCAAGGTACGCAGTGGCTTGTTTTCCAACAACACCGAGCTGTCGGCAGCATTGCAGGCAGCCGGCGAATCATCGCAGGACCTGTGCTGGCCCATGCCACTGGATGAAGACTACGCTGAGGGTTTGAAATCAAACTTTGCCGATCTGGCCAATGTGGCGGGGCGCCCAGGCGGAGTCATTACTGCGGCCAAATTTTTACAGCGCTTCGCCGACAAATTTTCCTGGGCGCATCTTGACATTGCAGGTACGGCATGGAAAAGTGGCGATGCCAAAGGCGCTACAGGTCGTCCTGTTGGCCTGCTTTTGGACTATTTGCTCTCGCAAGACACAAAGGCTTGATGGCCGTGCCTGACATTGTTTTTCATTCCAATGTGCAAGATCGACTGACTTACACCTGTCGACTTTTGCGCAAGGCCATTCGGCAGGGCAACACCATTGGGGTCACCGGTTCTGTCGAAATGTTGTCTCAATTCGACCTTTATCTCTGGCGCTTTTGTGAAACCGATTTTGTGCCACACTGCATGTCAAACGCCCCTCCAAGGGTCTTGTCCAAAACCAAAATTGTGCTCAGTCCAACCTTGGCATCCCTACCTTTCCAACAGAATGTGGTGAATTTGGGTGACGATGTTCCACAAGGGTTCGATCAATTTGAGCGTGTCATTGAAATTGTGGGGATGGATGACCATGACAAACACTTGGCTCGACTTCGCTGGAAGCGCTATAGTGCCCTTGGGTTCGTGCCCATAGCCCACAATACGCAGACCACGCCATGACAACGCCTGCACCACAAGGTTGCATTCCCACTCTGACTGAGGTGGTCGATCCGGCGCAACTGCTGCCAAAAACTGTTCAGCCCTTGTCAGAATCCATTCTGCAACACTTGGAGCCTGTTTTGGCGCAGTGCATTGGGCAAGCCACAGATCACGTCATACAAAACTTCATGACCCGTCATGTTGCCCACTTTCGCACCGAGTTGCAAGAAGAATTAACCCTTGCCTTGCGTCAGGCGGTGCTGGGTACGTTTTGTGAGCCTGCCCCCACAAACTCACAACATCATTCTTTACAGGATGTGCCCGCAAGTACCGACACATCCAGTCCGGCATGATGTGTTTGATACTATAATTTTAGTAGCTACTAACGCTTACTGCATAAGGGCTATACCTGGGTTTAACACCCTCAAAAACATTATTTAAAATCAACATATTGCAAACGAATTTTGCACAGCAAAAAAACAGCATCTCTATAATATATTGATTTTTATTACTATTTTTTGCCATATGTTAAAGATGGGTATAGCCTTATTTGCCATATAACTTTCTGACCTGATCCATCCTACTGCCATGCGATTTCTCACCTACAAAGATATCAATACCCGGCGCGTCAAGGCCGCTTTTGCCAAAGTGCGTGCATTCATTGAAGCGGATGACTTTCGATCGGCAGATGTCAAAAAACTCAATCCCAGTCACTATTGGCGTGCCAAATTGGACTACAGCAATCGCTTGCTACTGCAATTTGCACGCTGCGGCACTGAAACCGTTTGTCTGGCACTGGAGGTCATTGAAAACCATGCTTACAACCAGTCACGGTTTTTACGCGGGGCTGTGATTGATGAATCCAAAATTGAAACTGAACCCACGCTGACCATGGACAGCACTGTGGCGACCACCCAGGATGTCGTTCCCATGCGCTGGCTTCATGCCACACGCAATGAATTTGAATTGCTGGATAAACCCCTTGTGTTTGATGATGCCCAGGAATCTGTGCGCCGACTTGTCGCCCCCGTGGTCGTCGTCGGTTCAGCAGGGTCTGGCAAAACGGCAGTCACTTTGGCTAAATTGCGTGAGGCTGAAGGTGAGGTTTTGTATGTCACTCACTCGGCTTATCTGGCACAGTCGGCGCGCGCCTTGTATGAAGCGCATGGTTTTGAAAATCCTGCTCAAGAGGCCAGCTTTTTAAGCTACCGCGAATTTGTTGAAACTTTGCATGTTCCCAAAGGCCGTGAGCTGACCTTTCCAGCATTTGGGGGCTGGTTTGAACGCCATCGCCAGTCCTTGCGCAGTTCGCTCGGCGATATCGATGCCCACGCCCTGTTTGAAGAGTTTCGCGGCGTGATTGGTGCCAACGCTCAAGGCCCTCTGGATTTGCCCAGTTATTTGGCATTGGGATCACGCCAGTCCTTGCTCAATGAACAAGCCAGAACCGCAGCACATGCCTTGTTTGAACGCTACCGGCAATGGCTCTCGGAGGCTCATTTGTATGACCTCAATCTGGTCGCGCATGAATGGATGCCGCTGGCAAAACCCACCTACGACTTTGTAGTCATTGACGAAGTGCAGGATTTGACCAATGTGCAATTGGCTTTGGTGTTGGCCTGCTTGAAAAAACCAGGGCAGTTTTTGCTGTGCGGAGACTCTAACCAGATTGTTCACCCCAACTTTTTCTCGTGGGCTGCGGTACGCACCCTGTTTTGGCATGGCTTGGCCGGTGAGGCCGCCCAGCGCCAAACGCTCTCTGTGTTGCAAGCCAACTTTCGCAACACCCGCACGGTGACCGAACTGGCCAACACTTTGCTCAAAATCAAGCAGGCACGTTTTGGATCAATTGACCGTGAAAGTAATTTTCTGGTGCAAAGTGCGTCGATCCAGGAAGGGTCTGTTCAATTGCTGGCGGCGCGTGATGCCACATTGAAGGATATCAATACACGAACCCGTGCCTCAGTACAACATGCCGTGGTGGTGTTGCGCGATGAAGACAAACGTGCAGCGCGTGAACACTTTGCCACGCCACTGGTATTTTCAGTGCATGAAGCCAAGGGTCTGGAATACCCTCACGTCATCTTGTTTGCTCTGGTCTCGGGTCAGCGCAGTGCTTACGCCGAGGTCTGCGACGGGGTCACTGCGGCTGATTTGGAAGTAGAGTCCCTAGCTTACAGCCGTGCACGCGACAAAGGCGACAAGTCTTTGGAACTGTACAAGTTTTATGTCAATGCCCTGTACGTTGCCATGACGCGTGCCGTGCAAAGTCTGGTGCTGGTCGAATCCGACATCAACCATCCGTTGCTGAGTCTTTTGGGCCTGAAAGTGGCGGATGCTACAACCACCATTGCGAACGTGCCCGCACAAACATCAAGCAAAGAGGAATGGGCACAAGAGGCACGCAAACTGGCCATGCAGGGCAAAGTAGAGCAGGCTAAAGCCATTCACGACACTTTCCTGAAAGCCAAAGAAGTGCCCTGGACACCCTGGTCTGAACCTTTGCTGCGCGATTTGATACCACGCGCACTAGATAAAACGCAGCCCTCCAACAAACCACGTCAAACCTTGATGGATTACGCACTGTGGCATGGGCAACACGTCTGGATTGAAAAATTGGCCACCGAAGCACAATTTCAGCTTGCACGTACTGTGGCACCCGAAGGTCATTTTGGTGTTCCCATCTTCAATTTTTACGAGATGAATGCCTCTGATTTCCAAGTCCGTGCCTTGCGTCATGTGACAACACTGCGCCAACGCCATTTGCAGCCTTACAGCGCTCACAACTTCAAAGACCTCTTGCGCCAGTGCGATCAGTACGGTGTTGATTACGCCTGCCCAGTCGGCGCCACATCGCTACAGATGGCCGCACGCGCCGGCAACCTGGCCTTGGTGAATGCCTTGCTTGAACGCGGTGCCAACCCCGAACTGACCGATGAATTTGGTCAAACCCCTTGGCTGGCCTGTTTGAACCGTGCCATCGATGACCCCGAATTTGCAAAAAAATCCGTTGGCCCCCTGTTCGATCGTCTTGCACCGCCCGTGTTGGACGTACAAACCGATGATCGATTGGTGAGATTGACCCACCATCAAGGTGAGTATTGGTTGCTGAGTTTGATGTTGGCGGGCTACAAAACCCTGTACACGCGCTGCGCAGACCGATCACAGCCTTACTACAAATTCCAGCAGGGTTTTTTTGCCGAAATGTTGCAAGCCACTCTGGAATGCCTGCCTGAGCACCTGTGGATACAAAAACGACGCAAGCGCAGCTATATCAATAGCGTGCTGGCACGAGCAGAGGCGCAAAGTCAATACCAACCCGCCCGGCGATTGTGGATACGCACTGCCAACGGCCACTACCTTCCCAATCCTTTGCTGCAACTGCGATGCCCCGACGGTTCGGACGATCCCCCCTGGAAGCCCGTGAAGGAAGTGCTCAACCACGAATGGGTTTATCAAGGAACTTTTTCAAAGTTAGACATCCCCAAAATGGCAATGGAACGTGGCGGGTGCGTTTCAAAGTGATGTGGCTTTGAATCGCACCTTGCATGTAGATCACAGGGGTCAGCCAGAGACTCCCGTTCCGGCTTCAAGTAGCTTGCGACGGGTTTGTAATTCGCGGTAGCGTTGCAGTGCAGTGGGGTCAGATTTGGACTCTTGAATGACCTGTGTTTCTTCTGCCTTGATTTGCTCAATGCGAATACGGTTCACCAACTTGCGCAACTCGTCTTGTGTTTCCCGGGTGTCACTTGGGGCATCAAGCGTATGACTGGTCATGAGTTTTTGCGCCAGCGCTTCACTGTCATGCCCACGCAAGCCCTCACGCAGAGCCATCCAGGACTGAACGCCGTGCTCATGGTATTGGTCCTCCAGCCACAAAAACAGATCACCATGGGGTGGTGGCAGTGAGCACAGCAAAGCTTGATCTTCTGCTGTCAGCACATCTAATGCGCTCATGTTATCCAGCAAAATTCGCACAGCGTGATCAGCGCGACTGTTGGGCTGGTGTCGGCTATTGGCCGTGCTTGACTTCAGTGATGTTTTTGGCCTGTGATGCCCGTTGCGTGAGTTGCTATCATTTTCATGATTTTGCACCGTACCGTGATAGTGATGCGACGTTTGCTCTTGCCACGCATTCATGAGTTCTTGCTTGCTCATGTGACTCAAGTCGGCAATCTCGCCAAGCAGTTGATGCCTTAATGCGCCTGCGGGCAATAACTCCCACAGGGGTCTGGCATTGTTGATCATGCGGGATTTGCCCTCAGAGTAGTTCAAATCACAACCCTCGCGTGAAGCATCGAGCAGAAAGCGGCTCAGGGGCAGGGCCTCGCTCACATAGCGTTCAAAAGCCTCCTGACCATGGGCGCGGATAAAACTGTCGGGGTCATGCTCTGGAGGCAAAAACAAAAATTTCACACTGCGCGTGTCTGTGGCCAAAGGCAGTGCAACATCGAGTGCCTTGCGTGCTGCGTGTCTGCCGGCAGTATCGCCATCAAAACTGAACACAACAGCATCGGTAAATCGAAACAGTTTGTGGATATGGTCATCTGTACAGGCTGTGCCCAATGTGGCGACAGCGTTGGGAAAACCCAGTTGCGCCAACGCCACCACATCCATATAACCCTCCGTCACCAAGGCGTAGCCCCGTTCACGCACTGCTGCGCGCGCCTCGCACAGGCCATAAAGTTCACGGCTTTTGCTAAAGACTGCGGTCTCGGGCGAGTTCAAATATTTGGGTTTCTCATCCCCAAAAACACGCCCGCCAAAGCCAATGCACTCGCCTTTCACATTGCGAATGGGAAACATCACACGGTCACGAAAACGGTCGTATCGACGGACATTGCCACTGACTTCGGTGTTCTCAAGCACCAGACCGCACTCAACAAGCAGGGGGTCATCGTAATGTGGAAAGACACTGGCCAACGTGTTCCAGCCCGCAGGCGCATAGCCCAAGCCAAACCGTTGGGCGATCTTGCCCGTCAAACCACGGCCTTTGAGATAGGCCACGGCGTGATCAGAATTTTTCAGGTACTTTTGATACGCTGTGCAAGCCTTTTCAAGCACTGTGGTCAGTGTTGCCTGTTTTTGCAGACGTTGTGCGGCCTGCGCCTTGTCTTGCGGGCTTTCCTCGTCTTGTGGCACCTGCAAACCATACTGCTGCGCCAACTCATGTATCGCTTCCACAAAGCCCATGCCGTTATTTTCCATCAGAAAACTGATGGCATTCCCATTTTTGCCACAGCCAAAGCAGTGGTAAAACTGCTTGGTAGGGCTGACTGAAAACGAGGGTGATTTTTCATTGTGAAACGGGCACAAGCCCATCAAGTTAGCCCCCCCTTTTTTCAAAGACACGTAGCGGCCAACGACTTCGACCACGTCAACGCGGGCTAATAATTCCTGGATAAAAGAAGAGGGAACAAGCATGGCAGGATTGTAGAAAGCCGCCCGTCAGGGTGCGCTTCATGATGTGGTGCAGCACATCATGAAGCGCACCCGCCCATCAATTTTGATAGCTGCCAGCGCAATACCATCAAGGGTTAGAGGCCAATTTCATCCATAAATAAATGGCCTAAAACGACAGCCTTATTTGGGTGCCCTGGTGACGCGAACCTTGCTGCCGGTGGTGACGATGACGACGGAGTCGCCAGGCAGCAGGGTTTCGCCACCCTTGGCTTGCACAATGGCACGGCGTTCGCCATTTTTAACCTGCACCAGCACTTCAACGGCTTCTTCACGTGTGGCCATGCGCTCAATGGCGTTGCCAGCAGCAGCACCAGCCACTCCTGCGAGCATACCCAATACCTGCCCCTCGCGCTGAACACCACTGCCGCTGTAGCCTGCCACGGCACCCGTCACACCGCCAACTACCGCACCAATACCGCTTTGGCTGCCATCGATCACCACATTACGCACAGACAGCACCACACCCTCTTGCACCTGCGCCATGTGTTGGGCATCATCGCGTGAAATCACATCCGGGCTGCTGGTTGCACATGCGCCCAAAGTCAAGACCAAAGCAACCGCACCACTCAACATCATCAAACGTTTCATGAAAAACTCCAAAAATCAGTTAAAAAAAACACACTGCTTGTTATTCGCAGGTGGACACACCGACATGAGCCGCATTGTCAATCAGCGCTGTAAAGCGTGTGTGAAGCAATGGCATCAGGCCAAATTCTGCCAGCAAGACACGTAAACGATCGGCCGCACTGCGATGATGTTGACCAGTGTAACGGGCTACGATCAATTCGTTTTTCAAGCTGTGCTCCCAGCCAACCAGTTCGGTCACGCAGACATGGTAGCCACAGGCCTGCAAATACAGGCATCGCAGCACATTGGTGAGATGACTGCCCATTTCGCGTGTGTGAAGGGGGTGTCGCCACAATTCTGAAAGCGGTGTGCCTGAAAGCGATTTTGCCTTGTTTTGATTGAGCAAACGTGCCACTTCAGCCTGGCAACAGGGCACCAGCACCATAAAGCGTGCGTGCTTTTGCAAGCCAAAGGCAATGGCATCGTCGGTGGCGGTGTCGCAGGCATGTAGGGCAGTCACCATGTCCATGCGCTCAGGACATGCTGTGGACTGCGCTGCTTGCGCCACCGTCAAGTTCAAAAATGTCATGCGATCAAAATTTAAGCGCGTGGCCAGATTGCACGATTTTTGCACCAGTTCTGCACGGGTTTCAATGCCGTAGATGTGACTCTCGGAGTGCTGCCTGAAAAACAGGTCGTACAAAATAAAGCCGAGATACGACTTGCCTGCACCATGATCTGCCAAGGTAATGGTATTGGCATTGGCATTGGCATTGGGCGGCTGTTGTTTTGCAAGCTCATGCAGCAACTTTTCAATGAATTGACAGAGGTGATTGACCTGCTTGAGTTTGCGTCGGGAATCCTGATTGAGTTTGCCATCTTGGGTCAAAATGTGCAGTTCTTTCAGAAGATCCAGCGATTGCCCCGGGCGAATCTCATCAGCCAGTGCCTGGGGTACCGTAGGGACGTGCTGGGGCGATCTGCGATTTTGGGGTTGTGGAACGGTCATGAGTTAGTAAGGTTAGGATGTGGTGAATACCACCCCTGTATCGAATAAAATTGCGCAAAATAACTCATATTTTTCTGTATTTGGCCGATAGATGAAGTGAGTTGGTTTCAACACGAAAGGAAAAAAATGAGTCGTCTATTATGGGTTGTCTTGGGCTGTATTGCTCTTCAGGGTTGTGCTACTTGCTGTGGCACCAGGTGCCCTGTTCCAGCGTCTGCCCCAGCAGTGATCGCTGTAGTGTGTCAGGATGGATTGCCATGTGGTTGTTTAGACAACGACAAACGCAACTACAGCGTGACCAGAGACTCGTGGTGTGGCTCCAAATGCGATGCCTATCCTGTCTCACATCGCAAAAGTAATGTGGTTTGTGGTGCGATGTAAATGCAATACTGACTTAACTGACCTAACCGACCTACCTGACCTTATTGCTGCTTCGGATGTCAAAAAACAATTGGTTTCATTTTTTCACGTCACTCACTTTCATACACCAAAGAATCACCATGAATTATTTATTTTTGCGATCCGCCTGTGTGGTGGCTAGCCTTTTTTGTGCTGGACTTTCGTATGCAGGCGACAACATCCCCGTCATCCATGCACGTTCTACACCCGGAAAATTTTCAGCCAAAATCATTTTCTTGGCTGATCAGTTGGAACGTAATGTTGACAAGAAAAATGCGAACTCGGCATTTTTGGTGGGCAGTTTTACCAATCTTAATAACTTGGCAGAAACATCACCGATGGGGCGATTGATCGCTGAAAACCTGATGCACGAGCTGCAGGTTCGTGGCTGGCGAATTTTTGAACCTCGCTTGATGCGCAATTTTGTCATCAATCCATCAGGGGAGTTCACTTTGAGCCGAGATGCCAAGAACTTGCGTGACCAATTTGGCGTAACAGGTGTTGTGACGGGCACTATCATCAGTTCTGAAGAGCAGTTGGTGATCAATGCCAGGGTGATCGACTCCCAAAGTGGACTGGTCATTTCGAGCGGGCAAATACAAATTCCGTCAAATTGGTTTACCGATGCCTTGCTTGAAGAACCACGCACTCAAAACATCAGAATCGTCAGTGGCCCATGAGTCATTTCCGTTGGATCAGTGGGCTGTGCTGTACAGCGCTGATGGGCGGATTGGTGGCATGTTCAACCCTTGCACCTGAAACGCCTTGCAGTGCGCAGCGCTTGCCAAGGCTGGTCGGCATCACCAACTTTGATCGGATTTTTCGCCGCATGGCTGCTCAGTTGTGCGAACCCCTGTGCAGCCAAACGCCCCAAGGTGTTGTCTTGTCTTGTGACGAGCGCCAACTGAGTCATTCCGTGATGGTGCCTGATTTTCTGGACTTGCAAACCTACACATCAGGCCCCACAGGGCTTTACATGGGTGAGCAAATGCGAGCCGCCTTGAGCATGCAATGCCATAGCAAAATAGCACAGATTGACTTCGGAAAATATTTCAAACTGACCCAGGATGGCTTGTCGGCATTAACGCGTAACCCGAGCGAAATTCAGCATGACGAGTTGAAAAGCCAGGACGTTGTGGTGGGAACCTACAGCTTTCAAGGCAACAAATTGTCTGTGTTTGTTCGAAGAATTCAGGGTTCGAGTGGTGTCATTCAAAAAATGGTATCCAACAGCGTCACTTACATTTGCCGAGGCGACGAATACGCCATCAATCCCGTGAATTAACATTTGGCTCGGTTCACAACTCACGGTTCGCTCATTTCATCCCCTTATTCCTGAAATTCAGACACCCCAGTCTTTTTTCTAAAACATCACCTAATTCAATGATTTTATTGACAATAATTGAATTTTGGACAATTAGCCATTCCGTAAAAATTTTTTATGTTGATTTATATTGACTTTTTTC
>CAIYWD010000249.1 GCA_903929815.1 uncultured beta proteobacterium
AAACTTTATCCATATAATGCGGACTTCGTTTTTGCGGGAATAGCTCAGTTGGTAGAGCGCAACCTTCCCAAGGTTGATGTCGAGAGTTCGAGACTCTTTTCCCGCTCCATGCACCATCAACGCAAGTTTTTTTCTTGAGTTGTAAAGTTTTGGCGCGATAGCAAATCGGTTATGCATCGGATTGCAAATCCGCTTAGCCCAGTTCGACTCTGGGTCGCGCCTCCAATAAAATCAATGACATAGCCAAGATTTATCGTCTTCGCTTTTTTGTTTTGAGGGTGCTTACAGACTATTGAGCATCTGCTTGAACCTGGCTTCCTCAGTTAAACGCGCCCGAGTGGGCTACTGGCGGCGCGTCTGGGCAGGCGTGACGACGTTGCAGGCTACTGCCTGCAATGAGGAACAACACTCCCAGACGAGTGGCTTGTAGCTCAATCGGGTGCGCAGCGCTCTCACCCAAAGGGAGTAGCCTACTCGGGCGCGGGGGTGCGTTTCAAAGTGATGTGGTGCAATGCAAAAACCAAATCCCCCCTAACCCCCCTTTTTCAAAGGGGGGACAAATACAGCGCCTTGCCCAAATAGGCTAACTGTTCTCATTCCCCCCCTTTGAAAAAGGGGGGTTAGTGGGGATTTGGATGTCGCACCCAAGCAAAGCCACATCACTTTGAAACGCACCCCGGGCGCGGTCAACTGAGGAATCCAGGATAAACAATGCCAGACCCCCCAGGTGTAGCTTGCGCACACCAGGCGGACAAGGCTGCATTGCTGGGGTAAAACCTGGCCTCATCGCCCAATTGCAGTTCGGCACTGGCAGCACCTTCATGGGTTCGACATGTTAGGGCGATGCGAACACCCAGACCACGTTGCACAGTACCTTGTTCAGTGGTCACTGGCTGTGCTGGGTGGTCTTTAAGTAATCGTGCGACATCGATCGATGCACCTCGCGGCAGTTCAACACGTAAAAATTGACCAAAACGGCAACGTGCCTGCTCTAAGTTCCATATTTGCGTCACGGTCAATTGCATGCCCCCTGAAAAACGGTCGGGCTGTACTTTGCCCATCACAATGACCAGTTCATCGTCTTGCAGCAAGGTTTTGTGGGCATTGAGCAAAGATTCGTCAACGCGTGCTTCAATCAGGCCTGAGGTATCGTCGAGTTTGAACAATCCCAGTTTGCCACGCTGACCGTTGATTGTCCTGAAATCTGTCACGATGCCTGCGGCCAACTGTGGCTCTCGGGTGTCTGACAAGTCAGCAATGGCTCGCTTGGCAAAACGGCGCACCTCTGGTGCCACTTCGTCAAACAAATGGCCTGACAAATAAAAACCTACGGCTGTTTTTTCATAAGTGAGGCGCTCTTTCACCCCCCACGGTGGGGCCGTCACCAGTTCAGGTTCTTGTGTGCTGGAGCCGTGTTCGTCTTCGCCGCCCATGTCAAACAGGCTGCACTGGTTGGCATTGGCCAGCGCTGCTGCTCCAAAATCAAATGCCAAATCCACACTGGCGAGCAGACTCGCACGGTTTAACTCCAGGGTGTCAAAAGCACCGGCTTTGATCAGGGCTTCTACTGTTCGTTTGTTGATGCGAGCGCGATCCACTCGGGCACAAAAATCAAACAGGCTCTTAAAAGGCCCGGTCACATCGCCCATCGGCCCTGCACCTTTGCCTTCTCTTGCTGCCACAATGGCTTCAATGGCTTGCTGTCCGCTGCCTTTGACCGCGCTTAAACCATAGCGAATGACCTTGTCTGATATGGGTTCAAAGCGGCTTGTGCCTCGGTTCACATCGGGCGGTTCAAAGCGTAACCCCATTTTGATGGCATCTTCCAGCAAGACTTTGAGCTTGTCGGTGTCGTCCATTTCAACGGTCATGTTGGCACAGAAAAACTCGGCGGTGTAATGCACCTTGATCCAGGCCGTGTGGTAGGCCAGCAGGGAATAAGCGGCTGCGTGTGATTTGTTAAAACCATAGCCGGCAAATTTTTCCATCAGGTCAAAAACTTCATCCGCCTTGTCTTTTGTGATGTTATTTTTGGCTGCCCCATCGCGAAAAATCTGGCGATGTCTGGCCATTTCGTCGGCATCTTTTTTACCCATCGCTCGGCGCAACATGTCGGCAGCGCCGAGAGAATAGCCTCCCAGAATTTGCGCGGTTTGCATCACCTGTTCTTGATAAACCATGATGCCGTAGGTCTCGGACAAAATATCTGCCAGCAAGGGATGGGGATATTCCACCACTTCACGGCCATGTTTGCGCGCCACAAAGCTGGGGATAAGGTCCATAGGCCCCGGGCGGTACAGCGCGTTCAGGGCAATCAAATCTTCAAGCCGTGTGGGTTTGGCATCGCGCAACATGCCCTGCATGCCACGGCTTTCAAACTGAAACACGGCTTCGGTTTTTCCTGTCTGAAACAGTTGATAAACGTCAGCATCATTCAGGGCAAGGTCTTCAAATGCAAAGTTTTCCTGACCTTTGTGACGCAGAACAATCAGCTCGCGCGCAATTTCCAGAATGGTCAGTGTGGCCAGGCCCAAAAAGTCAAATTTGACCAGACCGACAGCTTCCACATCGCTTTTGTCGAACTGGCTGATGGCAGCATCACTGCCGGGCTGCTGGTACAAGGGACAAAAGTCGGTCAATTTGCCTGGTGCTATCAACACCCCGCCTGCGTGCATGCCGATGTTTCGTGTAATGCCTTCCAGTTTGCGCGCCAATGCCAAAACCGTATGCACATCCTCTTCTTTGGCTTCCCGCTCAGCCAACAAAGGTTCGGCCTCCGTGGCATAGACCAGTTTGTCGTCTTTTTTTCGGTTGGGTGGCGGCAGTTGCAGGGTGACTGCCACCCCGGGTTTGTTGGGGATGAGCTTGCTGATGCCATCGCAAAGGGTGTAGCTCATGCCAAGCACCCTGCCCACATCACGAATGGCTGCGCGTGCGGCCATGGTGCCAAAAGTGGCAATTTGGCTGACGGCCTCCTTGCCGTATTTTTGTTTGACGTAATCAATCACGCGATCGCGGTTGCCCTGGCAAAAGTCAATGTCAAAGTCGGGCATGGACACCCGCTCAGGATTCAAGAATCGCTCAAAGAGCAGTTTGTATTGCAGGGGGTCAAGGTCTGTAATTTTGAGCGCGTAAGCCACCAGCGAACCCGCCCCCGATCCGCGCCCAGGCCCCACGGGGCAGCCATTTTTTTTTGCCCAGTTGATGAAGTCGCCCACAATCAAAAAGTAACCTGCAAACCCCATTTTTAAAATGGTGTTCAACTCAAATTCGAGTCGATCAACATAGCGGGGCATTTCGCGCTCACGCTCTGCGAAGTTGGGGTACAGATGCATCATGCGTTCTTGCAGCCCCTCGTGGGAGGCATAACGAAAATAATCGTTGGCCTCCATGATGTGCCCATTGACCGGCGGAATGGGAAAGTCTGGCAATTGTGCCTGCCCTAGCACCAGGCTTAAATTACAACGCTTGGCAATTTCAACCGTGTTGGACAAAGCTGAGGGCACATCGGCAAAAAGTGCCTGCATGTCTGCTGTGGTTTTAAAGTGCTGCTCACGCGTGAAACGACGAATGCGACGCGGGTTGTCCAGCATTTCACCTTCGGCAATGCACACCCGCGCTTCATGGGCTTCAAAATCTTGTGGGGATGCAAATTGAATGGGATGCGTCGCTACCACCGGCAAACCCAAACGATGCGCCAACTGAACCGCTGCCACCAGATGCAGTTCATCGTCAGGTCGGCCGGCACGTTGAAGCTCCAGATAAAACCGGTTGTTAAAAATGCCTGACAACTGTAGCGCCACATCACGCGCTCGCTCCTCGTCTGATTGCAACAAGGCCTGCCCTACAGGCCCGGCCTGCGCACCAGACAAGGCGATCAGCCCGCCGTTGAATTCTTGCAACCAGCTTAAAGACAGGGCCGCTTGCGTTTTGCTGGCACTGCGCGTCCAGGCGCGCGCCAGCAACTCGGACAAATTCAAATAACCCTGATGGTCAAGAACAAGCAGCAGCAATCGTGACAAGGTATCGCTGTCTTGACTCAACCCGGCCAGCCAGACTTCAGCGCCCAAAATGGGTTTGACACCGCATTTTCGCCCTTCCTTGTAAAACTTGATGGCCCCAAACAGGTTGCTTAAATCAGTGATGGCCAGCGCAGGTTGATGGCTTGCTGCAGCCAAAGCCAGCACTTCATCAATGCGCGTGGTGCCATCAATGACAGAAAATTCAGTATGAAGACGCAGGTGAATAAACATGGTGGGGGGAGTATGGTTGTCACCCATCGCAGCCGGCCAAGTGCAGCGCGCAGGGTGTGGGGTGAATTGTAAGAATGAGGACACCCATGCCCATCACCATGGGCTGCGGGGGGAGCGTTTCAAAGTGATGTGGCTTTGCTTGGGTGCGATATCCAAATCCCCCCTAACCCCCAATGGCACTACCTTAAGCATTAGTTCTATAAAAACAATAGGTTAGCAACCCGTGTAGGTCGGGTTAGCG
>CAIYWD010000250.1 GCA_903929815.1 uncultured beta proteobacterium
CTAAACGGTTACAGGCTAACAATAACTTCCCGAAATCAGCCTGTCACCAAGAAGGCAGAGAAGATTCAGAGGGCATATCCAGATCGGAAAGTTATTGTTAGCCAGATACTAAGGATATGGTCAGCAATAAGTACCGCATTTGGCCGTCAGAGTTAAAGATGCCATGCTAGGCGCAAATCGTGCGGTCTGGCCCAGCCACATAAGCGATTTGTAACGACGCAGTGCGCCCAACTCTGACGGCCAAATGCACAACTTATTGTTGACCATATCCTTACCTAACTTCTACCGCCCGTCAAGGCTGGTTTCTCGTCACACCCCATCACCATCGGTGAACTACACACTTGTCCCCATGACAGACCCCATTAAACAACATTCCCCCGTGATGGTTCAATATTTGAGCATCAAGGCGGACTATCCAGATACCCTGCTGTTTTACCGCATGGGTGATTTTTATGAGCTGTTCTTTGACGATGCTCAAAAAGCGGCTCGCCTCCTCAACATCACTTTGACCCAGCGCGGCCAGTCTGCCGGGCAACCAGTGATGATGGCAGGTGTGCCGTTTCATGCCGTCGATACCTATCTGGCGCGCCTCATCAAGCTGGGCGAATCGGTTGCAATTTGTGAGCAAATTGGCGATGTGGCAACCTCCAAAGGTCCGGTCGAGCGCAAGGTGGTTCGGGTGGTCACGCTAGGCACACTGACTGACCTGGAACTGCTGGGCGACAAGACCGAGGCCATTGTGTTGGCTGTTCACCAAGGTACGCGCAATCAATGCGGACTGGCCTGGCTGAGCGTAACGCAAGGCGTGGTGCAGTTGGCCGAATGTGCGGTTGATGAATTGGCAAGCTGGGTGCAGCGCATCAGCCCCGGCGAGCTGATTTTTAGCGCGGCAGCCACACCCGTCTTTGAAGCCCATTTGCGAACGATTCAATCCACGCCTGCCCTGTCCCTATCGATTCGGCCTGACTGGCAGTTTGATGCTGGTTTGGGGCAACGCACCTTGTTGCAACATTTGCAAGCCGTAAGTCTTGCCCCGTGGCAAGCGCAGGAACTTTCATTGGCACATGCCGGTGCAGCGGCACTGTTGAGTTACGCCGAACACACCCAGGGACGGGCACTCACGCACATCCACAGCATTCACGTTCAGCGCCCAGATGAACACATCGACCTGCCGCACACCACCAGGCGCAATCTGGAACTGGTACAAACCCTGCGCGGCGAGGATGCCCCCACACTGTTTTCCTTGATAGACACCTGCATGACCGGCATGGGCAGCCGTATGCTCAAAAGCTGGCTGCTCTTGCCCAGACGTGACAGAACGCAGGCCAAAGAACGCCACAACGCCATCGCCGCGCTGCAATCTGGCGCGTGGGACAAACTGCGTCAACAGCTCAAAGGCAGTACCGATGTGGAGCGCATCACCGCCCGAATTGCGCTGCGCCAGGTGCGCCCCAGAGAGCTGGTGGGCTTGCAGATAACGCTACAAAAAACAGAGCTACTTATGCCCGTCCTGTATGGGCTAGAGGCCTTTTTGACTCAAATTTCCAGCGCATTACAGCCGCCTGAAAGTTGCTGCCCGTTGCTCAAAAGTGCCATCGCTCACGAACCTGCCGCTGCTGTGCGCGATGGTGGGGTGATTGCCTGTGGTTTTGATGCAGAGCTTGACGAACTGCGCGCCATCCAGACCGACTGCGACAGTTTTTTGCTTGAGATGGAAACCCGCGAAAAGGCACGCACCGGCATTTCCAATTTGCGGGTGCAATACAACAAGGTTCATGGTTTTTTTATTGAAGTCAGCCAGGGCCAACTTGACAAAGTGCCTGCCGACTACCGCCGTCGCCAGACCTTGAAAAACGCCGAGCGTTTCATGACCCCTGAACTCAAGGCCTTTGAAGACAAGGCCTTGAGCGCCCAGGAACGTGCGCTGTCACGTGAAAAATGGCTGTATGACCAAGTACTTGATCAACTTCAACCTTTTGTGCCCGCATTGACCCGATTGGCCCATGCTTTGGCCACACTCGATGCGCTGTGTGCGCTCACTGAACGTAGCCTGACCCTGAACTGGTGCGCACCGCAATTCGTCAAAGAACCCTGCCTGGACATTGAAGCAGGCCGTCACCCCGTGGTGCAAGCGCGTTTGGCAGAACTGAGTTCTGGGGCATTTATTGCCAATGACACGCGCATGGGAACACGGCAGCGTATGCAAATCATCACCGGCCCCAACATGGGCGGCAAATCGACCTACATGCGCCAAATTGCCGTCATTGTGCTGTTGGCCAGCATGGGCAGCTATGTGCCCGCAACCCACTGCCGCTTAGGGCCTGTCGATGCCATTCACACCCGCATTGGGGCGGCAGATGACTTGGCAAACGCCCAATCGACATTTATGCTTGAAATGCTCGAAGCCGCGCAAATCCTGCACGCAGCCACACCCCATTCGCTGGTGCTGATGGACGAAATTGGCCGAGGCACCAGCACATTTGATGGATTGGCGCTCGCTAGCGCCATCGCCACCCAATTGCACGACAAAACCCAATCCTTCACGCTCTTTGCTACCCATTATTTTGAACTGACCCAATTTCCTGCCACCCATCATGCTGCCGTGAACGTGCATGTGAGTGCTGTAGAGTCAGGCAAAGATATCGTCTTGTTGCACGAAATTCAGGCTGGCCCGGCCAGCAAAAGCTATGGCATTCAAGTGGCACGATTAGCCGGTATGCCCGCAGCCGTCCTGAATCATGCCCGCCACACGCTCGAAGCCCTAGAGGCGCAAGCCACTCAAAACCAGGTGCAAATTGATTTGTTTGCCACACCGCCGGTTGCTGAACATGTGGAAGTCAGCGCTTTAGAGTCGTGGGTTGCAGCCCTGAACCCAGATAACTTGAGTGCGCGTGAGGCGTTGGAGGCTTTGTATGAGTTAAAAAAACTGTGTTGATGTCGACCGAAAATTGACCCTGGTATTTTATCCATACTGCCTAATTTTAAGGCAGTATATAAAGGTGATCATCATGAAAATGATAAGAAATTTGGAGGCTATTCACAGTTGTGAATAAAAAAACGGCATGGTTCCAACCCCCCTGTTTTCTGGTAACACTGGCGTGGCAATCCCTCTCTCTAAAGTTCGGGATTTTTCGCATAACGGGGAATTGACGGGAGCTTTTTTCATCCCGTTTGGGTCAGCCTCGCAGAGGCTGCGGCTGCCCGAACCCAAGTAGCGTGAGCCAATGCGGATGTGCCTGGCCCGTCATCAACTGGGCACTGGTTTAGTTCAATTATTGATGCAAGTATATGATATTGAATAAAAATAAATGATCATTAAAACAATTTTATATCAC
>CAIYWD010000251.1 GCA_903929815.1 uncultured beta proteobacterium
CCGCATTTGGCCGTCAGAGTTGGGATGCAATGCTAGGCGCAAATCGTGCGGTGTGGCCCAGCCACATAAGCGATTTGTAACGACGCAGTGCGCCCAAATCTGACGAGCCAAATGCACAACTTATTATTGACCATATCCTAAGCAGCTCTCTTGGGACGAACTCTTTATGATACCTATGACAGCATAACAAAATCCCATTCAACTGAACCGGTGCCCAGGCCATTTTGATGCTTCAATTTGCAGCCAGCATCAACCTGCATAGAAAACAGCATTTTCTATACCTATCGTGGCCAATATGAGTATTTCAGAACATAAAAAAGCCATGCGCCAACGACTGGTGGCGCAACGTTTGCAATTGCCAGACCGTCAGCATCGTGTAGAGATGCTTCAACAGGTGATGCGTATCTGGTTGCTGGGTCGCCCTGATGCCGTCATAGGGGCTTATTGGCCTATCAAGGGCGAATTTGACCCTCTGCCCGCCCTGCACCGCTGGAAAGAAGATGGCGAGTGGATGGACGAACCACAAGGCCGAAAAATTGGCTTGCCCATTGTCGATAAGCACCATAAAACCTTGAGTTTTCATGCCTGGTATCCTGGCTGTCTTATGCAAGACGATGAATATGGTATTCCCACACCCCAAGACACCGAAGCCATCACACCCACACTGCTGTTTGTGGCTTGTGTGGGCTATGGTGCTGGCGGCTACAGGTTGGGTTATGGCGGTGGTTTTTACGATCGCACACTGGCCACCAGGCTGCCACGCCCTTTTACCGTGGGCTTGAGTTTTAGCGCTGGCTTTGTGCAAAACTTTGAACCCGAACCCCATGACGTGCCACTGGATGCCATTTTGAATGAGTATGGGGTTGCAGGGTCGCCATCACTATGAAACCCCGTCATCAACGCGCAGCCCTCATTACAGGCGGCCTGGCAAGTATTGGCCTGGCCGCTTATTTTGTTTTGACTGCTTTTGAAAACAGTCTTGTTTTTTTCTTCACGCCCAGTCAAGTGGCACAAGGCAAAGCACCTCACCACCGGGCGTTTCGTTTAGGTGGAGTGGTTAAAGGCGGCACGGTGCAGCGCCAGGACCTGACGGTGTCTTTTGTGATGACAGATACCATCCATGAAGTTCGAGTAACCTACACCGGCACCTTGCCTGATTTGTTTCGTGAAGGCAAAGGCGCAGTGGTTCAAGGCCAGTTCAATGATGCCGGCACATTTACAGCCTCCGAGGTATTGGCCAAACACGATGAAAATTACGAAGCACAGCACGCTTTGGATCAGGCACGCATTGACACCATGGGCAAGACGCTCAAATAGACCCGACACATCACATGACCCCTCCAGACCCCATCTCCATCCCAAATGCTTTGACCTTGCAGCTCACCCCACGCGGTCACCTTCTGCTCATGGCAGATGCCGATACCCCGCCTTTGTCTCTTGAACTGCAAAAGGGACTGACAGAAGCTTTTGCTGATAGCAGCGGACACGGTTTGTTTTATTTGGGTGCTACGCAGGTGGGCACTGTGTTAACGCCTGTTTTGGCATGGTGGCGTGATTTTGCTGCGCAGTTTGTGACGGCTGTGTGTGCGCATGGCGACAGTGCCACAGTGTCCATTGCAGCGCCTGACCCCCTCGTTTTGGAAACGATGGCATGCGATCTGCCGCCCATGCAAGGCGCTGAATATGTGACCGCGCAGGTGCTGGCAACGTTATGGTCTGACCTATCGGTTGCCATGAACAAATTGCGGGCAGCCACCCAGCAGCCCTTGGCAGATTTTCTGAAAACCTGCCATCCGGCATGGAATCTGGTTGGGCGTGTGTATTTCAATCTGGCTGAAAACCGAAAGGACGAAGAAGCTCCGTTTGCTTTTTTGGCGACCTATACCTCGCGATTGTCAGCACACGGCAAAGCACAGCACTTGCCGCTGTCCAAAGCTTTGGCCGAGTTTTCTGTCGGCAACAGTCAGGCGCAATTGCTCTCGCTGCTCAAACCCGTTCAGGCGGCCGCAGCACAGTGCGAGTGGCTTCGCACCATGGTGCAGAGGGGTGAAATTTATCACCCCTTGCGCTGGACCCCCCAGGATGCCTATCAATTATTGCAGGACGTTCCCAAACTAGAGTCCGCCGGTATTTTGGTACGTGCGCCTTCGGGTTGGGGATCTCGCCGACCCTCGCGGCCTGTGGTCAAAGCCAGTGTGGGTGAGCGCCGCCCTTCGCTTTTGGGTGCCAATGCCTTGCTTGATTTCAGCATGGCCGTCACGCTGGATGGTGATACCTTGACGGCGGAAGAACTCCAAAATTTGCTGCATGGCAGCGATGGTCTGCAAATGATTCGCGGACGGTGGGTCGAGGTGGACAAGGGCAAGTTGCAGCGCATGATGGCGCGCTTTGAGGGCATTGACCTAGCCGCTCATGAGGGGGGAGTGTCATTTTCTGAGGCCATGCGCTTGATGGCAGGGGCATCTCTTGAAGACGATGTCGAGGCTCTGGATGCCAACTGGTCCGAACTGGTGGCAGGCCCCTGGCTGGCTGAAACCTTGAAGGGCTTGCGACAACCCGGTAGCCTGGCACGGTTAAACATTGGCACACAGCTCCACGCCACTTTGCGCCCTTACCAAGAAGAGGGTGTGCGATGGTTGTACCTTTTGACCCAACTCAAACTGGGGGCATGTTTGGCCGATGACATGGGTTTGGGCAAAACCATTCAGGTGCTGGCTTTGCTGCTGGTGTTAAAGCAGGAACGAAACCCGCGCCCTAGCCTGCTGGTGGCACCGGCTTCGCTATTGGCCAATTGGTTACAAGAGGCCGAACGTTTTGCACCTGGTTTGCGTGTGCTGACGGTTCACCCCTCGGTCATGATGGCTGCCGACATGCGCAATTTGGAGATGACGCAATTGGCAGAGGCTGATTTGGTCATTACCAGTTATGGCACGCTGTTGCGCTGGCCGGTGTTGCTGGAAATGCACTGGCAACTGGCCGTGATTGACGAGGCACAGGCCATTAAAAACCCCGGTGCCAAGCAAACACGACAAGTCAAACGTCTCCAGGCTGACTCGCGCATTGCGCTCACAGGCACGCCGGTTGAAAACCGTCTGTCTGATTTGTGGTCTATTTTTGATTTCACGCACCCCGGCCTTTTGGGTTCAGACAAAGTGTTTGGCAGTTTTACAAAACGATTGGCCAAGACCCAGCATTTTGGTCCCTTGCGCAATCTGGTTCGCCCCTACATTTTGCGGCGACTCAAAACCGATAAAAAAGTCATCAATGATTTGCCCGACAAGACTGAAATCAAAGCCTGGTGTCATTTAAGCCAGGCACAGGCAGCGCTTTACCAAGGTGCTGTGGAAGACTTGACGACGGCGCTGCGAGAGGCCGAGGGAATGGAGCGCCGAGGTGTGGTGCTGTCTTTTCTGATGCGATTCAAGCAAATTTGCAACCATCCCTCGCAGTGGTTGGGAGACAGTGCATGGGGGGCTGAAGACAGCGGTAAATTTATTCGACTGCGTGAGCTGGTGGAAGTGATTGCAGCACGTCAGGAAAAAGTGTTGGTGTTTACCCAGTTTCGTGAAACCACCGAACCGCTGGCTGCTTTTTTGGGCAACATTTTTAGCAGGGATGGTTTGATTTTGCACGGTGGCACACCGGTGGCCAAACGACGCGATTTGGTCAAACGATTTCAAGACGACGAGCTTATCCCCTTCTTTGTGCTGTCGCTCAAGGCAGGGGGTGCAGGCCTTAACCTGACGGCTGCCTCACACGTCATTCATTTTGATCGGTGGTGGAATCCGGCGGTAGAAAATCAGGCCACTGACCGCGCCTTTCGCATTGGTCAAAAAAAGAACGTTCTGGTTCACAAGTTTGTGTGCCGAGGCACAATAGAAGACCGCATTGATGCGCTGATTGAATCCAAGCAGCAATTGGTCAAGGATGTTCTGGAAGGCGGTGCAGAATTGCGTCTGACCGAGTTGAGTGACCGCGAACTGCTGAACCTGGTCAAACTGGACATTCACACGGCCCAAGAAAGTTGAGAATGGGTTCTCAATCGCATTCACCGATCTTTAACAACTAACACTGATGATAAATCAACATTTTATAACTTACCCATTTTTTAGATAATCAGCTTGCAGTCACCATCTAATATATAATCAACAATAAGTTTTTTATTTGACCGTTAGAGTTAAATATAAAATATCGAAAAACTATCGAACTTGTTTTTTAATATCAAAATTTATAAAAAATAAGAAATCTTTTAAAATCAATAGTTTACAAGTTAAAGTCCGACCGCCTCCCAGCCAGTATTTTGCGGTCATCTTGTGAAATGGCTCGCTTATAATTCAAAACTTTACACGAAAAGTACGCACAATTTTGAATTGCACAACGGTTTGTGCAAGGATTGGCGCGGCTAACGTATTTGACACACGATGGAAACCCTATGAAAAAAGGCATTCACCCCAATTACCGCGAGATTTGTTTCGTGGACTTGTCCAATGGATTCAAATTTGTGACGCGTTCTTGCGCCAACACGAAAGAGATGATCACGATGGAAGACGGTCGTGAATTGCCGCTTTTCAAGCTCGATACATCCAGCGAATCCCATCCTTTTTATACTGGCACACAAAAATCTGTGGATAACCTGGGTGGACGTGTGGAGCGTTTCCGCAATCGTTTTGGCAAGACTCCTATCAAATCCTAAGACTATAAAACCATAAGATCATAAGATCAGGTTTATCGCAGCGATTACATTTTTCCTCTATTCACTCATCTGTGGACTGAGATTGTTTGGCTGTTAATCGTTCTTTTATGGATGATTGGATACGTGGTTGAGGCAGCCGGTTCGTTCCGCGCTGCCTTTTTCATTGCTTTTAACCCATCGCTCACTCATACTCATTTTGGCCACTGTGAACCCACCCACCCCGGCCATCGTCGCTCAAGATGCCGTCCAACGCTTTCCACGCTTGGTACTCTGGCTTTTTTGCGCTGCTTACGTTTTACCAGGTTTTTTGTTTCGTGGACCTTGGAAACGTGCTGATATCACCACGTTTGGTTATATGGCTGAACTGGCACGGGGCGCGTCTGACTGGTGGAAGCCAACACTGGGCGGACTCAACCCTGATGTCGATGCACTTTTGCCTTATTGGCTAGGCGCATGGGCCATTCAGATGTCGCCGTCCTGGCTCTCGACAGACTTTGCGGCACGGCTGCCCTTCATGCTACTGCTTGTGATGGCACTGTTGGCCACGTGGTATGGTATCTATTACCTGGCACGTAGCCCGCAGGCACAGCCTGTTGCGTTTGCATTTGGCGGAGAGGCCCCGCCCACAGACTATGCGTGTGCTGTGGCTGACGGCGGTGTGTTGGCCTTCATGGCTTGTCTGGGCTTGGCGCAACTTGCCCACGAAACAACACCAGCACTCACTCAACTCTGTTTTACTGCCTTGTTGTTTTACGCCACGGCGGCTATTCCTTATCAACTTGTCACCCCAGGCCTTGGGGCAGCAGTAGGTCTGACTGGCTTGACACTGTCGGGGGCACCCAGTATGGCGCTGGCATTGGGCACAGGTTGCGCTGCCATTTACCTGATAGATTTGACACCGATACCCAGTGGAGCGATGCCACAAAAATGGAGGGTAGCGGGTATCTTTGGTATGTCTGTATTCTGTGCTGCGCTGGCTACACAATTGGACTTGTGGCAGTGGCGCATTGATTTGCCGTCTGCCAATTGGGTGGAGTGGCAAAGTTTGGGTAATCTGTTTTTATGGTTTACCTGGCCTGCCTGGCCATTGGCATTGTGGACATTGTGGCGCTGGCATCACCATTTGTTTTGCAGTCCATTCGCCAGTCGCCATTTGTGGCTACCTCTTTGGTTTGTAGCTGTGGCCAGTGCGGCTACGTTGACAACCAGCGCTGCAGACAGGTCATTGTTGTTGGCACTGCCCGCATTGGCTGCTCTGGCTGCCTTTGCACTTCCAACGCTCGGACGCAGTCTGGGGGCCTTGATTGACTGGTTCACATTGATTTTTTTCAGCGGTTGCGCCTTGATCATTTGGGTGGTTTGGATATCGATGCAAACCGGATTTCCACCACAGCCCGCCCTGAACGTGGCACGACTTGCCCCAGGCTTTACGCACAGTTTTTCTTTTATTCCTTTTTGTATAGCAATATGTGCAAGCGCCACTTGGGCTTGGCTGGTGAAATGGCGTGTAGGACGACATCCGTCAGTCTTTTGGAAAAGCGTGGTATTACCCGCCGGAGGGACCGCACTCTGCTGGCTTTTGCTCATGACTTTGTGGTTACCCCTTTTGGATTTTGCACGCAGTTATGCACCGATGATGCAACAGGTCACGGCCTTGTTGCCTAAAAAAACTGACTATGTTTGCACATTGGCATTGAGCCGCAGCCAAACGACAGCACTACAGTTTCATGGTCACCTTAACCTTCAGCCGTTAGAAACTGGCGCAAACTGCCTATGGCTGATTACAAATGGCGAAACATCCCACACAACCGCAGGGTTTGGACCAGGCAAACCCTGGCAATTACGCAGCACAGTGAGCCACCCGGCAGACCTCAATGAAAAGTTGTATCTGTTCGAGCGTTCGTCTGCGTGCAAAAAATGCAAATGAAACAAAAGGATGCCGCACGCCGATGTACACACCCTGTGTTTCCTGCCTAATAATTTCAAAAAACATAGCAAACTATGCAGTACCAGAGCGGGTTATCACCGAATTTTGTGTAATTTTTAACGTCATACTTACAACCCCAACGTTTGCCAAACCTGCTCAACTTTGGCGGTTATTTCTGCGCTCATGGTCAAGGGCAGCCCCCACTCGCGACTGGTTTCACCGGGCCATTTGTGAGTGGCATCCACGCCCATTTTGCTGCCCAAGCCACTGACAGGCGAGGCAAAGTCCAGGTAGTCAATCGGAGTGTTATCGGTCAGCAGGGTGTCTCGGATGGGGTCCACCCGCGTGGTGATGGCCCAGATGACATCTTTCCAGTCACGCACATTGATGTCGTCATCAACCACCACAATAAATTTTGTGTACATGAACTGGCGCAAAAAACTCCAGATACCAAACATCACTCGCCGTGCATGGCCTGGGTAAGACTTTTTGATTTTCACCACTGCCAGACGGTAACTGCACCCCTCAGGAGGAAGGTAAAAATCAATGATTTCAGGGTATTGTCGCTGCAGCAGTGGCACAAACACTTCATTTAAGGCCAGCGCCAGCATGGCCGGCTCATCGGGTGGTTTACCGGTGTAGGTGGAGTGGTAAATGGCTTCCCGTCGCAATGTGATGCGGTCAAGGGTGAGTACGGGAAACCAATCTTGCTCGTTGTAATACCCAGTGTGGTCGCCAAATGGACCTTCCAGTGCGTACTCAAAACCGCTTTTGTGTGCTGCATCGGGCTGGATGTGGCCTTCTAGAATGATTTCGGCAAAGGCGGGCACGCGCAAGTCACTGCCCAGTGCTTTGACCAGCTCGGTTCGGCTGCCACGCAAAAGCCCTGCAAATTGATACTCTGACAAACTGTCGGGCACAGGAGTCACAGCACCTAACATCGTAGCAGGGTCAGCGCCCAGCGCCACGCACACGCAATAAGGCGTGCCGGGGTGCAAGGCTGCGTGTTCTTGAAAATCCATGGCGCCACCTCGGTGAGGCAACCAGCGCATGATGACCTTGTTGCGTGCCAACACCTGCTGACGATAAATGCCCAGGTTTTGTCTGAGTTTGTGTGGGCCTTGGGTAATAACCAGCCCCCAGGTGATAAGAGGGGACACATCGCCAGGCCAGCAGTGCTGAATAGGCAAGCGTGCCAAATCTAGATCTGCACCTTCCCAAACCACTTCTTGACAAGGCGCATTGCGCAGCTCTTTGGGGGTCATTGTCCACAAGGATTTAAGCAGTGTGCTCATACCCATCAGGTCTTTGAATCCTTGGGGGGGATCAGGTTCTTTCAGCGATGCCAGCACATGCCCAAACTGCCTTAGTTCGCCCACGTCTGCCACGCCTAGGCCCAATGCCACCCGACGGGTGCTGCCAAAGAGGTTACCCAACACTGGAATGCTATGGTGGGTTGGGTTTTCAAACAGCAAAGCGGGGCCACAGGCACGCAGGCTGCGATCACACAATGCTGTCATTTCCAGGTACGGGGAAACATTGGCACTGACACGCACCAGCTCACCCAAGTGTTCGAGTTGCGCGATAAATTCCCGAAGGTCACGGCAGGCCATATCAGGTGTCATCAACAGTTGAAAGGCCTGTCCAACGCGGCACGTTAGCCTGTGGCAGTCCGAGAACAGCAAGCACGCGAATCACTGTGTGTGTGACCAAGTCATCAATGTTTTGAGGGCGTTGGTAAAACCCGGGCACAGGCGGAAAAATGATGCCGCCCATTTCGGTCACGCTCAGCATATTGCGCAAATGGGCCAGGTTCAAAGGCGTTTCACGAACCATCAAGATCAGGCGACGACGCTCTTTTAGCGTCACATCAGCAGCGCGGGTGATGAGGTTGTCTGACAAACCATGTGCAACGGCTGCCAGCGTGCGCATGGAACATGGGGCTATTACCATACCATCGCACAGAAACGATCCACTGGCAACAGGTGCCCCAACATGATGCACAGAATAGATCATGTCAGCCAGTGCTTCAAGTTCGTTTCTGGAAATGTTCAGCTCTTCCTGTACTGTCAGCCAAGCGGGGTCTGACACTATCAAGTACGTTTGAATGCCACCCATTTCACGCAGCATTTGCAACAGGCGAAGACCATACACGGCACCACTGGCACCTGTGATGGCGACGATGATGCGCTTTTTGACCGTAGAGGGCAAGTGCAATGAACCTACCGTGGTTTGCAATGCGACCACCCCGCGCTGATGCCACGGCATACCTGCATCAGAACCGCTTTTGGATAGAACTGATCGGCATGAAAAACAGGCAGTTCTATCGCATCAAGGGTGTTTTTGACAAATATGCCCAGCTCGGTGTCCCCCTCCATCGCCAAACGTCGGCTGAAAAACAGGGTGTCTGGGTCTTCCTTGCGAAGAGCGAGCAATACAAAGTCCTGCATGCAAGCGCTGATGGTCAGATCTGCCGTACCTCCCTCGCGGCACGCTACAAACCGGTGGCTGCGCCACTCAAAATCAAAAGCCAAATGTGCATCGGTCACACACAGCCTTAATTTTTTACCATTGAGTAACTTCGTCACGTCCAACGTCAAGTGCCTAGCCAGTACCAGATTGAGCGCAGTGACCAACATCACCGTTCCCGGCCAGGCAGGCAAGCGCCCCAGGATGTGCTCCATAGGCTCTGGAATTAAAAACCTTTTTCTAGTCATGTCGATATCCTTTGATGCTCTTGAATTACCCCATCGCACTGTGCCATACCAGGCTTGCCATGCCAATAGCCGTTACAGGCTTGGCCGGGTAGCAGCGCCGCCATTTCAAGCATGGCATCTGTCACAGACGTTTGTCCGTTAATGACATTGTGAAACAGTTCAATGATATAGAGCGTATGCTGTGACTGCGGACTGATACGCACCACATTCACACCCATGTCACGCATGTTAGCCAGTTCGGGCAGGAGGTGATAGACACGCGCCGATTGGGTCTGAATGCCGTTCAACACCAAAAAGTCCTCGTTTTCACGGGTACGCAAAACTAAGCCATCAGGAAATTTTATGCAAGCGAATTGGCAGTTGTCCTTGGAGCAATTGAAATGGCGTGCCGTAAAACACCTGGCCGAAAACGCCAAGGGGATACGACCATAAGCAAACACTTCGGTTTCCAGCCCTGACGGACAATCAGCCAGCATCAAGGCCAAGTCATCACGCGACATCTCCATCGGCACAACCCAGCGTCTGATACCCAAGGGGGCCATCCAATGTAGCGTCGGGATGTTGTAGATGTTCAGGTGAGGGCCAGCCACAAACGGTACTTTGCCTTCGAGGCAATGCACAGCTCCCATATCATTGGCTTCCACCATGAATATACCGTTGTCAGCAATTTTGTGCATCAAGGCAACGTCCGCACCGGACTCTATGAGGACTTGCGTTGATAAAACAACTTGCTTGCCAGCATCACGCAGGTGAGTAGCCATGTCAAGCCAGTCACTCAAACGTACCTCATGGCGACGCGAACACACCGTTTCGCCCAAATAAACAATGTCCACCTCAGAGTGTGCTATAGCCTCGTAAAAAGCCAGTACCTCACAGCGAGGCCAGTAGTAGAGCAGTGGACCAAGGGAAATTTTCACACGGTTCTTTCTTGGTTATTTGCTATGGATATGGTCAACAATAAGTTGTGCATTTGACCATCTCTTAAATCCTAACCACCGGTTAGGCCAACAGTCGCTCAGGGTTGGCCTCTAGTTTGCCCAGGGCATCACGGGTGGCACGCACTGTCAGTGATTCATCTTCTTGCGCTCGCAACAACCCCGCCTGCAGGTAAGCTGCCAAGCGCATGCTTTGAATCAAGTAGCTGTGCCCTAACCGACTGGCAAACAAATGCAAATGCCCAAGGGGACTGCGCCAGGCATATTGCACCTGTGCCACTTGCGCGTTGTGATCCAGGATAAACCAGGCACCCACATCAAGCCCTCGTGCCCATTCAAGTATTTCCTTGCTGACATTGTTAACACCACCGCTGGTAATCACGTCAAGTTCCGAGGCATCCATATCGATCAACTCTTCAATGTTCTGGGCATCGATGGGCAATTCCTCAGTACCATCATCGGATACATAGTCTTCCAGATGAACCAATCGCTGTGCAAGTGCTTGCACCTGCTCAATGGCAATGGTCTGAGTTTTTGACATAAAAGCATCCGCCAAAATGTCGCTGATCACCTTGATATGGGATTCTTGTTCCGTTTTAACCACTCCCAACAACCCCATTCCAAAACGCAAGTACTTCAAAAGATTGGGTAAGTCGGCAATCACACGGGCACGATCAGACCGGTTAGGCTTGGCGCTGGCAGCCCAGATCAGGTCAGCCGCAGTTTTCTTCAACAGCAAGGTTTCCTGGTGCTGTGCCCCTTGACGTATGGTGGAAATGGCCAGAACATCTGCCCATACTTTGTACAAAAATTCACGAATTTCGTCGCGAACTGGCATGCCCTGGATCTGATTGCGCAATTCAATGGTGTACTGAATGGAGAGAGTTTCCTTTTGCTCTACCTGAAGCGCTACCCCCACCACCTTGAGGGTGGATGCTTTCTGCATCAGATGCTGCTTCAAAAAGTTCTGAAATTCTTCATAGACTCGCTGATAGACAACTTCGCCCGTTTCGGGATATTGCTCAATCACCTGAACGATGCGCTTGATTTCAGTTTCAAGCGCAGCGCTTGTCATGCCGCTGGCATCAAAACCCATCACGCACGAACCCATGCGGTCAATCAACTGGCGTGCAGGGTGGTCGAGTCTGCTAAAAAAGTCGGGTTCGGCCAATGCAATGCGCAATACCGGCATCTGCAGGCGTGCAAACCAGACCCTCACGCCCGTCGGAATACGATCTTCTTGCAAAATGGACTGAAACATCAAAGCAACCAACTCAATGATGGCTTTTTCACTGTCACTCTTGGCTTGCGCCTTGAGCTTGGTTGTTTGTTGACGCATGCCAGTTGCTACACGCTCAATCAGTACGGGCGCATGCTGCATATCAAACTGACCTTCTTCATCGTCAGGAGAATCAAGCAAGGGTTGCTCGTCAATAACCTGTAATAAACTTGCCGAAGGTGCTTGATAAACAATGTGATTGACCAGGCCACGCCTGGGTTCGGACGTAGGTACTGACGTAGGTACGGGTCCGACAATCAGACGGCCTATACGATCCATCAATCCCCGTACACGGCCAGCACGTCCGCGCGGACTTTGCACAACGGCATCATACGCAGGATGCAACGCGGACGCACGTGTTCCCACAATACCCTGGTAAGCTGAAGCCAACACGCCGGTCCCTGAAGCCTGCTGCATCTGCTTCTGCTGCTGCTTTTGTTGCTCTGTTTGGGATGCTACTGGCACATGGGCAGAGGACTGCATCGGCTCAGAGGGGGATCGCTGCCTGGGAGGTGATGCAAAGTCGATGACAGGCAAAATGCCCTGTTCAATCAGCCCTGCATTACAGCGTGCGTAAATTTGCTTTAACTGATCTCCCAAGAAACGCAAAACGGTGTCATGAACCAAAAACCAGTGCTCGCGCAACAACCCACAATCCACCCACTGTTCAATCAAGGGCAGGGTGAGGGTTTCAGGATGCGCAATGTCATTAGACGACAGCACTTGGTCTGCTTGCAGTGACTTGAGCCGCTTGCGAAAATCATTGACCTCGCTGGCCGCTTGCTCCATCACACCCAAAGCCAGTCGCGATGCAATGATTCTGTTCTCCACCACGTCTGTTCCCACCAACTGTAACCCTGCCCCAAGGGACAGCGGTGCAGCGCGCGAAGTCGTCGATTGCAATGCAGCTTGCCAGGTGCGCCGCGTACCTTCGCACCAGAGGGTTTGGTGGCGCTGAAACAATGTCCAGCCATCACGGCGCAACTGCATTTCACGCGCACTAGCGGCTTGATCCACTAATTCAGTCAGTCTTTGTTGTATCCGCTCTGACAACGGCGACAGGGCCTGCGAGGCTTCTTCCACCAAACGTTTACGAACCCGCGCACCTAGTATCTGGTGTCGGCTTTCAGAAGGTGATGAAGCCATGTGACACAAACCACTATACAACAGCGCCCGAGTTGGGATCATTGCGATCCAAATCCTGGGTGGCTGCGCCTGCCTTGACCAAATCTTCACGTGAAATGCCCAGCCACATGGCGATGGCTGCGGCCACAAAAACCGATGAATAAATGCCAAACAGAATGCCGATGGTCAGCGCCAGCGCAAAATAGTACAGTGTGGCACCACCGAACAGCAGCATGGCCAAGACCATCATCTGCGTCGAACCATGGGTAATGATGGTTCGGCTGATGGTGGATGTAATGGCGTTGTTGATGATCTCGATCGTGTTCATTTTGCGATAACGCCGAAAGTTTTCACGAATCCGGTCAAAAATAACCACAGATTCATTGACGGAATAACCCAGCACGGCCAGAACGGCTGCGAGTACCGACAAAGAAAACTCCCACTGAAAAAATGCAAAAAAACCCAGAATAATGATCACATCGTGCAAATTGGCAATGATGGCTGCCACAGCAAATTTCCATTCAAAGCGCACCGCCAGATAGACCATGATGCCCCCCACCACAAAAGCCAGTGCCTTCAGCCCATCAATGGCCAGTTCATCCCCCACCTGAGGGCCAACAAATTCGGTGCGCCGCATGGCCGCACTGGCATCGATGGCTCGAAGTGCTGTCATCACACTGGTACTTTGACTGGCTGAACTCACGCCCTTTTGCGACGGCAAGCGAATCAGCACGTCACGCGATGTGCCAAAGTTCTGAACCTGAACATCGGCAAAACCTAGCAGGGTCACGGCGTTGCGTACCACTGCCAAATCAGCCGGTTGCGAATAAGTCACTTCCATCAAAGTGCCGCCAGTAAATTCCACCGACAAATGCAAGCCCCGGCTCACCAAAAAGAACACCGCTGCCAAAAAAGTAAGCAGTGAGACAAGATTGAACACCAAGGCATGGCGCATGAACGGTATGTCTTGCCTGATTCTGAAAAATTCCATGTAGGTGTTCCTTAATTAGCCTTGAGGGTGGTTGCATTCTCGGGCCGCCAAACCGTACCGATAGACACTGTTTTGAGACGATTTTTTCGTCCGTACCAATAGTTGACCACACCGCGTGAGAAAAACACGGCTGAAAACATGCTGGTCATGATGCCCAGACAATGCACCACCGCAAAACCACGCACAGGCCCAGAACCAAATGCCAGTAGCGCCAAACCTGCAATCAAGGTCGTGATGTTGGAGTCAAAAATGGTCGCCCAAGCACGGTCATAACCGATATGAATAGCGGCTTGCGCTGAAGCCCCGTTTCGCAATTCTTCGCGAACACGTTCGTTGATCAGCACGTTAGAGTCAATGGCCATACCCAGCACCAGCGCCATGGCCGCCATGCCCGGCAGTGTCAGTGTGGCTTGCAACATAGACAACACAGCCACCAGCAGCAATAAATTAAACGCCAACGCAATACTGGAAAAGATACCAAACAACATGTAATACAGGCACATAAAGACGGTCACAGCCAAAAACCCCCAGGCAACACTGTGAAAACCCTTGGCAATGTTTTCTGCCCCCAAGCTAGGGCCAATGGTGGTTTCTTCGATGATTTCCATCGGGGCAGCCAGTGAACCTGCACGCAGAAGCAAAGCAGTGTCGTTGGCTTCAACCGTGGTCATGCGGCCTGAAATTTGTACTCTGCCGCCACCGATTTCGGTACGAATGACCGGGGCCGTCACAACCTCGCCACGTCCTTTTTCAAACAACAAAATGGCCATGCGCTTGCCGACGTTTTCACGCGTGACATCCCGAAAAATACGGGTTCCTTTGGCATCCAGATTCAAATTGACCGAAGGCTCTTGGGTTTGACTGTCAAAACCAGGCTGGGCATCCGTCAGGTTTTCGCCGGTAAGGATGACCTGTTTTTTGACAATGACCGCCTGGCCGCTCCGCTCAACATAGCGCTCAGAACCAAAAGGTACTGCGCCGTTGCCAAACTCGGCAGAGCGGGCTTCTGCGCTTTCATCCACCATGCGAACTTCCAGCGTTGCGGTGCGTCCCAAAATATCTTTGGCTTTGGCAGTATCTTGCACACCTGGCAGTTGCACCACAATACGATCTAGCCCCTGCTGCGCGATCACAGGTTCGGCAACTCCCAACTCATTGATTCGATTGTGTAAAGTTGTTATATTTTGCTTGATGGCCTGGTCTTGAATGCGCCGTGCAGCTTCGGGCTTGATGGAGGCAGTGAGCAAAACACCTGCACCATCAGAAGATTCTACGGTGCGCAAATCAGCAAATTGGTCCTGAAAAACAGCTTTGGCTTGTGCAAGCATGGCTGCGTCGCGCAACCTGACTTCAATGGTTTGTGCGTTGCGGCTGATACCGCCATGGCGGATGTTTTTTTCGCGCAAACTGGTGCGTACATCACCTGCAAGTGACTCTGCACGCTTGGTGAGCGCTGCCTGCATATCCACCTGTAACATGAAGTGAACACCACCGCGTAAATCAAGCCCGAGGTACATGGGGGCAGCGTGCAACGCACTCAACCAAGCCGGCGATCGGGACAGCAAGTTAAGTGCCACCACATAGCCAGGGTTGGTGGCATCGGGTATCAATGCCTTTTGAATGGCATCTTTGGCTTTCAGTTGGATATCGGTATCAAACAAACGTACTTTGACCGAATTGCCATCCAACGCCACCCCATCTACTGCGAGGTTGGCCGCTTTGAGTGCATCCTGAACCCGCACCAAGGTGTCTGCATCCACTTTGATCAGTGGCTTGGCACTAGAGACCTGGACGGCAGGCGATTCACCAAAAAAATTGGGCAAGGCATACAAGCCGCCCACCACCAAAGCCATCACGATGATGACATATTTCCACGCCGGATAACGATTCATAAATAGGTATTGATCAGTTGAAACTGCACAGAGCCGGCATGAGCCAGCCACTTGCTACTTACTACTTGATGCTGCCCTTGGGCAAGACTTGCACCACTGCACTGCGCTGAATTTGCACCTCAACACCATTGGCAATTTCAAGGCCAAGAAAGCTGTCCCCCAACTTGCTGACCTTGCCCAACAAGCCACCCACGCTCACAATTTCATCTCCTTTGACCAAAGATTCAATCATGGCTTTGTGCTCTTTGGATTTTTTCATTTGAGGACGAATCATCACAAAATAAAGCACCACAAACATCAAAATCAAAGGCAACATGCTCATCAAAGAGGATTGCATGTCGCCACCGGCAACCGGCGCAACTTGTGCAAATGCAGAAGAAATAAACACAAAAAACTCCAAATTTTTAAACCATCAGAAAAATACACTACCACCGGGCATTGTAAGTGGGCAATACAAGAGCTGTGTCCTGCCCCACATCACATCACATCGAAAACAAGGGTTTTCGTGCTCTAACGCTTGTCCATCATACGTTATTAGCTATTTAAAAAATAGCATATCAGTATCCAAGCACCTGATGAATGGTCTGTGCCAACTCTTCCACCACAAATTTGGCCACATAGCCATCTGCACCCACTTTTTTGACGTGGTCTTCGTTGGTAGCCCCCGTCAATGAGGAATGAATCACCACGGGAATAGAGCTAAAACGGGGGTCTTGCTTAATGTTGCGTGTGAGCGTAAAGCCATCCATCTCAGGCATTTCAAGATCGGTCAATACCAGTGCCACCTTGTCTTTGATGGAACGACCTTGCGCCGTCGCCTCAGCAGCCAGGAATTTGAGACGATCCCAAGCTTCCTGGCCAGATTTGGTCATGATAAAAGGAGCGCCCATGGCTTTGAGGCCTTGCTCAATCATCATGCGTGCTACCGCAGAATCGTCGGCAGCCAATATCACGGCACCCGGGGGCAAGTGCAACTTGTCGCTCATTTGGTTATCAATGGGATGCTGCTCAGGAAAGACATCACGCAAAATTTGTTCAACATCAAGCACTTGAGCTAATCGTGTATTTTCAGAATTGCCGTCAATCCGAGCAATGCTGGTGACCAACCCCCCTCCCCTGCCCTCGGCAGAGAGAACCTGCTTCCATTCCAGTCGAACAATTTCATTGACTTCTTCTACCGCAAAGGCTTGTGTGGTTCGTGCAAACTCAGTCACCAGCAAAATGCCCAGCCCCCTAGTCGGGTTACAGCCCACAATTTTGGGAAGATTGACAACCGTGATCATTTGACCGCGAATGTTGGCAACCCCCATCACAGACGGTGGCGAATTCACCATGGCGGTAATTTCGGGCATGACCAAAATTTCACGCACCTTAAACACATTGATACCAAACAACTCACGCCGTTCCGTACCAGGGGCCTCGCCCAGCCGAAAAAGCAACAGTTCAAACATGCTATTGCTGGTCAGGTTGGTTCGTTCGTCAATTTCTCGCAAACTGGAATGGTTCATGATGACATCTTTCATTGCATTAATAAAATTCAAAAGCCAACAAGGTGATGGTACTTTATTCGATCACTCCGGGCTATTCCAACCACAATGGCACAATGACAGATTGTGCCTGAGCTGTTTTTGCATCGTTGATCGCTGCCGCCTTGTTTCACACCATTTTTGATCACTTGGTGAAATAACTCAAATACCCGTGAATCCACCCTTAAAACTCCACCATGACCACTGCCATTGCCCAAAATGATCTGATTGAATCTGTTGCTGCTGCCTTGCAATTCATCAGTTATTACCACCCTGCCGATTTCATTGCACACCTTGCACGCGCTTATGAGCACGAACAAAACGCTGCTGCCAAAGATGCCATCGCTCAAATTTTGACCAACAGCAAAATGAGCGCCACGGGTCACCGACCTATTTGCCAGGATACGGGCATTGTCAATGTATTTTTGAAAGTGGGCATGGATGTGCGCTGGGAAGGCTTTACCGGCAGCCTGGACGCTGCCATCAACGAAGGTGTTCGCCGCGCTTATAACGACTCCGCCAACACCTTGCGTGCCAGCGTGGTGGCAGACCCCGAGTTTTTACGCAAAAACACCAAAGACAACACACCTGCGGTCATTTTTACAGAGATTATTCCCGGCAACACTCTTGAAGTGACCGTGGCTGCCAAAGGGGGAGGCAGTGAAAACAAAAGCAAGATGATCATGCTCAACCCTGGCGATTCTGTGGTCGATTGGGTTTTGAAAACCGTTCCCACCATGGGTGCTGGCTGGTGTCCTCCTGGCATGTTGGGCATCGGAATAGGCGGCACCGCTGAAAAAGCCGTGCTCATGGCCAAAGAAAGTTTGATGGATGACATCAACATGTACGAGCTACAAGCCAAAGCGGCAAGTGGTGCAGCGCTCAGTTCCCTGGAAAACCTGCGCCTTGAACTGTTTGAGAAGGTCAACGCGCTTGGCATTGGCGCGCAAGGTTTGGGTGGCTTGACCACGGTGCTTGACATCAAAATCAAGATGTACCCCACCCACGCTGCCAGCAAGCCCGTGGCCATGATCCCCAATTGCGCCGCCACCCGCCACGCCCATTTTGTATTGCGGGGGAGCGGCCCTGTTTATCTGACCCCGCCCAGTCTGGATATATGGCCACAGGTCGCATGGACACCTGACTACGTCAAAAGCAAAAAGGTCAATCTCAACGCCTTGACCAAAGAAGAAGTGGCAAGCTGGAAACCTGGCGAAACTTTGTTACTGAACGGCAAAATGCTCACGGGCCGTGATGCTGCCCACAAGCGCATTCAGGACATGCTGGCCAAAGGTGAAAAACTTCCTGTAGATTTCACCAACCGCGTCATTTACTATGTTGGTCCGGTCGATCCAGTGCGTGATGAAGCCGTCGGCCCCGCAGGCCCCACCACGGCAACGCGCATGGATGGCTTTACCGAAATGATGTTGGCACAAACAGGGTTGATTGCCATGATTGGCAAGTCAGAGCGCGGCCCGGTGGCCATTGAAGCCATCCAAAAACACAGGTCAGCTTATTTGATGGCGGTCGGTGGTGCTGCTTATCTGGTGTCCAAAGCCATCAAAACCGCCAAAGTCATGGGCTTTGCCGATTTGGGAATGGAAGCCATTTATGAATTTGACGTGATGGATATGCCAGTGACTGTCGCCGTCGATGTCAATGGCATCAGTATTCACATCACGGGACCAGCACAGTGGCAAAAACGCATTGCCATGGGTGAGTTCAAAGGCATTCCTGTCATGGGTCATTGAGGGATCAATAGGGTGACTTTAATTCAAAAACAATAGCGAACTATGCTTATGGGACGTGCGTTGCAGGCCGATTTGGTATGTCAATCGCAGCAACGCACGATCATCATTTCTGCCGCTTGCACTACCCACCCAGAAGCCGACTTTGCACCATTCCAACGGGTCGAATAGCCTGGGCACAGACCTGCACAGCGCCATTGGGGTGTTTGACAGCGGCATCGGCGGCTTGAGCATTCTCAAGGCCTTGCGCGCTACTTTGCCGTATGAAAATTTTGTGTATGTGGCAGACAGTGGTCATGCACCCTATGGCGAACGGGATGCCAACTTTGTAGTGGAACGCACACGTGCCATTGCTCACCATTTGCTCAGCGACAGTACCCTGTGCCTCAAGGCACTGGTCATCGCTTGCAATACTGCCACCGCTGCTGCCATCCATCTGTTGCGCCAGGATGATTTTGCATGCCCCATCATCGGCGTAGAACCCGCCCTTAAACCAGCCTTGACCCTCAGCAAAACCCGACGCATTGGTGTGATGGCGACACGCGCTACCTTGAACAGTCACAAGTTCAAAACTTTGCTGGCTTCCATGTCGGGTCAGTCTGAATTCATTTGCCAGCCTTGCGACGGCCTGGCTACTGCCATTGAACATGACGATACATCAAAAATAATAGCACTCTGCGCTGATTACACGGGCGTTATGGGCCGATTTGGCATCAAAAAAAATGAGATTGACACGCTCGTCTTAGGGTGTACCCACTACCCATTTGCTGCCGCACACCTTCAGTTGATGGTGGGCACTGAAGTACACCTGGTAGATACCGGAGAACCCGTAGCACGCCACACGGCCCGCCTGCTCACATCACGCACCCCCCATAGCTACCCAGGTCAACTGGCCTTGCGATCCAGCGGAGACCCTCTCGCACTCAGTCAAGCCACGCAGCGATGGTTAGGTCTCCAGGTTGAAGCGCAGCGGCTTGTCATCTAAAGATGGATATCGTCTTGCGGCATAACGTCTGTGGATCTGCGAACGATCACCAAAAAAACTTTTTAAGTTTTCTTTGCACAACAAAACCTGTGTTTGTGTGACTAAAATCTCACACTGACGGGCCTTCCCGCATGGGGAAGCAGCCAACCGGGTCAGGTGGGGAACCAAGCAGCCCTCACTGTGAAGCCAGTGCCGGGGTCAAGGCTCGTCAATTTCCTGATAAACCCATCTGCCATCATTCCTATTCACGGTCGTATCGAATAGGCTCATGAATCGTTTTCACGAACGGCTAGCATGGGGTGTGAGTCAAAGTGATGTTTGACTGCACCCGATCCAAAGTGGGCGTTTTTTACATCATCCCAATTTGACACGGATAAATTTTCGTTTGCCGACCTGCAAAACGTAAGTACCTGCACCTAGCTTCAAGCCCTTGTCAGTCACCACGCTGGCATCTACTCGCACACCCCCGCCCTCTATCAGACGGTGGCCTTCGCTGTTGGATGCTGTCAAACCCGCTGATTTCAATAACGCACCTATCCCCATCACCGCGCCACTTTCACCCAAGGACAGGTGAAACTCGGGGATATGGTCTGGAATGCCACCGTGGCTGCGGTTGATAAAGTCTTGCTCGGCGGCAGTCGCAGCTGCTGCACTGTGAAATCGGGTGGTGATTTCCCTAGCCAAGGCCACCTTGGCATCTTTGGGGTTTCGCCCTGCGGCCACTTCGGTTTTGAGCGTGGCAATATGGGCATCGGTCTGAAAGCTCAGCAGGGGATACCAGCGCCACATCAGCTCGTCTGAAATGCTCAGCACCTTGGCAAACATGGTGTTGGCCTCTTCACTGATGGCGATGTAATTACCTTTGCTTTTGGACATTTTCTCAACGCCATCAAGACCTTCAAGCAGTGGCATGGTCACAATGCACTGGGGTTCCTGACCATATTCGGCTTGCAAATGGCGGCCTACGAGCAGGTTGAATTTCTGATCAGTCCCCCCCAGTTCCAAATCGCTTTTGAGGACGACAGAGTCGTACCCCTGCATGAGCGGGTACAAAAACTCATGGATGCCGATGGGTATGCCCGCATGAAAACGGTTATGAAAATCATTGCGTTCCATCATGCGTGCGACGGTGTAGCGCGATGCCAGTTGAATCAATCCGCGCGAACCCAAAACATCGCACCACTCACTGTTGTAGCGAATTTCGGTTTTGTCGGCATCCAACACCATGGCGGCCTGGCGAAAATAGGTTTCTGCATTCGCGTCAATTTGTTCGCGTGACAAGGGCGGGCGTGTGGTATTGCGGCCTGAGGGATCGCCAATCAGACTGGTGAAATCGCCAATCAAAAAAATAACGGTATGCCCCAAGTCTTGCAACTGACGCATTTTGTTGAGCACCACGGTGTGACCGATGTGAATATCGGGTGCTGTTGGGTCCAGCCCTAATTTGATACGCAAAGGTGTACCGGTTGCCTCTGAACGGATCAGTTTTTTAAGCCATTCGTCTTGCAAAAGCAGCGACTCAGCGCCGCGCAGGGTGATGGTCATGGCTTCTTGAACACGTTCACTTACAAAAGTGTCAGGAGGAAGGGTTTGTGTCATGGGGTCTCTGGGAATACGTAAAAAATGCGGCGGTAGATACTCTATGCTTTGCATTCAGAACCATTTTAGGATGTGGTCGCTGCTGCCTTTGTCCGACGGCTGTGGCTTGACCTACAGGTCATGAAAGATAAATGAGCGCAAGACTTTGCTGCCCTCTTGCGAGATAACATCTGCCAAGACGGCATATCGCACCCGATGTCGCTTTCATTCTTCAAAAATCAAACACATCCTTATGAATCCTGATGCACATCATGTATGGCGCGCACCGCGCTGGGCACTGGCCGTTTTGTTGGCCATGCTGGCCATGCTGGGGCCGTTTTCCATTGACACCTACATTCCGGCCTTTTCAGGCATCGCGCACTCACTGGCTGCATCGCCTTTGCACATGCAACAAACGCTTTCGGCCTATCTGTTTGGCTTTGCGTTCATGAGTTTGTTTCATGGCGCACTGTCTGACAGTGTGGGGCGCAGGCCGGTGGTGCTGTGGGGTTTGGCGGCTTTTACGCTGGCATCGATGGGATGCGCCTTGTCGCAAAGCATTGGGCAACTTGTTTTTTTTCGTGGTGTACAAGGTCTGACCACAGGTGCCGGCATTGTGGTGTCGCGTGCGGTGGTACGTGACATGTTCCCACCTTCAGAAGCCCAAAAGGTCATGAGCCAGATTACCATTTACTTTGGCGTGGCACCAGCCATTGCGCCCATGATAGGTGGCATATTGTTTGACCGTCTGGGGTGGCACAGCATATTCTGGTTTTTGACCGGTGTAGGCGGGCTGCTGTGGGCTGCCAATTACCGATTGCTGCCTGAAACCTTGCATATCACACATCGTCAATCACTCAAGTTCAGCAACTTGATGCAGGGCTATTGGAAACTGGGCAAAGACCCGCGCTTTGTGCTGCTCACCCTGGCCAGTGGCATTCCATTCAACGGCATGTTTTTGTATGTGTTGTCTGCCCCGGCCTTTTTGGGTGAACACCTGCAATTAGCCCCCACCCAGTTTTTCTGGTTTTTTATTTTTTCCATCAGCGGCATCATGAGCGGCGCGTGGATGAGCGGTCATCTTGCCGGAAAAATTCTCCCCTCGCAGCAAATACGTTATGGATTCACCATCATGCTGGTCATTGCTCTCATCAATCTGGTAGCCAATGCCCTGTTCAAGGCGCACGCAGCATGGGCCATGTTTCCCGTGGCCATTTTTGCGATGGGCTGGGCAATGATGGTGCCGGTGGTCACGCTGCTGGTGCTAGACCTTCACCCCGACCGCCGTGGCATGGCCTCATCACTGCAAGCCTTTGTGGCCTCTAGCGCCAACGGGATGGTGGCCGGTGTCATAGCGCCACTGGTGATGCACTCCACATTGGGACTGGCTGCGGCTTCTTTGGGCATGATGGCGATTGGCTTGGTGGCCTGGATCGGACTGCGCTGGAAATGGCCTGAGGTGGGGGGAAAGGTTTAAAGATAGGGAACAAATCGGCCTATAGCCCTTATCCAGCTTGCATAAGTAGCTATGAATATAGAAGCATTTCTCAACACTTCCAAGCCACATCCTGCATCCTTAATCTTCATCGTCATCGTCAGCCAAATCTGGCCATATTTCTTCAGGCATCAATGTTTTGGGATGGCGGCGGCCCGATCGAATGGTGACTGAAAGCACATCGGCAAGGGTCAGTGAATCGTCTAGATCGTCATCATCACTCTCACGTGTATCATCGTCAATCTCAAGATGCGGGTTAAACATCTCAAACACTAACTGCATGATGCCCATCAGCATGTCTTCGTCCTTGAAGTCGTCACTGTCCAGACACGTCACAACCGACAGGGCACGCAGGTTGATCAGCGTCGTAGTCAGCCATTCCGTGCAACCGGCGTAACCGATCACCCAGCGGATTTTTGCGCTTTCCATGCCGGTTTCGATGGTGTCGGCCTGAACACCCATTTCGAAACTGTCCAAAATCAAACCGATAACTTTGCCTTTGCCCAAACTCTTGATACGATCAAACACCGTTTTCACGTTCATGGTGCAGTCGTTATTGGAACCGCCAAAACATGAAGAAGCACCATGATTGGCAGCGACATACACAATCAAATGCTCCACATCGTCGAGCTTGTCTGTATCCAACAGGTTTTTCAGCGCCTGGTCAAAACTGCTGCTGTCTACAAAAGTGGCGAAAAAAACCGGCAAGTCTTCGTGGCGCGACAGTACATCCACAAAAGGACGAACCGAGTTTTGATCGGGGTCTTCGTCCTTTTGTGCCCACAAAGGCTGTTCGAGGACTAAAACGGCATAGTTTGATGTTTCCATTGTTGATTCCTAGAAATTATTGCAGGCGAATTGCCGATGCACAATAAATGATTATCCTAGATCTTTCAGTTGAACGCGCCCGAGTGGTAACCGTTTAGACCCCTGGCCCAGATGTCGTCATTCCCGCCTTCGCGGAAATGACGACATCTGACATGAGGTCTAAACGGTTACGAATCAAGCCTGCCCCTAAATCATTTACATAAGCGGGTAATAATAAGTTTCATACCTATTTTTGCATCATAAGTAGTTGATTCGCAATAGAATTAGTATTATTTATACGTAGCTAATTTATTGTCACCCGCTTACGACATACCTTGTCTGAATCAGTCTCTATGCTTCAGTCTTCACCCACTTGCAACAGGAGAACACCATGACGACGATGCCTAAATTTCTAAAAATTGGCAACAAGCCCGGTATCAGCGGCACAACCCACGATCACCACGGCCTTGAAGACTACAAGCCACTGCTGGGCTTGTGGCTGATTGATCTGGCACTGACTTGCAACTGGATTGCCAAGCCACCCTCTGGATCACTGGAACACACCTTTGCAAACGACTCTTTTATGACCATCACCGGTTTGCCGGAGCTAGGCATTTTGCTTCGCGACGATGACCTAGATGATTGTGAGTTGGAGATCGATACCGATGATGTCGTCCGTCAAACCGTCAAATCCAAGCGGCGATCCCATCACTTGCGCACAAAAGCTGCTGAATCCAAAGTGAAATCGCTGCTCATGGATCGGCGAAAAATACTGAAAAATCAAGGCGTTCGAGACGAGTTGCCCTTATTTGCAAACATCTACCGCTTGACCCGCATGATGACTTTGACGGAGGCCGAAAGTGCGGTGCTGAGCTTTGCAGCCAGCCTCACTTGTTTTCCCATCTTTCACAATGCCCTGTCGCCCAATTACACCGAAGTCAGCGACAGCACACTAACGACTATTCTGGCCAGCCTAACGGGACACATGCACGATGACATTCGCAAGGCGCTCCGCCGAGACGGCATGTTGCAAACATCAGGTCTGATCCGCCTTGATTCAGATTCTGACACTGACCTGGAAAACAAAATCAAACTGGTGCGCGATTTGCAGGGCGTGATGCTTGAAAATTTAATCGACGACGAAGAATTGAACCGCCGTGTGTTGTGCCCATCCAAGCCAGGCACGCTGAGTCTGGACGACTTTTCTCACCTGGCCGCAGACATTCAACTGCTGCAAAACTACCTGACAGGTGCCATCAGCCAACATGAAAAAGGCGCAAACATTTTGCTATATGGTGCTCCGGGCACCGGCAAAACCGAGTTCGCCAAGGCATTGGCGGCCAAGGTGGGGCTAAGCCTGTTTGACATCAGTTGCACCGATGAAGACGGCGACCCCATCGCAGGTGAGCAACGCCTGTTGAGTCTGGCCTTTTGCCAGCGGGCGCTGAAGACCAAACCCCAGGTGGCCTTGCTGTTTGATGAAATCGAAGACGTGTTACCAGGACGGCAAAGCAACGGTTTTTTTGGCATGATGTTTGCCGAAAAGCCCAAGGACAAAGGCGGCAAGGCGTGGATCAATCGCGCCCTCGAAGACAACCCGGTGCCCACTTTCTGGATTACCAACGATGCCGCCATTGACGATGCCTACCTGCGCCGTTTTGACTATGCGCTGGCTTTTCGCATTCCGCCCCGCAAGGTGCGCCATCGCATTGCACAAGACCATTTGGGCCAGTATGCCCCCAACGCTGCTGCCGTGGCGGCCATTGCCGAACTGGACGACTTGCTGCCAGCACAGCTTGAACGTGCCGCACGGGTTGCCCGCCTGTGTGCCACCACCGCCCCCGGCCAGGCCTGGCAAAACATTGAAATGACGCTGCAACGCAGCCGTGCCTTGCTGGGCCAAACCCGCAAAAACCTGAAAGCCAAAACGCATACGCACTACAGCCTGGAGTTTTTAAATACCGACGCGGATATTGCGGCCATCATCCAGGGTTTGCGCGTTCACCCCCAAGCCAGCTTTTGTTTGTATGGCCCATCGGGTACCGGGAAGAGTCAACTGGCCAGGCATATCGCCGATGAATTGGGAAAACCAATATTGATCAAACGTGCATCAGATTTACTCGATAAATATGTGGGCGAAACAGAGCAACGGTTGGCCAAAATGTTTGAAGAAGCCCTGAACGAAGATGCCGTTTTGCTGCTTGATGAAGCGGACAGCTTTTTATCTGACCGCAGCGGAGCATCAAGGCAATGGGAAATCACACAGACCAATGAATTGCTGACGCAAATGGAATCCTTTGAGGGCATATTTATTGCCACAACCAATTGGATGGACAAAATAGACATGGCATCTTTGCGCCGGTTTAACCACAAGGTGAAATTTGATTATCTAACGGCGGATCAGCGGTGGGGTCTGTTTGTTCAGGAATATTGCCGACTGGGCGGGACGATGGAAGAGGCGCGGAGTGTGGAGGACCAGGTGCGTCGGATGGAGGGGCTGACACCGGGGGATTTTGCGGTGGTGGTGAGGAATCAGGTGTCGTTGTGTGTCAACTTGACCGCTTTTGTCGCGCAATTGAAGCAGGAAATTGCCGTCAAGAGCCATGGGAAGGGCCGGCTAGGATTCGTTTGAGCAACAAGCAAGAGTAACCGTTTAGACCCTCTTGACTGTTTTCGGCTTCCCACTTAAGGCGGGACAAATGCAATATCAATGGGTTACGTTTGATTCGCTCACGTGGTTTTCTTGGCAGGGGAAGCTCACACATTTGTCTGATTAGCCGTAACAAGCGCAGGGAGCTGATTTCATCTCTGTCCAGCCTTAAGTGGGAAGCCTCATTTTTTGCTTCCTACTTAGGATCTGGCTAACAATAACTTCACGATATCAGTCTTTTACAAAATAGACAAAGAAGCACCAGAGGGCATATCCCTATCGGGAACTTATTGTTAGCCTGATTCTTAATCAATTGCAGCATCTATACTGCTTGCCATGACAAACATCGATCCAGCACCTGATGCTTTGGTGCAGCGTTACCTAGATCATGTGCGGTTTGAAAAAAGACTAGCGGATCGTACCGTTACACTTTACACCCTGGATTTGGCTAAACTTCAGGCCAATGCGGCACATGCAGGTGTGAGCTTGACAGATGTACAGACCAGTCATGTTAGGCGTTGGGTGGCGCAGATGCACAGCAAAGAGCGCAGCGGTCGTGGCATTGCCCTGATTTTGTCGGGCTGGCGCGGGTTTTATACTTGGCTTGGCAGCGAAGGCCAAGTGGCTTGCAACCCTGTGTTGGATGTGCATGCACCCAAAGCCATCAAACCCTTGCCCAAAGCTTTGAGTGTGGATGATGCTGTGCAGTTGGCTAGTTTTCACAGCGAAGTGACAGACCCCTGGCTCGATGCACGCGATGCTGCCATGGTTGAGATGCTATATGGCGGCGGTTTGCGTCTGGCAGAGCTGACCGGCTTGGATGTACAAGCCAGTAGCACAGCACAGGGTTGGGTAGATATGCAAAGTGCCCAAGCGCATGTTTTGGGAAAGGGCAATAAACGTCGCATTGTGCCGGTGGGTTCTAAATCGATTGAAGCTTTGCAAGCTTGGCTAGCCGTGCGAAGCCAATATGTTCCAGCCGCCAAAGCCAATATGCAACCAGCCTTGTTCATGGGGCGCAATGGCACACGTTTAACGCCGCAATCGATCTGGCAACGCCTAAAAAAACGCAGCCTTCAGGCGGGGTTGGCTGCACCGGTTCACCCCCACATGCTGCGCCACTCCTTTGCCAGTCACATCTTGCAATCAAGCAGTGACCTTCGTGGTGTGCAAGAACTGCTCGGGCACGCCAACATCAGCACCACGCAAATTTATACACGCCTGGATTTTGGCCACCTTGCCAAGGCCTACGACGCTGCGCACCCACGTGCCCATATCAAGCCTGGCAAGTAACTAGTGTCTGGCCGAAAACCCTATTTGTATTTGCGTATCAACGATTTATGCATGTTTTTGAAAACGAAGATTTTGCCAAAAAAACGATAAATCTATAGCAACACCACAAATTCCGCCTAAAACAGCGGCACTGGTTCAGTTGAATGGGATTTGAGGAAATTCACCTAGGATCAGACAACCTGATCTCTAGGATTTTGCGTTGTACCCGTGTGTAAGCCTTATTGGCAAAAAAACCAATATCAGCTATGGCCAACATGTCTGAACATTGCCAAGATGGTATCTTTGCAAAATCCGAGC
>CAIYWD010000252.1 GCA_903929815.1 uncultured beta proteobacterium
ATTCCTCAGTTGAACGCGCCCGAGTGGGCTGCTGGCGGCGCGTCTGGGTAGGCGAGACGACGACGCAGGCTACTGCCTGCTAGGAGGAACAACACCCCCAGACGTGTTGCCAGTAGCTCAATCGGGTGCGTAGCGCTCTCATCCAAAGGGTACACTTCATCGAAGTCACCGTTTAGACTCCCTCCCACTTTTGGGAAATTTGTCCATAACCGTCCATAGCGATGATCGCCAATCATCATCCATCTGGCGAAGGTCAAAGTTACTTAGGATCCGGCTAACAATAAGTTCCCGATATGGATATGCCACCTGATGCTTCTCTGCCTACTTGATAAAAGGCTGATATCGGGAAGTTATTGTTAGCCGGATCCTTAGGTGTGCCATGTGTCGTTGTGTGGTAAGGGGCGTTGAGTGCTTGCGTCAGTGTTGAGCGTATTTTGACAGAAAACTAAAAGCGGGTGAGGGGGGACTAAACGGTTATGTGCCTTGGACTGCTTTATTTAGAATGCCCTAGGTACAGCCCAACTCCGAGAACCTTTTGTGACCTACACCTTTGAAACCCGCCGATGCCGCACTTTTGCCATTATTTCCCACCCCGATGCCGGTAAAACCACCTTGACTGAAAAGCTATTGTTGTTTTCGGGTCCATCCAGATTGCAGGCAGTGTCAAGGCACGCAAAGCCACCCGACACGCCACTAGCGACTGGATGGAAATTGAAAAGCAGCGCGGTATTTCGGTGGCGTCCAGCGTGATGCAAATGGTTTATCGTGACCATGTGATTAACTTGCTGGATACCCCAGGCCACAAGGACTTTTCTGAAGACACCTACCGCGTGCTGACTGCCGTTGATTCTGCCCTGATGGTGATTGACGCGGCCAACGGGGTCGAATCGCAAACCAGGCGATTGATTGAGGTTTGCTGCCAGCGCAACACCCCCATCATGACCTTTATCAACAAAATGGACAGCGAAGTTCGCGACCCCCTGGATATTCTGGACGAAGTCGAGCGCGAACTGGGGATGCCCTGTGTGCCCATGACATGGCCTGTTGGGCAGGGCAAAAGCTTTGGCGGCATTGTGAACTTGCGCACTCAAACCATGACGGTGTTTGAGTCTGGCTCACATCGTCGCCCGCAAGACTTTGATGCCATGCCATTGACGAACCCCGCTGCGCTGCAACAACGGTTTGGTCAGGAATGGAGCATCGCCCAAGAGAGCATGGAACTGGCTTCTGGTGCATCGCCCACCTTTGACCAGGACGAATTTCTGGCAGCCCGGCAAACCCCTGTTTTCTTTGGTTCTGGTGTGAATAATTTTGGCGTGATGGAAGTGCTGGACGCGCTGGTTGATTTGGCACCGTCGCCGGGGCCACGGCTCAGTTCGCTCGTGGTGAACAAACAACCCATCACGCAGACCGTGCAGCCTGACGATGAAGCATTTTCCGGCGTGGTGTTCAAGGTACAAGCCAATATGGATGCCAACCACCGTGACCGCATTGCCTTTGTACGCATGGCCTCAGGCAAATATACGCCAGGCATGAGACTGAAAGTGATGCGAACCGCCAAAGAACTTCGCCCCACCAGCGTGGTCACCTTCATGAGCCAACGCCGCGAAGCCGTAGAAGAGGCTTACGCCGGCGACATCGTCGGCTTTACCACCCACGGCGGTGTTCAATTGGGCGACACCATCACCGATGGTTCTGTCAATCTGTTGTTCACCGGTCTGCCGTTTTTTGCCCCCGAAATGTTCATGACCGTGGTGCTAAAAAACCCATTGCGAACCAAGCAACTACAGCAGGGTCTGGCGCAACTGGGTGAAGAAGGTGCTATTCAAGTGTTCAAACCCGAGATGGGGGGCAACATGCTTTTGGGTGCAGTAGGCCAACTGCAATTTGAAGTGGTGCAGCACCGATTGAAGGGTGAATACGATGCCGACATTCGCCTGGAAGGCAGTCAATATACCGGTGCCCGCTGGATTACGGCAAACAGCCCTGCCGAACTGAAAGTATTTGTAGAGGCTTACCCCCAGCGCATGGCGCGTGATGCGGCAGATACGCTGGCATATTTGTGTACCAGCCCTTACGATGTTCGTCTGGCACAAGAGCGGTTTCCTACCATTCACTTTCATCCGCTCAGAGAACACGCGGGGCTGGCGTTGCAGAGCGCGGGGTAGGGCATCAGGTGCGATGGGGGTGTTTTGCAACTATTTTGATAGCTACTAACGCATACTGGATAAGCGCTAGAGGGCAAAAAGGCTTGTAACTTTAATGGGTCAAGTTGGCATGGTAACTGAGGTGGGTTGGCACAGATCAGTTTCCGGTAGGATGTGATCCGCCTGCAAATATCAAAAGTTATAACGCACTATGGACAAGCGCTGAATTTTGTAACAATGGTGGTGTAGCCAACTGACTGTCAGGCGCAAAACAATGTCAACCAACACTTTCCGCTAAACGGTCATTTAGAGCAGACAAACGGCAGCAAATTAGTGCAGCTTGGTTATATGATGTACCTCATGGAACATCATCACTTTATGCAGATCAACCTAGCCGCCCATCGATCGGTAACAGGATTTTCGTTGGTCGAGGTACTCGTTTCAATTGTCGTGTTGTCATTTGGCCTGTTGGGTATGGTTGGCATGCAGGCTGCAGCGCTCCAGGCCAACCGCGAGGCTCGGCTGCAATCAACGGCCACTGTGTTGGCTCGTGAATTGGCAGACATGATTCGTGGCAATAAAGACGTGGGCGTACTAACAACCAACAACCCTTACTTGGTAGATGATCAGTCACCACTGGCAGCACCCACCGCATCCTATTGCTTGAACGTGGCAGCAAGCAGTGGCTGCGCCGATACAACCGCTATTGCCAACGCCGAAATGACAGAATGGCTGGCACGGGTGGACGCAGAGTTGTCGGGGGCACGGGTAGTTTCATGCTTTGATACCACGCCCTTTGATGCCTCTGGCTTGCCCCAGTGGGGTTGCACCGCTGGTGCCGGTGCAACCATCGTCATCAAATTGGGGTGGACACGCAGCTCAACCAATAAATCCAACACCGGTGCAGCAGCGCTGGAGCGTTCCTCAGACTCTGGCTCGGTGCCGTCAGTTGTGTTGCAAGTAACAGCAGGTGCAGGAGCTTGACATGTGCAGTCTTTTTTATTCAAAATTCAGCCAGTTCCAGGGTCTTTCGGCCTTCTGTGCACGACGCCATCGCTGCCAGGGCATGACGCTGGTCGAATTGATGGTTTCCCTGGTGGTTGGGTTGCTGATCACACTGGCAGCTATTTCGGCACTGATTGTGACGCGACAAGGCTTTAGCACCGTTGATGCAGCATCCCAACTGCGTGATAACGGCAGATTTTCAGCCGACATGATCCAGCGCATTGCATTGCAAGCAGGCTTCAAAGACCCTCTGTATGCCATTACCCCACCCAGCGGAAAGGACTTGACCGACGATGCTCTTGGGCTTATTCCTGCCAACGTGACGGGATTCAACAATGCAAAAGCCAAGACAACAGACTTGACAACAGCCACTGCCCGAACGTCCGGCGAGGTTGGCTATGGCAGTGATGTACTTATTCTGAGGTACCAAACCGCCAAACTCAATAATGACACATCGAGTTCTGCTGCAGCTGCTGCTGATGGCACCATGATTGACTGTGCCGGCAACGCCATTAATACCATTCCTATTGACAGAAACGATCGCATGGTGAGTGTTTTTCATGTGGCTGTGGGTAGTGATGGTGAGCCATCGTTGATGTGCTCACGATCCAACAATGGTTTGGCGCCGTACAGCGCGCAGCCTATTATTCAAGGTGTTGAAAATTTTCAGGTTTTATATGGGGTTGACGGTTTTACATCGGTGAATACGGCATTTACAGGTGCAACAGATTCTGTGCCTGAGAAATACCTTCGCGCTAACCAAATGGTGGTCGGAGGCGATCCGTCATCCAAAGCTACCTACGACAACTGGCGGCGCGTTCGCAGCATTCGCATCGGCATGGTGTTGCGCGGGGCTCTAAATTCACAACAAGAGCGTGTTTCGCAAACCTTTTACCCCTTTTTTGGTTTTCGTAAGGATTCTTCTTCTGATACACCAGGCTTTGCACTTTCTACAGCCGATACCGATTCAAGCCCTGACAAAGGCACCAGATTCACCCCAGCCATTGACGGGCGATTGAGACAGGTAGTCACTTTCACCATCCATCTTAGAAACGATCAGGGTCTTTGATATGAACAAATTATTATCTTTGTGGCATCACACACCGCGATCACGTGACCAGAAGGGTGTAACGTTGATCATGGTGCTGCTGATTTTGGTGGTTGTGTCGCTGTTGGGCGTGGGCGGCGCACAAATTGCGTTGATGAGTGAACGCGGTGCGCGCAATGACCGTGATCTCCAGTTGGCTTGGCAGTCGGCTGAGGCTGGCTTGATTGATGCCGAGACCGATCTGATCTTCAACTCCACACTGGAACTTTGTTCAGCAGCGTTTCCCACATCGTGCCCAACGACACGCTCAAGAAGTGGCTGGATATTCGATGGCGCTAATTCATTGGTTTTTCCAGATGTTGGTTGCGGCGCTTCAACCAGTGTGCAGGCGTACGGCACTTCGGGCACTTCAGTCAGCAAGCTGGGCTTGTGTGGAAGTGTTCTTACCGGTAAACCTGCCTGGCTAACGGTTGATTTCACCGTCACCAGCAGTGCCGCAACCACGGTAGCTTTTGGTACTTATACGTCTGCCAATTTCGTCACCGGCGTAGTAGGTGTGCAACCTGCACTGGCACCGCGTTACATCATTGAGCCTATATCGACAGCCGATTTGCGAGTAGAAAAAGCAGATGCATCCGGCCGCGATACGGAGATTTTGTACCGCGTCACAGTCATGGGTTTTGGACCACGCACCGATATTCAGGCAGTCGTTCAAATGCTTTACAGAATTTAACCAACGAGGTGATTTCATGCACATCAGAGACCACACCCTGTTTCAGTTTCCCTTGGCTGTCTCCAGCCTGTTGCAAAGCATCTCCATGCGACTGCGCAACGTAGCACACACTTGGTCATGGTCAAAAACGGTGCTTCTGCTGGCATTGCCCGTCATGGCTATCGTTTCATTGATTGCGTTGGGTCAATCATCTCCGCCTAGCATTCCTCCGATTACGTTATCAGCAGATCCGCTTTATGCGCCATCTGCTGCTGACAAGCCGGCATTGGCGTTAGCTTTGTCGGTCGAGTTCCCAACTGTGGGGGCGCAATACGTCGATCCTGACAACAACAACAACAGCACCACAGACGATGTGACCTACTCCCCGACCATCGAATACCTTGGGTATTACGATGCTGAGAGCTGTTATACCTATGACAATGCGGGTACTGGTGCGCCTTCAGGTCAAACCAGTGCCTACAAACGTTTTGTGCGGGCGGGCAAGGCCATCCCGGTATCTGCCGCGCCATCCGGATTCCCCACCAACACTGCCGAAAAGACTTGGACCTCACGCATGTGTTCCAGAGGCAGCAAAAGCTACAAGGATTACAGAGAGGATGGAACCGACATAGGCACCACCACGGCCAACGATGCCTTTAGTGGTAATTTTCTGAACTGGGCATCAAGCTCTGCCATCGACATGCTGCGTCTGTCGCTGACCGGTGGTGACCGTGTGATTGATACCACCACATTGACCGTGTTGCAGCGTGCCATCATTCCCGCTGGCGACCCCATCAACATGTGGAACAGTTCCAATTTTCCGTCAAAACGACTGTACCGATCAGGTACATCGCGCGCCATTACTTCAACCAATTTCGCGTCTGCATCTTTTACCACCGGTGAGCTATATTTTGGTGCGGTACCCAGCGCAATGGTGACTGCTGCCGGGACAAACGATATCTACGTGGCCAATCGACTGAACCAAATTTACTTTGGAACAGCCAAATCTTCAACGGTGAGTGATTACACACTGGGGGGAGCGGCTGCTGCCATTCAAAAAGGTACTTCTTCTACCTCTTCAGCATCTCTGCCGTCTGATGCAGTGCTTCTCGGTAATGAAGGTGCAACTTACACCTTCAGCGGTACCAAAGAAATTTGGTTTGGTAAAAACGATGCCACAACCACCACCTGGACAGTTTTACCTGCCTATGGCGGTATTGATTGTTATTGGCATGGCTCCACCAGCGCACCATACGGTGGTATCAATGACCCCAGAAGCGGTGTTGCAAAACAATGCTACAGCAGACCCTATACAGGCTCATGGACACCTACCAATACGGCGAGCGCGCTCAACAGCGACGGTTACTTCTTTTCACGAGTACAGGTATGTGACCGAGACACCAGCACCTATGCCTTGAAAGACGTGAGGTATTGGAAGATTTGTTCCCAATACTCTGATGCAGCGACCACACCACACCCTTCGTTCAAGCCAGAAGGTGCCATTCAACACTATGCAGACCGATTGCGACTGTCAGCATTTGGTTATCTGATGGATCAAAATACCAGTCGTTATGGTGGTGTGCTGCGTGCAGCCATGAAATATGTTGGTGTCAAGACATTTGATATCAATGGATTTGACAATACACCCAGCGGGGGTAATCCAAACCAGGAATGGAACAATGTGACTGGTGTCTTTAATTCCAACCCTGATAACAACACAACTGTTCTAACCACCGATGGACGTTCGGCTTACTTAAGTGGTGTGGTTAACTATGTAAACCAATTCGGTCGCACTGGTTCTGTGGCAGGACGGTACAAAAAGTATGATCCCATTGGCGAACTGCACTACCAGGCGCTTCGATATTTGCAGGGGCTCCCACCCAGCTCTAATGCCATCAGTGGCATCACGACAGAAATGTACGATGGATTTCCTGTGTCCACCGATAGCGATACTGGATGGACAGACCCCTACGGCAATGGACGATCAAATACGGGTGACTATTCTTGCCTGAAAAGCAATATTGTGATGATAGGTGATATCAACTCTTGGGATTACAACAGCAGACTACCGACAGCCAGCAGCACCAATAACATTCCCGATATTTCCTATTGGCAAGGCATTGCTGGAAAGTTCGAGAGTAAAACATCCGGAACATACCTCGATGGTGCCAATGTATCGCGCTCCACCGTTCTCAGTCCCAATCCCAACAGTGCCAACACTTCTTCACTGACCAGTGCTTCGGGAGACACATCCATCGTCGGTTCTGCCTATTGGGCACATACGCATGACATTCGTGGTACTACCTGGACCAATGCAACTGCTGCAGGCACTGTGGGTACCACGCTGCAACGCCCCGGTCTTCGCGTCAAGACATTTACCTTTGACGTCAACGAGTACGGTGGTTCCAACAGTGCGACAACCCGTCGATCATCGAACCAGTTGTTTCGATCCGCAAAATACGGCGGTTTTGAATCCGACCCATCCAATACCGAAAAGAACCCTTACAACACCTACGGCAACCCGTTCTTTAACGAGCAAAATAACAGTTTCAACAATTATGTTTGGCAGGATACCAATACCCGCACAAGCCGGGTCGGTGAAGCCAATACCTACTATTTGCAAAGTGATGCACGGGGCGTGCTGAGCGCATTTGACGAAATTTTTCAGCGTGCATCAACGGCTGCCCGAAGCATCGCCGGTGGCGCCATCCAGTCCAAAAATCTGACCCAGGCAGGCAGCACCATTTACCAGGGCACTTTTGACACTTCCGACTGGAGTGGTGACCTGTTGGCTATTCCCGTGAATGTCAGCAGCGGCAATGTGGTGAGCATTGGCGACAATTCCACTTGGACGGCGGCAACGCGACTGGCCGCCCTGACAGCGCCAGCCACATCGCGTAACATTGTGGTGGGCAATGCTGGGGCTACTGCGAATCCGGTCGCTGCAGCATTCACATGGGCCACGGTTGAAACGGGCTTGCAAACATCACTGAATAAAATTAGTCCCACAGCTACTGAGGATGGTTTGGGTGAAGATCGTCTGAACTATCTGCGTGGCGACAGGACCAAGGAAGGTAACCCTTTCAGGCCACGCAGCAAGCTGATGGGAGATGTCATCAATTCAGGGGTTATCTATTCCGGTGTACCCTCCAACACGATCAATGACTCTGGCTACGGCAGCTTCTACACCGCCAACAAAGATCGCACTTCGGCAGTGTTTGTGGGTGCGAATGATGGCATGCTTCACGCATTTAACGGTGCCACGGGCGATGAACTGTTTGCCTACATTCCAAGCTGGCTAGGCCCCAAACTATCGGCATTGACCAGCACCACGTATCTCAATAACCACCAAAGCTACCTGGATGGCACACCGGCAGTCGCCGAAGCCCTGGTTGGCAGCAACTGGAAAACCGTTTTAGTGTCTGGCACTGGTGGGGGGGGCAAGGGTGTTTTTGCGCTTGATGTCACCAACCCGGCCACTTTTTCTGCTGCCGATGTCATGTGGGAGTTCACCAATGCCGACGATGCTGACCTAGGCTACGTGACAGGTCGGCCTCAAATATTAAAACTGCGCACCAGCGCAACGGGTTCCACCTACAAATGGTATGCCGTCTTTGGCGGTGGTGTCAACAATTACGTGACCGACAGCGGCGTGTTCAGTTCCACCGGCAACCCTACACTTTTTATTCTGGACCTCAGTAAAGCGGCAGGAACTGCTTGGGCTCTGGGTACCAACTATTACAAAATCACCTTGCCGGTTAATAGCACCTTGAGTGCCAGTAAGCCGACAGGGCTTCTCAATTTCAGGGCAGCGTTAGGGGTGGCCAAGGAGGTTGCTTATATTTTCATGGGTGATCTGCATGGCAATTTGTGGAAGCTCGACTTTACAGCGGCAGGCACTGCCAACTGGAATATCAGCGACTTGTCTTATTACAAACAGGGAACTACCGATAACCCCATTCCCATGTTTATTGCCAAAGATGCTTCTGGCAATGAGCAACCCATCAGTGCTGCGCCCAGCGTTGCTTTTGGCCCTCCTTCTGTAGCCGGTAGTTTCTATGTGTTGTTTGGTACCGGCAAGTACCTTGAAGTGAGCGACAGGGCAAGCACCACCATTCAATCGATTTATATGCTGTATGACAATGGTTCAACAACACTGGACAGTTCTCCTGCCAGTTCCGCAACCAGTGCCATCAGTGATCGCCGTCGGTTAAAACTTGGCACAGCCAATGCTACCACGGGCGTTATTACCGTCCCAGCATTTACCCCAGGGAGAGCCACCACGAATACGGATACTGATAACCCCAGATCGGGATGGGTGTCTAATTTGCCTAATTCTGGTGAACGGCAGGTAAGCAACGGAACAATCTTCGGTGACAAAGTAATTTTTGGTAGCTTGATTCCTAGCACCAGTTCAACCACAGCTTGTTCAGCCACGGGTGGTGGTGGCAATGTTTATTCTGTGGATATTCAGATCGGTAATGCAACATCAGTTGGTTCGACTGTTGGCATATTGGGTGAGCCTTTGGTTCAGGAAATTTCACCTGCAACCACCTATACCCACAGCAACAGTACGGGTCGAAGAACAAAAACGATGACTCGCCAGGTTTTTCAGCAAGGTTCCAATGGTATTGCCCCTGGAAGTACCGCTAGTCAAACAGTCACTACCGGTCGCATGAGCTGGCGCCAAATCAACAACTACCAAGACCTGAAGGAATGATCCATGAAGTTCAAATTGTGCAGTGGATTTTCATTGATTGAAATCATGATTGTCGTAGCCATTATTGGCATCCTGGCCAGTATTGCCTATCCTTCTTACGTTGATTCCATTCTCAAGGGAAGAAGGGCTGAAGGTCGAAAAGCACTGACAGAATTGTTACAGCAAGAGGAACGTTATATGACTCAGCGCAATGTCTATCTGGCGTTTACAACCAACTCAAGTGGTGTGGCAACACCTTCGACAGCGCCTTTCAAAACGTGGTCAGGTGATAACCTGGCCAACTCTGCGTATCTCTTGTCCGCAGATACTTGCCCGGATGGCGCAGGCGGAACGCTTCCTATTGCTGACTGTGTTCGCGTCATCGCCACCTCCATCAAGTCTGATCCTGAAGCAGGTAACTTGCTAATCACAAGCACAGGCACCAAAGACTGCACCGGAACAAACACAACCGTGTGTTGGAAATGAAAACCACTTCCGCACTTGCCTTCGGCTTTACTCTTATCGAATTGATGGTCACCGTTGCCGTGGCAGCGATTTTGATGACTGTTGCAGTCCCCAGTTTGACTACTTTTTTGCGCAATGCCGAACTCACAACTCGAGTGAACTCACTTTTGGCAAGCATTAATGCTGCACGTAGCGAAGCAATGAAGCGAGGTAGGGATGCAGTGATTATTCCTTTAGACGGTTCCAATTGGAATACTGGCATGATTGCCTTTGTGGATGTGAATGGCAATCGCACGTACGAATTGGGAACAGACACTTTGATTTATGAGAAAGCAGAGCCACTTCCGAGTTATTTGACGATCACTGCCAACAATTCCCCAAATGCGTCACCGCCTTATATCAGATTTGATGCACATGGATATCCAAAACCTGTCAGTTCAGACCTAAGAAACTTTACCATGTCGATTGCACGCAACGATGTCACAGGCAGCGAAGAATTCAGTCAAACCAGACGCCTGATAGTTGCAATAACTGGTCGCGCTAGAACTTGCAAGCCAGTATCTGCAACAGATTCAACTTGTAGTACAACTGGAAACTAGCAGCCTGTCGGACTTGAAGGTATAACAAATTTTATCGTTCCCACCTCCTGGGGTGCGATTCAAAGTGATATGGTACGTGAGCCAAAAACCTGGGAGCGATGGCATCTTGCCATCGAAACACCCGAGGGCGAGATGCCCTCGCTCCCAGAATCCCACATCACTTTTGATGCGTCGCTTGCAACGCAAGGTGATTTGCGGTCGCTTGAAAAGTTGGTGCATACAGACATTGAGCGAATTGACCGCAAACTCATTGAGCATGATGGCAAACTTGCATTGTTGCAGTGGATGATCGGCTTTAATCTGGCCTTTACCATGGCTGTACTGTGGAAGGTGTTTTCGTAGTCAAAACACCCTGTAACGCACGTCCAGTAAGCGTTTTATCGTTCCCACGCTCCTGCATGGGAACGTTCTGTACGTTTAGTGAGACAGTGGGCGCAGGAGCGCTCGGGGGCTGCGTTCCCACGCAGGAGCGTGGGAACGATAAAAAAAACTTATTGTTGACCATATCCTAAGCCGGTTTGCCGTTCAATACTGTCCAGGGTGCTAGGTTTGACATCTCGAGTACCGTGCTACGGCACAGACTCCTTGCATGGGGATGTAAACTGTGCGGCATGAGTACCATTACTTTTGACACACTGAAATATGTCAGACAGCTTGAAGCTTCTGGTGTAGCACCCATCCAGGCGGAGGCATTTGTTAATGCACAGCGCGAGATACTTTCTGATGCGCTTGATGCGTCGCTTGCAACGCAAGGTGATTTGCGGTCGCTTGAAAAGTTGGTGCATACAGACATTGAGCGAATTGACCGCAAACTCATTGAGCATGATG
>CAIYWD010000253.1 GCA_903929815.1 uncultured beta proteobacterium
ATTCCTCAGTTGAACGCGCCCGAGTGGGCTGCTGGCGGCGCGTCTGGGTAGGCGAGACGACGACGCAGGCTACTGCCTGCTAGGAGGAACAACACCCCCAGACGTGTTGCCAGTAGCTCAATCGGGTGCGTAGCGCTCTCACCCAAAGGGTACACTTCATCGAAGTCACAAATATCAATTTTCATAACGGTTTAGTGAAGGTAATAAGCGGTCAACTGAAGAATCCAGGATAATATCTGCTTGAACCTTCGTACACGCTTTTAACCCTGTTTTCAACCGCACTCTCCTCTGAAAGAACCACGCCATGTCCCCTCCCCTGCCCTCTTCTGCCCTGTCTGATCGTGATGGAAAAATCTGGATGGATGGCCAATTGGTGGATTGGCGAGACGCAAATATTCATGTGCTGACCCACACTCTGCATTATGGCTGCGGTGTTTTTGAGGGGGTTCGTGCTTACAAATCGGATGAGGGCACGGCAATTTTCAGGTTGCAAGACCACACTCAGCGCCTTTTGAACAGCGCCAAAATTTTGCGAATGAAAATTCCATTTACATTCGATGACATCATGGAGGCACAAATAGCTGTGGTTCGTGCCAACCAGCTTGAATCGTGCTACCTGCGGCCTTTGAGCTGGATTGGCAGCCGCAAACTGGGCATCAGTCCCAAAGGCAACACCATTCACCTGATGGTGGCCGCCTGGTCATGGGGGGCTTATTTGGGCGATGAAGGTTTGACACGCGGCATTCGGGTCAAAATTTCCAGTTTCACCCGCCATCATGTCAACATCACCATGACACAGGCCAAGGCCGTCAGCAATTACACCAACTCCATTTTGGCCAATATGGAAGCTCTTGACGACGGCTACGACGAGGCCATGTTGCTCGATGCCAACGGCTTTGTCTCTGAAGGCTCTGGAGAAAACCTGTTCATGGTCAAAGATGGCGTGGTCTATACGCCTGACTTGTCTGCTGGGGCACTGAACGGCATTACCCGCAATACTGTGCTGCACATTTGTCAAGACCTGGGGATCGAAGTGGTTCAAAAGCGTATCACCCGCGACGAAATTTATATTGCTGATGAAGCCTTTTTCACTGGTACTGCCGCCGAAATCACTCCCATTCGTGAGCTTGACCGCATTGAACTGGGCAAGGCAGACTACGTGGGCAGCCGTGGCCCCATCACCGAAAAAATCCAGAACGCATTTTTTGACATCGTCAATCACCGCAACCCCAAATATACCCACTGGCTCACAACAGTCTGATGCATCACAAAAACCGTGCCATAAACTGCACTTCTTAGAGGTAAAGTATTGATGAGCAAAGCAAAATTTGAACTTTTTTTATCAGACCTGAACACCCAGGGCTGCATTCACTGCCCCAACCCCTTGGCCGACATGAAGCTATGGAACACCCACCCCAGGGTCTCTTTGGATGTTTTGAGCAACAAAGACGGTGCCCAGTGCCCTTATTGCGGCACAGTCTATAAACTCAAAACACAATTCAAAATCAAAAAATTAGTTCTTAATTCTTAATTTTTTTTATGTCAGGTCATGGGTGTCCAAGCCTTGTCATCGCCCCGCAGTGGATTGGCGATGCCGTGATGACCGAACCCCTTTTGCGCCAACTTCATTCGCGCGGTGAGCGTCTGACCGTAGGGGCGCTGCCTTGGGTGGCTTCTGTTTACCGTGCCATGCCGCATGTGGCAGACATCATTGAATTTCCCTTTGCGCATGGTGGCTTGCACCTGCGAGAACGTCGCCGTCTGGCCACGCAGATGCATGGGCAGTTTGAGATAGCCTACATCTGCCCCAATTCTTTCAAAAGCGCATTGTTGCCTTTTTTTGCAGGCATTCCCAAACGTGTGGGTTATTGGGGTGAAATGCGCTTTGGTCTGCTTACCCACCGCCTGAAAACCCCGTCGAGTCGCCAGCAACTGCCCATGGTGGCGTTTTATGCTGCCCTCTGTGGCGATGATGTTAGGCATGACCCGCCTCAATTGCAGTTGACATCCACTGATGTCCGTGCCACCCTTGATCAATTCGGGCTGTCTTATGGCAACTACTATGTATTAGCCCCGGGTTCTGAATATGGAGAAGCCAAGCGCTGGCCCATCCACCACTTTGCAGCACTGGCAAGTCAACTCGATGCACCCGTGGTATTGTTAGGCTCTGGCAAAGAGGCCGGTTTATGTTCCAACATCGCACGCATCTGTAACAAGAATAAACATCTTCGTGTCAATCTGGCAGGTAAAACATCTCTCATGCAAGCGATGTGTGTGGTCAGTGCTTGCAAAGCCACTATCAGCAATGACTCAGGTCTGATGCACATTGCCGCAGGCTTTGGCGTGCCACAGGTGGCTATTTTTGGCTCAAGCAGCCCGCAGCACACGCCACCACTGAATGCGCATGCCCATGTCTTGTGGCTCAAGAACGATGCCACTTATCAACCACCCCTAGACTGCACACCCTGTTTTCAGCGCATCTGCCCGCTCGGCCACACAAGATGCCTGAACGACATCAGTGCTGCTTCAGTGCTTCGATTATTATAGCTACTAACGCAATAAGCGCTTAACTGAAAGTTTTCTACGTCAAAAATTGTACGCAATTCGGCTATAACCCGCTCTGGTATTGCATAGTTCGCTATGTTTTTTGAAATTATGAGGTAGGAAACTTATTGTGAATCACTTACTGGTAAGCGTTAGAGACCTATTTTGATGTCCATGTAAGTTGGCAGATTTGGACGCGCTGCGGTCATGACAGGGTAAATTTGTTCTGATGCCGAATTGTTGAATTCTCGTCATTCCCGCCTTCTTGGGAATGACGAGGTTGGCTACAGAATAAATTTGCCCTGAATATATTTCGCAACCTATTTAAAAATTAAAGTGTTTTCGTCATTGAAAATTTTAAATTGAGAACTGCTGCTGCTTTCAGCAATGGGTAAAAACACGGTAAATGTGGCCCCATGGCCTGGCTGGCTTGCGACTTCAATTCGGCCATTGTGCTTTTTAACAATGCTGTAAGACAGCGATAACCCCAAGCCCGTTCCCTTGCCCACGGGTTTGGTGGTGAAAAAGGGGTCAAAAATTCTAGGCAAATGTTCGGGGTTGATGCCTTTGCCTGTGTCTTGAATTTCAATCCAAATCTGGCTGGCATCAAAACCTGTGCGTATCGTAATTTTCCCTTTTGTTTCAATGGCATGTGAAGCATTGACCAATAGGTTCATGAACACTTGGTTCAACTGAAATGGGTAGCACATGATTTTTGGAATACCGGCAAATTCCAGCACCACCTCTGCTTTGTATTTCAGCTCGTTCCAAACCACACGCAGTGTGCTTTCCAACCCCGCTTCAAGGTCAGCCATTTGTAGTTCTGATTCATCCACATGCGAAAAATTTTTCAGGTCTTGCACAATGCGGGTCACACGCTTGAGACCATCAAGCGATTCGGTGAGCAAGGCCTTGATGTCATCACACATGAATTCAAAATCAATGTCTTGCTTGACCTGGCAAATACGTTGCGCGGCAGACTCTGGCAAGGTGTTTTCAGTTTGCTCATAAGCCGAAAGTAGTCGTAAAAGATTGGCCACATAGCGTTCCAGTGAACCCAGGTTGGAGTTGACAAACCCGACGGGATTGTTGATTTCATGAGCAACACCGGCTGCCAATTGACCAATGGAGGCCATGCGCTCGGATTGCAACAACTGGTTTTGCGCGGACTCCAATTCCTTGACCAGGACGGCCAGGTGTTCCTTTTCACGTTGCAGCGTTTCGTTCAAATTGTGCAAATCAGCCGTTCGAGCCAGCACACGCTCTTCAAGCCGATTACGTGATTCAAGCAGTGCCTGAGCATCGAGCGTGCGCTGGGTGATGTCTTGAATGCTGAACACTCTGCCAATAATCTGTTCATCCAGATACTGCGGATGAGAACTCATCTCAAATACCCGACCATCCTTGTGAAACAGAGTATCCGTGGTGTCAGTGTGATCGACAATGGCATTCAAACGTGCTTGCAAAATGTCAGGCTCTTGCACCGACTGTGCGATAAATTCAAGCACCTGTGCATCATCTTGTGCTTGCAACAATGCCTCTGGCAACTTCCACAATTTACTGAACTGGCGGTTCATGCCGTTGATCTTGCCGTGCCAATCCAGCACCAAAATACCATTGCCGGTCGATTCAAGCGTGGCACGCAACTGTGACAAAGTCTGTGCCAGGGTGTCTTGAACCTGCTGCACACTTTGTGCCTGTGTCACAGCCACCACCAGCAACAGTGGCACGCCACCGTGGTCAAGCAACTCAATGGATTTGGTGACGGTCAGTAACTCTCCGTCTGCACGCCTGTACTGCCCTTCCCTGTTATGGACATCCGGATAGTGACCCGTTTTAACATCATCCCAATAAAACACATCTTGCAAGGCGCATTCAATGTCGGTGATGGGCATGCCCACCAATTGCTCCTGTGAGTACCCCAGAGCCGACGCTACAGGCGCATTGACCCTCACAATCTGAATGGTGACAGGGTCCACCAGCAGCAAAAGCTCTGGAGTGTGGTCAAGCATCAGGCGCGTCAAGTCACTCATCGCTTGCCATCCTGTGACTTGGCTGAAGATGCGTCAAAGTAATAGCTGACACGTTTCCTGGGACTCAGGTAAATATAAACCTCGCGCGGCACCTGGCTTGGGCGAACGGCCTTGCCAATCATCAGATCAGGCTGTGCATCCATGTCCAAAATAATGGCTTCTTCTTTGGGCACATCTGCGTCATATACGACCACAATGGGCTTCATGGGGTGGGCGGTATTGACCGTAGAGACCATTGCAATCAAGCCATTGGACAACTGCACGATCGTGCCTGGCGGATAAACCCCTAGGCAGCGAATAAAGGCACTCAGCAGTTTGGAATCGTATTTGCTTCGCATTTTGGCAAACATGAGCGACAGAGCCTCATGCGGTGTCAGTGCATCTGCAATCAATAGGGGGTTACACAGTTCGTCGTAGGTGTTGGCGATCACGACAATGCGTGCGAGCAGGCTGATGGACTCACCTTTGAGCTTGGCTGGATAACCTGTGCCGTCAAACAGTTCATGGTGCTCCCCAATGATGGATAGCGCAGCAGGGGCGATGTGCATGCGCTTGGCAATTTCAACCCCGTAGGTAGGGTGCAACTCAAAAAAATTTCTCTCAGCAAGTGTCAGTGGCTCGGTTTTCAATAAAATTTTATTGGGCACTTCTTTGCGACCAATATCATGCAGGAGTGCGCCCACGCCCAACGCACCCACCACATCGGCAGGAAACTTCAAATCACGTGCCATCATCAAAGACAGCATGGTCACATTGAGCGCATGAAAATAAAGCTCTTCACCCCCCATTTTGTCGCCCATGACCTGAATAGCCAGCTCAGGCGAACTCAAAATGGAGTCTGCAATCTGTTGCACCAGTTGGGTGGCCTGTTTCAGGGTTTCAGCAGGACGGCTGTAAATGTTTTTTTCAATGTCCCGAACCGTGTGGGCTGTGTTGATAAACGCCTTTTCAATATGCTCGGCTGTTTCACGACGCAGCTTCATTTGCGCCATCATGGCCCGTTTGACCAGCATGGCGGGGGACGGTTCAACGGGCACGATGGGTGTTGGCTCAGCGGGTATCTGGGTTTTACCGTTGTCACCAATGCGCACATTGGGGTCACTGAGTTCGGAGCTGTAACGCATGGACTTCAAGCCCAGACTGCGAAGAACCCTGATTTGATCCTCGTTCTTGATTTTGAAATGGCTAAACGGAAACGGATGGTCAAACCATTTCATGTCCAGGTGGATATACAAACCCACCTGAAGCTGATCCATGTCAACTAATTGTGATTCATTCATGGCTTCAGCCCTGAATTTTCAGTTGAAAGCACTTTCACCCAAGGGTGAACCCTTAGGTCGATAGTCAGATTCAGGCAGACCATGTGACTGCGCCGCTCCAGGCTGTAGCCAACACCACCAAACCAAAAACAATGCGGTAATAGGCAAAACCTACAAAGCTGTGCGTTGCAATGTAGCCTAGCAGCCAGCGAATGCACAACCAGGCACTCAGGAAAGACACCACCAGCCCTACGCTAAACAGAGGGATATCTGCCATTGACAACAAGGCGCGTTCCTTATAAAGACTGTAGGCCCCTGCGCCTATCAGGGTGGGGATAGCCAAATAAAACGAAAAATCAGTCGCCGCCTTGCGCGACAAACCCAGCAACATGCCGCCGATGATGGTTGCACCACTGCGGCTGGTACCAGGAATCATGGCCAGGCATTGCACTAACCCCACCTTCAGGGCATCCATGACCGTCATGGCATCCACATCTTGAATATGTGCCGCAGCAGGGTTGGTGCGCTGACGGCGTTCTGCCCAAATGATGATGAGACCGCCCACAATAAAAGTGCCTGCCACTATCACAGGAGTAAACAAATGGGCCTTGATGGCCTTGCCAAACAGCAGACCCAAAATGACAGCCGGTAAAAATGCCACCAGCACATTCAGTGCAAAGCGTTGTGCCTGTTTGTCGGTGGGAAGCGCCACCACTGTGTCACGAATTTTTTGCCAATAAACCAAAATGACCGCGAAAATAGCTCCCGTCTGAATGGCAATGTCAAAAGCTTTGGCTTTGTCATCGTCAAACCCCAGCAGAGCACCGGCCAAAATCAAGTGCCCTGTCGATGAGATAGGTAAAAACTCGGTCAACCCTTCAACGATGCCCATGATGGCAGCTTTGATCAGAATCACAATATCCACGGTAACACCTCCTGATTACGACAATTATCACTGTACACGCAAAATCAATTCAGATGTTGCCGTTTTGCGTTCGTGTTGATTTTTGTCGGAAGTGGCTGTGAATTATAAAAAATGATAGCTACTAACGCAATAGGGACGTGCGTTAGAGGCCGATTTGATACATGATGACTGACACCAAATGGTGACGTTGAGCTGTACCAACTCGGACATTTTTTATTCGATTGTGTGCGATGTCATACTTCGATGATTTAGTTTTTAGGATATGGTTACCAAAAAGGAGATAACAATGTGTATGACGTGCGGCTGCGACTCTGATGACATCCAAATTGAAAGTAAATCAACTGACCATGTTCATGCGGACGGTACCCGTCACAGCCATGATCATCCCCATGAGCATTCACACGCTCATGGCGTTTCTACCCATCGCATGGTGCAGATTGAGCAAGATATTTTGGCCAAAAACAACACTTATGCCCAGGCCAACCGGTGTGCCTTGGCGCTGCTCGGTATTTTTGCGCTGAATCTGGTTTCAAGCCCTGGCGCTGGCAAAACCACCTTGCTGTGCAAGACCATTGAATTGTTGGAGCAGCAGTCCATAGCGGTGATTGAGGGCGATCAGCAAACCAGCCAGGATGCCGATCGTATTCGTGCCACAGGTGCTGCGGCCATTCAGATCAATACCGGCAAGGGCTGTCATCTGGATGCCCACGCTGTGGGGCACGCCATGGAGCATCTCCATCTGGCCAAAGGTTCACTGTTGATGATAGAAAACGTCGGTAATCTGGTCTGCCCGTCAGCTTTTGATTTGGGCGAGGCGCATAAAGTCGTGATTTTGTCAGTCACCGAGGGCGAAGACAAACCCATCAAATACCCGGATATGTTTCGTGCAGCCAGTCTGATGCTGCTCAACAAAATTGACCTTTTGCCACATTTGACTTACGACGTGAACACAACCATTGCTTATGCAAGACAGGTCAATCCCCGGATTCGGGTGATTCAACTCTCGGCCACCACGGGCGAAGGCATGGATGAATGGCTTGCGTTTTTGCGCGAAGGTGTCGCTTGGGCACAAGATAGGATAGATTTAAATTGTGACAAGGAAGACTTACATGACCACACTTGAACACCCCACATTTGACGATGTCTGGCGTATGTTTCAGGAAACTGAGCGTCGATCCCAGGAAACTGAGCGCATGTTTCAAGAAACTGAGCGTCGGTTCCAGGAGTCTGACCGCAGGTTTCAAGAAACCGAACGTCTTTTCAAAGAGCGCGATGCCCAGTCGCGTGCCAAAACCGACCTTATTCTCAGTCAACTGTCCAAACAATTGGGCGAATTGGGCAATCGGCTAGGCGAGTTTGTAGAACACATGGTGGCTCCGGCAGTGGTTCGATTATTTCAGGCAGAAGGGATTGAAGTCCATGAGGTTTATCCAGAAGCTGCATCGCATCGCGATGGTGAAGACATTGAGATTGACCTTTTGGTCGTGAACGATGGTACTTTGATTGCTGTAGAGTGCAAAAGTAAACTGACACAGGAACATGTGGATGATCACCTGCAAAGAATGCAAAAGCTCAAGCGTTTGTTTCCACTCTACAAGAACCACCAGGCACTGGGGGCTGTTGCGGCCATGGTCATGAGCGATAGCGTTAAAAACTACGCTCAAAAACAGGGGTTGTATGTGCTTTGCCAAAACGGCGAATGTGTCGAGATTGGCAATTCACCCACCTTCAAGCCAAAAGTTTGGTAGAGCGACTGATCCGCGTCACCGGCCTAGTGCAGGGGGTCGGATTCAGGCCATTTGTCTGGCACTTGGCGCACGAACTTCAACTTGTTGGCTGGGTGCATAATGATGCCATGGGCGTTGAAATTGCAGCCCAGGGCAGCACCTCACAACTTGATGCTTTCTTGCAGCGATTGCGCACCGATGCGCCCGTGCAAGCGCGTGTCGATACCGTGCATGCCCAGGACGTGCCTGTTCAGGCCCGTACTGACTTTGTCATTCAAAACAGTCTGAACGGGCCTGCCGCCACGGCCATTGGCGCAGATATGGCCGTTTGTGCTGATTGCCTGAAAGAATTGCTGAACCCTTCCAACCGACGTTGGCGACATGCTTTCATCACCTGTACGCACTGTGGTCCGCGCTACACCGTCACACGTGCATTGCCTTATGACAGGGCGCAAACCAGCATGTCGGCATTTCCCCTGTGCAAGGCATGTGCGACCGAATACCAAACGCCTGCTGACAGACGTTTTCATGCAGAAACCATCTGTTGCCCAGACTGTGGCCCTCGTCTGGCGCTGTTCAATATGCAAGGCCATGCCATAAAAGGCGATGCCATTGAACGCACATTGCGTCTGCTAAAAACTGGAGCCATTGTGGCCATCAAAGGGCTTGGCGGGTTTCATTTGGCTTGTGATGCCAGCAATGCTGATACGGTGGCACGACTCAGGCGCAGCAAAAACCGCGAAGCCAAACCCTTTGCAGTGATGGCGGCCAATACGGCAAGTCTTGCACTTTATGCACACGTGAGCGCTGATGAACACACGCTGCTACAAAGTCATGAACGCCCTATTGTTTTGTTACGCGCCAAGGCGGAGAGCGAGGTTTTGCTGCCGGGTGTGGCCCCGGGGCTTTTGCATATCGGTGTCATGTTGCCCACCACGCCCATTCATTATTTGTTATTTCACGAAGCTGCCAATCGTCCATGGGGGTGTGATTGGTGCAATGAACCACAATCAACCGTGTGGGTCATGACCAGCGCCAACTTGGGCGGTGAACCCATTGTTTGTACGCTGCCAGAGGCTATCGACCGATTGACTGGCATGGCTGATGCCGTACTCGATCATGACCGTGATATTGTGGCGCGATGCGATGACAGCGTGCTGCAAGTCTTGAACACCAACACCAGGACGCAATTGCAATTCATCAGGCGCAGTCGCGGTTATGCACCTGAGGCCATTCGTCTGCCACACACATTTGCGCCTGTGCTGGCTTTTGGCGCACACCTTAAAAACACCGTGTGCGTCACACGTGGCCATGAAGCTTTTTTATCGCCCCATCTGGGTGATTTGGATCACGCAGCCAGTTGTCAGTTTCAGGACGAAACCGTTGAACGCATGATCAGTTTGCATGCCGTCAAGCCCATCATCGTGGCACATGACCTTCACCCTGATGACTACAGCACACGTGCGGCTCATGCGTTTGCCCAAAAGCACGATCTGCCCACTTTAGCGGTGCAGCACCACCATGCGCACATTGCGGCTGTATGCGCCGAGCATGGCTTTTGTGCGCCTCTACTGGGTTTGGCGCTCGATGGTTTTGGTTTTGGCACAGACAACACGGCATGGGGCGGCGAACTCCTTCAAGTGGACGGCGCACAGTGTCAGCGATGGGGTCATTTGCGGCCATTGCCTATGCCTGGTGGTGACCGAGCAGCCCGTGAGCCTTGGCGTATGGCAGCAGCAGTGCTTTATGAACTAGGTCGCGGTGCCGAGATTGCGGCACGTTTGCAAGAGCCAGCAGCTACCACTGTGGCTGCCATGCTGCAGCGCCATTTCAACAGCCCGCTGACTTCGAGCATGGGCCGCGTGTTTGATGCTGCTGTGGGTTTGCTCGGCATTTGCACACATCAGCACTACGAGGCTCAGGCAGCCATTTTGTTGGAGCAAGCCGCCCTGTGTCACATCGAAGTCCATGGCTGGCCAAAACCATTGCGAAGCGGCTTTATCATTGACGACAAACATCAGCTTGATCTGCTGCCCTTGTTAGCCCTGTTAGCCCAACTTGACCCTGCGGATGATGTGAATCGGGCAGCCGCCTGTTTTCATGCCACTTTGGTGGCAGGTCTGGTGGACTGGGTGATGCAGGCCACGCAAGTCACAGGTCTGAACACCGTTGCATGTGGTGGCGGTTGCTTTTTGAACACTTTGTTATCTTTAGAGCTGAAGCAACAACTGCAGCAGCGTGGCATTCAAGTGTTGATGCCCGTTCGCACTTCCCCTGGAGATGCCAGCATTGCGCTGGGGCAATCTTGGGTGGCCATGAACAAAACCAGACCTCCCTGAATTTAACCTAACTTCAGACCTCACCGGAATGGCAATGAAACGTGGCTGAAATTTGGACGGATTTTCGTGGAAAAACAGAAGTTCAGTGAAAAAAGTCAATATAAAAAATTCCACGAAATGGCTAATTGTCCAAAATTCACTTATTTTCAATAAAATCATTGAATTAAGTGATATTTTAGAAAAAAGGCGGGGAGGTCTGAACTTTCATGGCATTTAGGATAGGGTCAACAATAAGTTCCGCATTTTGCCGTCAAAGTTGGGATGCAATGCTAGGCGCAAATCGCGCAGTGTGACCCAGCCACATAAGCGATTTATAACGACGCAGTGCGCCCAAATCTGACGGCCAAAAGCAGAACTTGTTATTGACCCATATCCTAAATAAAAACTCACATCTGGGAGCGTTGGCATTTTGTCCGCTGTAGATGCGGCTTCCAGCCGCATTTAAATAAACGACTGGAAGCTTTGTTAGATCACATTTTGGATGCCCCAGTATGATCACTATAATTTTGCTAGGTGACTGAAATAAACTCCACTCCTATGAATTACCTCACGCGTATTTGCTTCATCATTGCATGCCTAGTCGCATTGCCCTCTGTGGCACAGTGGGTTTGGGTGGATCATGACGGGCGCAAAGTGTTCAGCGACAGAGCGCCTCCTTTGGATGTTCCCGATAAAGACATTCTCAAGCGGCATGGTGCAACGCGACTCAATACAGACAGCCAAGTTACAGGCAATACAGAGGTTTCACTTCCACAACCCGCTGTGAGTAAACCATTGGGGCTAGACCCCAAACTTGCAGAACGCAAAGCCAAAGCCGATCAGGCAGAAGCCGCCAAACGTCAGGCAGAAGATGCCAAGGTAGCTCAGGCTAAAGCTGAAAACTGCGCTCGCATCAAGTTGGCTCAAGTTAGTTTGCAATCTGGCTCACGCATCAGCCGCATGAACCTTCAGGGTGAAAAAGAATTTATGACTGATGCAGAACGCTCCGCCGAACTCACGCGCATCAATAACATCATGGCATCAGACTGCCGCTGACTTACTCGCCGTAGATCTGTTTGGCACGTTTGACAAAGGCTTCCACCATGCTGCTGGCAATTTTGTCGAAGACGGGGCCGATGAGCTTGCTCAAGGTTTTGTCAAAACCGTAAGTCATGACCAGTTCCACTTTGCAGGCACGTTGCTGTCCGTGACCCACTGGTAAGAAGTTCCATTGTCCTTCCAGCTTTGAAAACGGGCCATGCACCAGCCCAATGCTCACTTGTCGATCAGGGATATGGTGGTTGCGCGTGGTGAAATTTCGTCGTACCCCTGCAAATGCAATGCTGATTTCAGCCAGCATACCGTCTTTCTCGTGCTCTACCACTCTGGCGTTGTCACACCACGGCAAAAACTTTGGATAGGCATCTACGTCAATCACCAGGCTGTACATTTCGGCCGGGCTGTACCAAATCAGAATGGACTTCTTAACGGTTTTCATAAAAATAGTTTTATCGAGCAGGATTTTAACGTGAAATAGAGCAAAAATCATAGCGCCACTTCTGGTGTTTTTCGTCATTTGGGGTGGCAAAACTGGCATGACAGTTAGTTATGATCTGTATGAAACCCGTGAACACACTCCTCTATGGCCAAAAAACCTGATTCCTCCAGCCGCATTGCCGACAATAAGAAGGCCGCTTTCAATTATTTTTTCGAGGAACGCTTTGAAGTAGGCATCGTTCTTGAGGGCTGGGAAGTTAAATCCTTGCGCGCTGGTAAAGTGCAATTGACCGATGGCTATGTGGTCATCCGCAATGGTGAGTTGTTTGTGATTGGCTTGCAAATTAACCCTCTTGGCACGGCATCAACGCACATCAGTCCTGACACACAGCGCACTAAAAAGCTGTTGATGCACAAAGAAGAAATAAAACGTTTGATTGGTAAGGTCGAACAAAAAGGTTACACCCTGGTGCCTCTTAACCTTCACTGGAAAAATGGCAAGGTGAAATGTGAAGTAGCCCTGGCCAAGGGCAAGGCAGAGCACGATAAGCGTAACACCATCAAGGATCGCGAAGGCAAACGCGAGGTGGAACGTGCCATGAAAAGCCGCCAGCGCTAAGGATAGGGTCAAAATAAGGTGCGTTTCAAAGTGATGTGGCTTTGCTTGGGTGCGACATCCAAATCCCCACTACCCCCCCCCTTTTTCAAAGGGGGGAATGAGAACGGCTAGTCTATTTGGGCAAAGCGCTGTATTTGTCCCCACTTTGAAAAAGGGGGGTTAGGGGGGATTTGGTTTTTGTATTGGATCACATCACTTTGAAACGCACCCCTCGCTCCCAGGAGTGATGCTATGATTTTTGCAGTCTTTTACGATCAAGAAATCAGCCTCTAACG
>CAIYWD010000254.1 GCA_903929815.1 uncultured beta proteobacterium
ACTGAGCACGGCACCCAAACACTTCCAAGCCAATTGATTTCTGGGGAAAGCGGCCGTCATTGCCTTGGAAATTTGCAATGCCTGCGCATACTGCCCGCTGTTAAAAGCTCGGATAAGCGCTTCCACCTCACCCTGCGTTGGCTCTTTGTTTAGCCAATTTTTCATTTGCTAACTCTTACTTCGGAAAATGCGCAGCAGCCAGCCCCAATACCAACTCATCAGGTGCTTCACTTTTGGTTGCCGCAATCCAAAGATCAAAGCCGGGCCCTGGCCTTTTCATGGAGGCATGTTTTGCAAACCCCGCACTTTGCAAAGTTGCAACCAATACTTTTTGAGTGAAACCACAGCGATGTGCCATGTAAAGGTTGCCTTTCGCCATGGCAGGCCGGTGGCCGTACAGAATATCCAAAGGCGCAATAGGGCCTGCGGGTGATGTGTAAGCTGCGTCTGTCAGCTTGTCTTCAGCTACAAGAGCGCAAACAGACTGAAGATCAGGGCAAGTGATGATTACAAAACCTGTTGGCTTTAGAACTCGCATGAATTCTGCCAACGCCACAGGGACCTCATGCGGGTACAGATGCTCGATGTTGTGTGAAGAATAAATAGCATCAACAGATTCAGATTCAACTGATCGCATATCCGTCATGGTGCCAATGATGTCTGGTTGGACTGTAGGGTCTATGTCTAGGCGCAGCTCTTTCCACTCTGGCGCGTTAAAACCTTTGACAATGCGATCATTTTGCTTTGGGCCGCAGCCGACATGAAGAAAAGTTTTCATAGGAGCCTCTAGGGTTATTGCCACAGCTTCACCATGGCTGGTTTCGGATTGTTGCACACACCAAGCCTGCCAAATTGCCCGGTAAGCCGCTTCCATCTCATTGACAAAGCGTGGCTCATCGGTAAGCGGCGAGTTCGCCATTCTGGCTCTCAAAGTCTGGCGCAGCTGCGCCAGGCGCTCCTTGTCTTTGGCCAATGCCACCGCGATGCTCACATACTCTGCCACTGTCTGAGCAGCCAGTTGCTGCAATCCCAAACTGCGAAGGAATGCGTAACCCATGCGACTGGCAAAACGCTGCACAAAGCTCTGCTCAAGTACCTCACCTGCTGCTATGCCCGTGCAAGTCACCAATGGCACTCCCAACCAAAGTGTTTCACAACTGGTGGTTCCTCCACCGAAGGGAAAAGGATCGAGTGCAATGTCAACCTCAGCGTGCATTTTCCAAAACTCTGGGTGACTGACTTTAGCAAACGCAGATATTCGTTCAGACAAAATGCCTCGCCCTGCAAAGTAAGAAAACATATTGTCGCGAATGACACCTTCTGGCACACAGATCAACAAGCGGGAGTTGGGAACTTGATTCAAAATGTCGGACCAAGTTTTTAACATCAGGATAGAATTTTTTGAATATCTGTTGAAACTTCCGAAGGTTATGAAAGCATTTCGATCAACCGGCGCTGATGTGACCTCTGGCATACCGGGGTGGGGGCGATAGCACCACAT
>CAIYWD010000255.1 GCA_903929815.1 uncultured beta proteobacterium
TGTCATATTGGTTCGGGATGTCGTTCAATGCCCTGTCAGTGGCTCCATTACGCCGGTCATGAAATGGCCCGATTACGGCGGTCACGGAATGGCTCATATATGCCGGTCACGGAATGGCCCGATTAAGGCGGTCAGTGACAACGGCAATGCGGTCGATCTGATGGAACATGAATTGTGGGAACAGCTCCCAAAGGTAGAGTCTACCCAGTAGCATGCCCAATCATGCAATGCAATGGCCTGCTTTCGTTGCATCTTTTGATGTGTCCTGCCTGGGGAAATTTGACTGGCCATCAGGGTTTGTGAGTCTTCAGCCTAACCCATCATTCCAGCGGACTGCCTACGGCAGCCGCTGAATTCATACGTTAGGCAGCTCAAGTTGTTATGCTATTGCTACCGCGTCGCCATGTCAGGATCAGTTTGTCAGCACACCACTTTATCAATACAATGTACGCATGATAAAGTTCGAGTGGGATGCAGCGAAAGCCGCAATAAATGTCGAAAAACATGGTGTTTCTTTTGAAGAAGCGCAGTCCGTTTTCTACGACGAACTTGCCGTTCAGTTCTTCGATGAAGAGCACTCAACAAGCGAGGAGCGCTTTTTATTGCTAGGCGTGAGTACGGGTGCAAAGCTACTGTTGGTTTGTCACTGTGAACGTGAGTCCGGCAACGTCATCCGCATCATTTCTGCACGCAAGGCTACGAAGCGCGAGGCAATTTTTTATGGAGGTTAGCGCCATGGAAGCTGAATACGATCTTTCAGTTATGAAATCCCGCCGCAATCCGTATGCGTCAAAATTGAAAAGTTCTGTCACCATTCGTTTGTCGGATGATGTGGTTTCCTATTTCAAAGGGATGTCCATTGAGGTAGGAGTCCCGTACCAAAGTCTCATCAATTTGTATTTGCGCGATTGTGTTAAACGACATCGGCAAATTGACATTCACTGGCCTAGCAAAAGCCTAACCCATCATTCCAGCGGACTGCCTACGGCAGCCGCTGAATTCATACGTTAGGCAGCTCCAGTTGTTATGTCCTTTTTGCCTTTAGCCATTGTCTCATCTGCGGTTGCAGCTCCATATTTTGTAGTGGCTGCACTTTGTGGGCGCGTGCTGTCCAGGGGTTATTTTGGCTTTTGTGCGCTGGCTGTTGGCACGCAGGTTTTAGGCAGTGTCCCATTCATGGGTTGCGTGGCGTGTGCCCCTTTTCAGCACCGCCGCCTAACCCCGCAGTCAAGCGGGATGCCGCGCTGGTGTGCGTCGCCCCTTACTTTCGACGTTCGACCTCATTTTCCCGCAGTTTAATCTTTAGTTGGTGAAATTCGCGCAACTTCACCATATCGATATGAAAAAATGCTAGCCATTGCTGAAAAAAACCCCTTATCTACAGAAAACACGGTAAATAAACCAGCACCGTTTTTTTCAAATACATCATTAGGCATCAATCTTTATCAAGGTGATGCTATTGAATTGCTGCAAGAAGCAAAGAGCGAGAAATATGACCTTATTTTCGCTGACCCACCTTATTTTTTATCCAATGGTGGTATTACTTGCCAAAATGGGGAAAGGGTCTGTGTTAACAAAGGAAAATGGGACAAGGCACCGTCTCTGGCGGAAATACATGAGTTCAATACTCTATGGTTAAGGGAGTGTCATAGACTGTTAAAGCCAAACGGCACAATTTGGGTGTCGGGCACATCGCATAATATCTATAGCGTCGGTTTTGCTATGCAAACGATAGGTTACAAAATACTTAACGATATTGCTTGGTTCAAAATTAACCCACCGCCAAACTTAGCTTGCCGTTATTTTACCCATGCGACAGAAACCATTTTATGGGCAAGAAAAAGCGAAAAAGCGAAGCATCTTTATAATTATTCCGAAATGAAAAGTGATAATGGCGATAAACAAATGCAATCGCTGTGGAGTATCCCCCCCCCAAAAACATACGAAAAAAGATTTGGCAAACACCCAACACAAAAGCCAGAAAAGTTACTTGACCGCATCATTCGTTCAGCTTCAAATCATGGAGATACCGTACTTGATCCTTTTTGTGGAAGCGGTACAACGGGGGTTTTAGCTACGCGACTAGGTAGAAAATTTGTTGGTTTTGATTTAAGTGGAGAATATTTAAATCTAGCAAAACTTCGCATCGAGAGTGAGATGGAAGAATTAAACAATCAACTGTTCAATCATGTGGAGTAATCAATGAAAGAAGGAGGAATTGGCGGGGAAAACACGCTTATGGGATTAAATTGTTGAGAACAAAGTTGATTTTCAAAATCTTCTTGGCAAAATCAATGGCTATGAAATAAAAACATCTATTCAAATATCTGGGTTGGATGTGTTTTTCAAGGAGGCATTGGTAGCGCGATGTTTTAGAAAACACGATTTCTATAGGTTTTTTGGACGAGATGAAAATTAACTGGGGGAAAATCATTAGTAAAAAACTACTTCCTGATGACGCTTTACTCGTTATTGTCAGAGAGACACTTTTTATTATCGAAGTCAAATATCAACAAGTAGCAGGATCGGTTGATGAAAAGCTGCAAACATGCGATTTCAAACGAAATCAATATCTGAAATTAGTGTCGCCGCTTAATTTAAAAGTTGACGTATGTCTACGTCCTGAATGATTTGTTTAAAAATCCTGCATATAAAGACACTTTGGATTACATTCATAGCGTTAATTGTCACTACAAATTTAATGAATTACCGTTGTCTTGGCTTGGGTTGCCGTATCCATGAACAAAAAGTCGAACCTAACAGTCCACGGGACTGCCTACGGCAGCCGCTGAATTCAGACGTTAGGCCTCAACAACTTTTGCGCGTATCATTGTGCCCATGAGTCCAACAATCTTTCGTGAAGATGGTTTTCGGTTCTATTTTTTCTCGCGCGAAGAACCGAGAATGCATGTGCATGTTCAGGGACAAAATGGTGAGGCCAAGTTTTGGCTTGAGCCAATGATAGAGGTAGCCCAACACATCGGCTTATCACGTAGAGAAATTACAGAGGCTCTTAGCCTCATCCAGGAGCATGAAAATGACATCCGCAAGGCTTGGTGCAAGCATTTCAGCCATTGAAGTAACCAACATCGCCCAACATGGCTTTTGGATATTGCTGAATGATGAAGAGCTATTTCTGCCGTTCTCAGAATTTCCGTGGTTCCGAGACGTTACGATCGGGAAAATTCTTCACATTGAACTGCTGTCGCCGAATCACATCTACTGGCCTGAACTAGATGTTGATCTGGCAGTTGAGTCCATACGGTATCCCGATCAATTTCCGCTTGTCAGTCAAATCGGTTTCCAACACTATGATCAAGCTGATCTGTCGCAAACAGCCTAACGGTAGGCTGTCGAAATCTGCCAGTTTTGCGTGAAAAAAATTTTTCATTATTTGGAATCTTGTTTTTTGCAGGTTACATGAAGACAGTAACCGTTTAGATACCCTTTTGTTTTGAGGCCATGACAGAACGGCGTCCCATAAGAATCAATCACTTGGGACATACTGCGCCAAAAATCGCAAGGGGGTCTAAACGGTTGCGAACCAGTGCCAGGACACGTGTCTTTTGCTGCAAAACCACATCCATCCGCCGTTGAATGCCAGCCGCTGCATCTGTATCACCTTGTGTTTGGGCTTGTTTCAATTGCACACCCAGCCATGCCAGTAGCGGCCTGCGCCATCCTTGACCAGATGCCGAATCGACCGCTAACGCAATATCCACGGGCGTTAGCAGCTCTTTTTTTAATAGCAAACTTGCGGCAATCAAACGCGCAAAAGGGTCATGGATAAGGCTCAATCGGCTGTGGGTTGGCATCGTTTGTTGTTGCAATTCGGTGAGTAGCGTTTGGTCATGCTTTGGCAACTGTGCTGTATCCAAATTGTTCCATTGGCCGCTGATAAAGGCAGCGTAGGCTTGTTCTGGAAGGGCTGCATCCTTTGCCAATGACAAGTAACCAGTACAGGGCGACCAGTCCAGGCTGGCCACTTGGGCAGCGCACCGCAGCAACTCGGCGCGAGCCATGATGTCAGGGCGACCTGTGCGGGCAATTTCGGCTTTGGCGCGGTTAAATTCATCGTGGGCTACGCGGGTGTTGCCGCTCAAATAGGCAGATGTGAAATTGTCAAGAGACTCAAACGCATTGGCCTGCCAATCCGGCGGTGGCGGGGTGCTGGTGCAGGCACTTATCAGCAGTGTTGCGGCCATCAGGGTGCGGGTGGGGTTCATGGCAGTTTGATGTCGGTGTCACGCGCAAAAGGCCATTTGCGGTGGATGTCATTGGAAAGCTGGCCAATTTTGCGCAGACTGGCCTCTACTTCAGTGCGCAAAGTACCTAGGTCTGTGCTGGCGGCGCGAGCGTTAGCACCTGTGGCTTGCGCTTCCACCAAAACGGCATCCACCTTGGTTAAGGTATGGCGGGCATCTTGCAGCACCAGGTTGAGTTGTTGTACTGCTGCATGAACGCTGTCAATCGTTGCCTGGGTGCTGTCCATCACGCCCCCCTGACCAAATACCCGCTGATCGGTTTTTGAGAGCAGGGTATTGGTGTGGTCGATGGTGGTGATGATTTTTTTGGCATGGTCTTCAGTGCCAAAAACACCTGTCAAAACGCCATAGCGACCGGTCAGACGCTCTGTGATGGTTTTTAGATGCGCCAGACTGGTGTTCAGACTGGACTCTGACCCTGTCATGGTTTCCAGGTTTTCCAGTAGAGCGCGTGTACTGGCCACCAGACGTGGAATTTCAGCCGAAGTATCGCCACGCAACAGGGTGCGTTCAGCATTGGCAGGCAGTGCGGGGTCGGTCAATATGCCACTGAAGGCGCGGATGCGGGTGTCTCCCACCACGCCGCGCTCTAGGGTAAAAATGCTTGATGTTCTCAACCAGTGTGCATCTTTTTTGGGTACATCAATCACCATGCGGGCTTTGCCGTCATCGGCCAGATCAATGCGGCGCACACGACCTATGGGGAAACCCGAAAACGTCAAATCCATGCCCGCGATCACACCCTCGGAGTCATCGGACACCAGCACCAGTTGTTGGGTTTGCTCAAACACGCCACGCGCCACCATCACATACAGAGCAAAACTGACAATGACTGCGCTCACCAGCCAGAGCAGCAAGCTGGCTTTTCGCTCCAGGTTCGAGACGGAATGTGGAGGGCCGTCAGAAGGCGGCGGGGGAATGGGGATGGGGGGGGATGCACTCATGGTATAAAAAATGAATTGTCAGATGTAATTGACGGTCAATGAAGCAGCTTCAAGCATCAGCAGCACCACAAACAATCGAACCGCGCCTGGCTGCATGGTGCTGTGGGTGCGGGTATGATTTTCAATTTTGGCAGCCATGGGCACCATGGCGACGGCCAGGCTAAACAGCGATACTTTGAGCATCAACCCCAGGCTGACAGTCAAATCAAAGACTTGCCCCACGGTTCGTGTAAAGCCGGGTAAGCCCCAGGGCGACAGACCATAGACCACCAGATAGGCCAGCACCAGGGCCATCACGCTGCTAAGGGTAGCTAGCGCCAGCACTGAAAAAGCATCAGCCAGAACGCGGGGAAGTAGCTCGGTGTGCAGCCTTGTCAGACTGATGTCACCCACAGGGTAAATGCAGTCGGATGTCGCCTCAGCGTTCACAGCCAGACCTGCTCGCAAGGCCACAAACAAGGCAGCCGACAGTGGGATCAGCTCCAACACCAAAACGCGCACCACCATTTGCAATGCGTATTGCGACAGGCCGTAACTTAAAGCAGTGACCACCACAATGCGAATCAGCACCAGACTGAGCAGTGCAGAGAGTGCCGTAAACCAGGGCAATACTTGCCAGGTGCTGGTGCATAGGCATTGCGCAGTGGTAGCGCGATAAGTGCGATAAGTGCGATTGTGCGTGGAGGGGGTCAGCAACAACACCAGCACAATAGCCCCAAACCGCAGCATGAACCACCAACTGGCCAGCGTGCGCTGCCCTATGGGTGGATGATAAAAAACGAGAGGTAGCATGACGTGATGATAAGGATGTGGTTAAGAATAGGGACAACAATAAGTTGTGCATTTAACTCGTTAAATTTGTAACGACGCAGTGCATCTTTAACCCTGACGGTCAAATGCACAGCTTATTGTTGACGCTATCCCTAGCTGATTTTTAACTGCTTAGGACTTGTTTTAAATCAATCAGTTGGTGTAATAATTGGGCTGAGTCTGTTCTTGGAACATCTTTAGGAGAGAGTGCATCTTACCCTCTCTCCCAAAGATGTTTTTTCACATTATTTTTTCAATAGGTTAGACCCGTTTTACGAACCCTGCAATGTGTGTTTTGGGTCTGACTCCACAAGCATTGGCACGTTTTAATGAACCCATTTTCCCCTTCAGTACTGGCTGAATTGTCAAAAATGTACGGCACGCCCTTATGGGTGTATGACGCTGCCACCATAGTGCGTCAAATGGCCGCTCTGAGCCAATTTGATGTGATTCGTTATGCCCAAAAGGCCAACGCCAATACCCACATCCTGCGGCTCATGAAGCATCATGGTGTGACAGTCGATGCAGTCTCTTTAGGCGAAATTGAACGCGCTCTTGCCGCTGGCTTTTGCCCTGGCATCCATGAGGGTCATTCTGAAATTGTGCTCACCACAGATTTGCTGGATCGCGCTACCTTGGACCGTGTGACAGAACTGGGGGTCACCGTCAACTGTGGCTCGATAGATATGCTCGATCAACTCGGCGACATCCATCCTGGGCACTCTGTGTGGCTTCGCATCAATCCTGGCTTTGGTCATGGTCACAGCAACAAAACCAACACCGGCGGCGAAAACAGCAAGCACGGCATTTGGCTCGAAGATTTGCCACTGGCCTGCGAGCGTGTGCGTGCCAATCACCTTGATTTGGTGGGCATTCATGTTCACATTGGTTCTGGTGTGGATTACGCCCATCTGCAAAAGGTATGCGGTGCCATGATCGCACTGGTCGCCACCGCCCAAGACCTGGGCATGAACTTGCAAGCCATCTCTGCGGGTGGTGGCTTGTCTGTGGCGTACCAGGCAGGTACACCACACCTGGACACACACCACTACTTTTCGCTATGGGATACTGCGCGTCAGCAAATTGCCAGCTTGTTGGGCCATCCCGTCACACTGGAAATTGAACCCGGTCGCTACCTGGTTGCAGAATCCGGTGTGCTGGTCGCTGAAGTACGTGCGATCAAACCCATGGGGCGCAATACTTTTGTGATGGTCGATGCCGGTTTTAACGACCTCATGCGCCCTTGCATGTATGGCAGTTTTCATGGCATGGAGCTGATTCATTCCAACGGGATTCCTGTCACAGGCGAACTACAAAACGTCATCGTTGGCGGACCATTGTGCGAATCAGGCGATGTGTTCACACAAGGCGAAGGCGGCGTGGTGCTGCATCGCCCTTTACCTGCTGCCAGGGTTGGCGATTTACTGGTAGTGCATGACACAGGTGCTTATGGCGCATCCATGTCATCCAACTACAACACACGGCCATTGATTGCCGAAGTGCTGATGGAATGTGGTCAACCACGATTGATTCGGCGAAGACAAACAGTGAATGAATTACTGTCACTAGAGATGCTTTAAGTATATGATTTCCAAAACGATCTCACCCCACGATTCTTCACTGTTGGCCCACCTGAACCCAGAACAGTTGTCTGCCGTCACCTTGCCTGCGGAGCATGCGCTGATTTTGGCCGGTGCAGGTTCGGGTAAAACACGCGTACTGACCACGCGCATTGCGTGGTTGCTGCAAACCGGTCAGGTGTCGCCAGACGGTATTTTGGCGGTGACATTCACCAACAAGGCCGCCAAAGAGATGATGATGCGCCTGTCAGCCATGTTGCCGATCCATGTGCATGGCATGTGGATTGGCACTTTTCATGGCCTGTGTCACCGCTTTTTGCGCACCCATTACAAACTGGCCAATTTGCCCCAAGGCTTTCAAGTGATTGATACGCAAGATCAACTCTCTGCCATCAAACGCTTGTACAAGCAATTTGGCATTGACGACGAACGTTATCCGCACAAACCCATGCAGTGGTTTATCAATAGCTGCAAGGAAAACGGCTTGCGCCCCCATGCGGTGCCAGCCCCAGACTCCGAAACAATCAAAAAAATTGAGTATTACCAACTTTACGAAGAACAGTGCCAGCGTGAAGGCGTGGTCGATTTTGGTGAACTGATGCTGCGCAGTTTTGAGCTACTGCGTGACCATGCTCATATTCGTGAGCATTATCAAAGCCGCTTTCGGCATCTTCTGATCGATGAGTTTCAAGACACCAACAAACTGCAATACCTTTGGATCAAAATGCTTGCCGGTTTGGGTAGGTCTGCCTCTGTGGAAGGTGAAAGTCTCACACCCAGCAGCGTGTTGGCCGTGGGAGACGATGATCAAAGCATTTACGCCTTTCGCGGTGCGCGTGTTGGCAATATGGCTGATTTTGTTCGTGAATTTGATGTACGCCACCAAATCAAGCTCGAAGAAAACTACCGCAGTGGCAGCAACATTCTGGACTGTGCCAACGCCCTCATCAGCCACAACAGCAAACGCTTGGGCAAGAATCTTCGCACAGCCCAAGGCCCTGGCGAACCCGTGCGTGTTCTGGAAGCCTCTAGCGATTTGGCCGAGGCCCAGTGGATGGTAGATGAAATTCAGCAACTCATTCAAGACCAGCATCGTCGCAGCGAAATCGCCGTGTTGTACCGCTCCAATGCGCAAAGCAGGGTGATTGAAACTGCACTGTTCAATGTGGGTGTTCCTTACAAAGTGCATGGTGGCGTTCGATTTTTTGAGCGAGCCGAAATCAAACACGCACTGGCCTACCTGCGTCTTTTGGAAAACCCGCGTGATGACACCAGTTTTATGCGGGCGGTGAACTTTCCGCCACGCGGTATTGGCATGAGAAGCCTGGAACAATTGCAGGACATGGCACGAGCCAATGGGTGTTCACTCAGTGATGCAGTCAGTGGCTTGGGCGGCAAGGCAGGCGCCAACATTGGCGCATTTTTAGCCGGCATTGATGTGCTTCGTGAACAAATCCATGGCATGAGTTTGCGTGAAATTGTCGAGCTAACCCTCAACCACAGCGGCCTGATCAGGCATTACAAGGCAGATCGCGAAGGGGCTGACCGCGTTGAAAATCTGGAAGAGCTGCTCAATGCTGCCGAGAGTTTTGTATCCATGGAAAATTTTGACGATGGGGATCTTTCTGTAGATGAATCGGTTTCATCAAGCACGTTTTCTGTTGCAGAGACCGGTGAAACCCTGTCACCACTGACCGCTTTTTTAACCCATGCTGCACTGGAAGCCGGAGATAACCTGTCGCAATCCGGCCAGGATGCCGTTCAATTGATGACAGTTCACGCCAGCAAGGGGTTGGAGTTTGATGGCGTATTCATAACCGGTCTGGAGGAGGGTTTGTTTCCGCATGAAAATTCCATGAACGAGCGCGATAGCCTGGAAGAAGAACGTCGCCTGATGTACGTGGCCATCACCCGCGCCAGAAAACGTCTGTACCTCAGCCATTCTCAAACCCGCATGTTGCACGGCCAGACCCGTTACAACATCAAAAGCAGGTTTTACGATGAACTGCCCGAGGATGCCTTGAAATGGATCACCCCCAAAAGGCATGGAAATGCTACTGGAGTAATAGCGGGAAACGCTTATTCCACGGGGGCTAGAGGCCAATTGGGCACTGATTATTCCCGCTTTGTTACGCCACCCCAGACACAGGCAGGTCACACCCTGTGCGTTGGACAAAAGGTGTTTCATGCCAAGTTTGGCGAGGGTGCCGTATTGGCTTTGGAAGGCAAAGGTGATGATGCGCGTTCACAAATTAACTTTATGCGCCACGGTGTCAAATGGCTGTCGCTGAGTGTGGCCAAGCTCACAGTGCTGGATTAAGGATGATTGCGATTGCGGTAGTTATCAGTAATGATGACACTGGGGGGACTAGACCACCGGCTGCGCGGTAAAACTGCCACTGAGCAGTTCAGACAAACGTCCAACGGCCATTTTGAAGCCACAAGCCCGTGCATGACCACCGCCCCCCATGCTTTGTGCCAGTGCAATGCAATCAAATCCAGCCCCGGATCGCAAACCACATTTGACGATGCCGATGGTGTCCACCGTCCACATCAAGGCAAAAGTGCCCGATTTTTTGCACAGCATATCGCCTACCAAACTTTGAAATTTGCTGGGCGCATTGACCATCAACCCTGAGATACCATTAAAAACAACAGGTTGCGAGCCTTTGGCGATTTGTTCTGCAAGATGGTGAAATTTCTCATTCATGGCCTGCCCACGGTCAATGTAGGCCAACAATGACGCTGCATCAAACTGTGCAACGGCCTGCCAGCGTGCAAAATCAAACGGCTCCATGTCAAGTGCTGACAAAAACCCGGCACTTTGAGGGTACTGCCAGACCCAAATATCTCGGTCTTCGACAAAGCGTATCAAATCAGGCACGGGGGTTTGGGGGTGAAAAAACTCCCATGCCAGCCATGCACCCGACTTCTTCATATCAAAATACACCATGCCACTGCGGCATTCAAAGCTGCTTAAATCTTGTTCAGCGCTCAAATGATGGTCTAACAGGACCAGCTTGGCGGCGCGATCGTCCATACAGCGCAAAATTGGCTCTGAAAACGCAAAGTCCAGCACATAAACCGCCCTCCCTTGCAATGCGGGCAAATCATCGACGACCTTAATATCGCCGTGATCCAACCCCAAAAAAGTGGCGCGGCCTTCAAAATAAAGCCAGGCCGCCAAGGCTGCTGCAAACCCATCCGAACAGTTTCGGCCATGGTAGAGAACCAAGGGATCGGGGTCATTTTTATCGGGTTTGACACTGGGGTTTAAAGTCATTTTTACTCTCTTTCAATGTGGGTGAATCAATCAAAATTACTACATAAACAATAGCTAATCACGCCATGGTATCAAGGGCTAGTCGTGCGTTTCATCAAAATGGTGACATGGAATTCATTCATAAGGATTTTCGCGCACCGCTTCGCAAAAGTTTTTTGAACCGAATGTTGCGATTTTCCTCGATGGCATCTTTTTTTACCTGACGCAAAGCATCCAAAGTTTGGCCTTCACTGAGCCATTTTGCAAATTCGTCAGGTGTCTCCAAGGTAATCAAGCCCAATAACCCAGATCGAAAATCATCTATCGCCATCTCGGCAGCTTTTTGCCTATTGACCTTGTTGCCCGTCTGTAATGCACCGCGCCTGCGGCCAATGGCCTCTAAAACTTGTTCGTCAGTCAAGCCTGAAACACTCTCTATTTTGAACCTGGCCTGCAAAAGCGAAGGGTAATGGGTGATCAGATAGTTGAGCAATTCCAGCGCGACTTCCTGGTCGTCAAACGCATTGCGCCCTACTGCTCCACTGGCTGCCAGGTTGTAGCCGCTTTTGGCAACAATGATGCGCGGCCAAAGCACACCTGGGGTGTCATAGACGTAAAAGTCAGATGCCAAAACAATACGCTGCTCGTGCCGCGTCACGCCCGCTTCGTCGCCTGTTTGTGTGGCACGTTTGCCGCTCAAGGTATTAATCAGGGTGGATTTGCCCACATTGGGAATGCCGCAAATCAGCACACGCATGGGCTTTGCCATGCCGCCCCGGTAAGGGCTGAGTTCATGGCAAGCCGTCATCAATGCCCTGGCGGGTGCAGCCATACCGGCATTGAGCGCCAGGGCACGTGTGCCAGGCAGAGCGTTGTAGTGCGCCAGCCAGAGTGCGGTACGTTTTGGGTCTGCCAAATCCTGTTTGTTCAAGACCTTGAGCGTGCGTTTGCCTTGCGTGATCGTTTTGAGCATGGGATTGAGGCTGGATCCCGGCAGGCGTGCGTCAAGCATCTCAATGACCACGTCGATCGTTTTGAGACGGTCGGCAATGGCATTTTGCGTCAGGTGCATATGACCAGGAAACCATTGAACCGCCATCTCAGTCCACCACCTTGGCACGTAACATTTTTTGCTCCGATCGTTTGATTTTGTCTTCACGAACACGCTGTTTTGAAGCCTTGGTAGCCCGCGTTGCTTTTCTGTGCTTGGGTGCTAGAGCCAGACTATTGACCAGCTCGTTCAAACGCACCATGGCATCAAAACGGTTCATCTCTTGCGTGCGATGTTGCTGTGCCTTGATGACCAACACACCGTCTTTGCTGATGCGGCTGTCATGATGCGCCAACAGACGAAATTTCACTGTGTCAGGCAAACTGCTAGCGGCAATGTCAAAACGCAAATGAATGGCGCTAGACACCTTATTGACGTTTTGCCCGCCAGCACCTTGCGCCCGAATGGCAGTAAGCACCACTTCGTCATCAGGTACATGCAAGCACCTGGTGGGGCTGATTTTTGCCAGCGATGGATTGTCTGTCATACGTTGTGGGGTACATTCAACCTGGATTCCTCAGTTGAACGCGCCCGAGTGGGCTGCTGGCGGCGCGTCTGGGTAGGCGAGACGACGACGCAGGCTACTGCCTGCCAGGAGGAACAACACCCCCAGACGTGTTGCCAGTAGCTCAATCGGGCGCGTAGCGCTCTCACCCAAAGGGTACACTCCATCGAAGTCACAAATATCAATTTTCATAACGGTTTAGTGAAGGTAATAAGCGGTCAACTGAGGAATCCAGGTTCAAATAATGTGCCACAAAAGCACCTACGGCACTGGGTGGCCAGGGAAGCCAGACGGTGTGACCACTGCCTGGAGCGACACTGATCGGTTGCGCCTCTGCATTTTCCATGCTGCTCAAATGCACGTCCATGTTACCCGCAGGCGAAATGATTTCAAGCCAATCCCCCACGGCAAAACAATTTTTGACTCGCACTTGCGCCAAGCCACGTTGGGTATCAAACGCCACCACATCCCCCACATACACACTGCGGCCTGATTCTGAGCAGCCACGCAGGTAATTTTGTGTTGCTTCAGGCGTGTGGCGCAAAAAGAAGCCTGAGGTGTAACCCCGGTTGGCCAGACCTTCTAACTGTCCTAGCAGGGCAGTGTTAAAACTGCGCCCGGTGACAGCGTCATCAATGGCACGTCGATAGCATTGCACGGTGCGCGCCACGTAGTAGGTGCTCTTGGTTCTGCCTTCAATTTTAAGCGAATCCACACCCATGTCCACCAGCTTGGCAATATGCTCTATGGCACGCAAGTCTTTGGAATTCAAAATATAAGTTCCGTGCTCATCTTCTTCAACAGGCATCAGATTGCCCGGGCGATGGCTTTCTTCAAGCAAATAAGCAGCGTCTGTTGCATCTACAGCCACAACATCACCCGACGCATCCACCCTGCCCGCAAGGGTTTTATAGTCCCACCGGCATGAATTGGAGCAACTGCCCTGATTGGCATCGCGATGGTTCAAGTAGCCTGACAGCAGGCAGCGGCCAGAATATGCAATGCACAAAGCGCCGTGAACAAACACTTCAATTTCCACATCAGGACATTCCTGACGAATGTTCGCCACTTGCTCCAAAGAGAGTTCACGCGACAAAATCACCCGATCAATGCCCACCGTTTTCCAAAAACGCACAGCAGCGGCATTGACCGTGTTGGCCTGCACCGACAGATGAATTGGCATATCAGGCCAATTCTCACGCACTAGCATGATAAGACCGGGATCCGACATGATGAGGGCATCAGGACCCATCGCTATCACCGGGGCCATGTTGTTGACATAGTGCCTTATTTTGTCGTCGTGCGCATAAATATTGGACACCACATAAAACCTGGCACGGCTGGCATGAGCAGTGTCAAGCCCTTGTTGAATAACTTTCAAATCACCAAAGTCATTGTTGCGAACCCGCAGGCTATAGCGCGGCTGCCCCGCATACACGGCATCAGCACCAAAAGCCAAGGCAGTTTGCAGCATGGCTAGGGAGCCGGCAGGAGCTAACAATTCGGGGATTTTCATGGCAGCTTAGGATATGGTCAACAATAAGTTCCGCTTTTGGCCGTCAGAGTTAAAGATGCAATGCCAGGCGCAAATTACAGATGATGTTTCACTCAAAATAACGTGTCACAAATGTTTCAAACGGCTCTTGGGGAACGTGTTCTCGGCGCTTGTGCTCAGCGTGTGACGCTGCAACGCTATCTTTCAAACGTGCCAACGTAGCAGGATCAAGTGGATGGGCTTGTAAAGAGCGGGTGTGGATTTTGGCTTGTTCCATCGCAAAGTCAAAATAGCCACCGCAACGGTGTACGGCCTCAATGACTTGTGCTGAGGGTGTGCCATCCGGCTCATCAATGCGCAGTCTCAAGTGCTGCATGGCTTTTTCATAATCATGGCCACCGTAGGTATGGTCAAGCAGGGCCGCAAAAGGGGCCATATCGTCAAACAGTTCATGGGCGAGGGGGCGAAGTGCTTGTTCGCGGTTGTGCAGCAGCAGTTGCAAACCCGGCTGGCGACCACGGGTGACCACACGGTGCTTGTTTTCGTCGTTTTCGCTTTGTTCACGAGGACTGATGGGGGGACTGTCACGAAACAGGCACATCAACAGCATGACATCTGCAAACAAGCTTTGTTCAGGTGCGATGCCGATGGCCAGCAATGGGTTCAAGTCAAACAGCCGCATTTCGATGTATTGCACGCCATAGGTTTTCAGTGCCAGCGCTGGGCGCTCACCCTGGAGTCCCACTCGCTTGGGTCTGATGGGAGCGTAAAACTCAGCCTCTATTTGCAACAGGTTGGCACTGATTTGCTTCCAGATCGAACCGTCACACACACCCAGCGCGGTGTAATAAGGGTCAGGGGTACGAATGGCGGTCTCAAGCGCTGCGGTGTATTCGGCCAGTGAATTGAAGCTGATGGCCAGTTTGTCTTGTGCATGATTTTGGTAGCCCAGATGACTCATGCGCAAGCTGGTGGCGTAAGGGCCATACAGCGTACCTGGGCAGAGCTGCTTTAAATCAGACGATTTGCCCTGTAAAAACGACTGGCATAGCGCAGGCGATGCACCAAAAAGATAAGGCACAAGCCATCCGAAACGCAAAAAATTGCGTATCAGGCCAAAATAATGGGTGTTGATGTGGTCTTGAATACTCTTTTCACCAGGGCAGCATGAGTACAGCGCCTGCCAGAAATCATCGGGCAACGACCAGTTGTAATGCGTACCGGCAATGGTTTGCATGGTGCGTCCGTAACGCATGCCCAAACCCTGGCGATACACCATTTTGAAGCGCGCTTCATTGGAACTGCCGTAGTCAGCAATGGCAATATCGGCATCGTCTCCTATTTTGCACGGCATAGAGCCTGCCCACAAATACTCACCACTGATCTGTTGCGCAGCGTAGCGGTGCAGATCGGTCAAAAATGCCAGTGGAAAGTCAGTGTCCTGTGATGGCGGCGTGATGAATTCCAACAGAGCCTCGGCGTAATCGGTCGTTATCCAGGGATGTGTCAGTTTGGAACCCAAAGCAATGGGGTGTGGTGTTTTCGCAAGCTGACCTATGCGATCGACCCGCAGGCATTCGCGCTCAAACCCACGCATCATGCCGCGTAGCAATTGAGCGTGTTCAATCTCTGACAAGAGACTATTGGCATGACAGCAATTTAATTTCAGCATGGATGATGTGTAAAAGCCACAGTGTAGAAGCTCTTTGCCTTTGTTCTTCTGATGCATTCATGCGCTTCACGCCAAAGGCTGTCGATACACCCAAACTTTTCGCCCACACGGGGACTTCAATACAGCATGCGCTTGTAGCTCGGTAGCTTCAAATTCAAGACTGACCAGCCATGCCCCAGGTTGCAGTTCTGTGCGTGCCTTGGCCACAGCACGCGCCATACTCTCAGGGCGCTGAAATAAATACACCATGCTGTAACCTGACCAGGTTTCCCGCCAGATGTCGCTCTGTTTGATATTTGCCCAGGGGCATCGTAATGAACACAAGACGCGAAGAGGCCAGGAAAATTCCAAACCATAATATTGGGCCAAAGGATACGCGCTTCGCAAGGCCTCAAGGCCATGACCCAAGCCACAACCTGCATCCAAAATAGTTGCGCCCTCAGGCAGTGGTGCATGTGAAGCTAACTCTTGCAGCGCACCTGCTGGTGTGGGGAAAAGCGGAGCATCCCGCCAGGCATTGATTGGGTAAATGAGTAACAAAATGAGCAGGGGCAACAACCAGACCCAGGCGGGCAAAAGAGCAATACCCGAAAGGGTCAGCGACAGTACAAAACCCAGAGCAATCATCAAACGACGCCACCAAGTTTGCCCCAACACACTGGCCATCACGCTAAAAACACAAGCAAAACCCAGCGATATCATCATGCTAACGCCAAATCGTACCATCAAAATAAAAATAGACCACGCCAGCGCCCACACCAAAACCGCAGACAAAGGCCAACGCAATAGTGAAATGATCATCCTGGATTCTTCAGTTAACGTGAAATACCGAAAAAATCATAGCAAAGCTCCTGGGAGCACGGGCAGTTTGCCCGCATTGGATGGGCTGTGCCAAAAGCGGGCAAGATGCCCATATGCGCTAACTTCAGACTTTATGAATGTGCCCCAATGGGGTGCGTTTCAAAGTGATGTGGCTTTGCTTGGGTGCGACATCCAAATCCCCCCTACCCCCCCTTTTTCAAAGGGGGGAATGAGAACGGTTAGCCTATTTGGGCAAAGCGCTGTATTTATCCCCCCTTTGAAAAAGGGGGGTAGGGGGATTTGGTTTCTGTATTGCACCACATCACTTTGAATCACATCCGCCATGTATCCTTAGTCATACGGGATGTTGGGCACATTACCCCACAAATAAGAAAAGACTTAGCATCTTTCAACGCTAAGTCCTTGATTTTTTTGGTGCGGCTGGCAGGAATTGAACCCACGACCCCTTGGTTCGTAGCCAAGTACTCTATCCAACTGAGCTACAGCCGCGCATTTCAGAGTTTATCAGTATTTTTGCAATCTCTTGACGGGTTACCCTCAATTTGCTAATTTTTTGTAACTTATTGTTAAATATGAGAATGCTTGATAAACCTGGATTCAAGCCAACCTTGGTTTTGAGGACATCTTTAACTGTTGTCTCAAATTTAAAAGTCAAGTGCCAACTGCCAACTCCAACGCGTCCATGATGCGGCGAATGGGGGCCTGCTTGAGTTTGAGTGCTGCCTGATTGACAATGAGCCGTGAACTGATGTCCATGATGCACTCTACCTCTGTTAAATGGTTGGCTTTCAAGGTGTTGCCGGTTGAGACCAAATCAACAATGGCATCGGCCATGCCTACCAAAGGTGCAAGTTCCATGCTGCCATAGAGTTTGATCAGATCGACGTGAACACCCTTGGATGCAAAAAACTCGCGCGAAATGCTCACATATTTGGTAGCCACTGTCAGGCGCGATCCTTGTTTGACGGCTTTCACATAATCAAAGTCCGAGCGAACAGCCACGCTGATGCGACATTTGGCAATGTGCAAGTCGATGGGCTGGTACAGGCCTTGGCAGCCGTGCTCCAGGAGCGTGTCTTTGCCAGTAATGCCCATATCAGCACCGCCGTACTGTACATAAGTGGGGACATCGGTAGCACGAACCACCAGCACGCGCACATCGCTGTGATTGGTTTGCAAAATCAGTTTGCGTGAGGTGTCGGGGTCATCCAGAACACAAATGCCAGCCGCCTTGAGCAATGGCAGGGTTTCTTCAAAAATACGTCCTTTGGACAGGGCAATGGTGATCATGAATGGACTCGTTCTATGTTGGCACCCAGAGCGCCTAATTTTGTTTCCATTTGGTCATAACCTCTGTCAAGGTGATAAATGCGGTCCACCTGGGTTTGGCCATCAGCAACCAGCGCGGCAATGACCAAACTGGCCGAGGCTCGCAAATCTGTGGCCATCACAGTAGCCCCAGAGAGTTGCTGTACACCCTCCACCAAGGCAATTTTGCCGTCAATTTGAATATGAGCACCCAGACGCACCAGCTCATTGACGTGCATGAAGCGGTTTTCAAAAATGGTCTCGGTCACTTTGGATGTGCCCTGCGCCACACAGTTGAGTGCCATGTACTGCGCTTGCATGTCCGTTGGAAACCCCGGGTATTCTGTGGTGCGAAAGCTTTGCGCCTTGAGCGTTGCAGCCCCCTTTGACTGCACCCGAATACCACCCTCGACGGCCGTTATCGTCACACCGGCATCGCGCAGTTTTTCGACCACGGCTTCCATGTGTTCCATTCGACCGTGTCGCACCAGCACATCGCCACCTGTGGCAGCCACGGCGCATAGAAACGTGCCTGCTTCAATGCGATCAGCCACGATGTGGTGTGTGCAGCCGTGAAGTTTTTCAACCCCCACAATGCGAATGCGACTCGTGCCATGGCCTTCAATGTTCGCCCCCATTTGAATCAGCATCTCGGCTAAATCATGAATTTCAGGCTCTTGCGCTGCGTTTTCCAAAATGGTCTCGCCATCAGCCAAAGCTGCTGCCATCAGAAAATTTTCTGTACCGGTCACAGTCACCATATCGGTGGCAATTCGCGCCCCAACCAAGCGAGATCGCCCCGCGGACAGCCTGGCCACCATGTCACCATGTTCAACCACAATCTCTGCCCCCATGGCGGCCAAACCTTTGATGTGCTGATCCACAGGGCGTGAACCAATGGCGCAACCACCAGGCAAAGACACGCGTGCAACACCAAAACGCGCCAGCAGCGGCCCCAGTGCCAGTACAGAGGCACGCATGGTTTTGACCAACTCGTAGGGCGCTTCAGGGTTGTTCAAATCACTCGCACAGAGCAGCACAGAGCCGTCTTGTGGGTGATTGACCTCCACGCCCATATGGCGAATAAGCGCCAGCATGGTGGTCACGTCTCGCAGCTTGGGCATGTTGAGGAGAGTGACAGGGTCTGCAGTGAGCAAGGCCGCGCACAGTTCAGGCAGTGCGGCGTTTTTAGCACCGGAGAGGGTCACTTGGCCAGTCAATGCCCGGCCACCACGTATAAGAAGTTTGTCCATATCGTCAAATCAAGGTTGCCAAAAATGTTGGCGTGAAAATGGGGATCATTCAGGATCGAAGCCGATAACCGATGCGCAGCAGGTACAGCGCGGAGGCACTGACCGCAAGCGTTGCCAGCCCAACCACGCTCAAACTTAGCCACGGTGAGACATCACTGATGCCAAAAAAGCCATAACGAAAACCGTCAATCATGTAAAAAAACGGGTTCAAGTGGCTGACGGTTTGCCAAAAGGGTGGCAGCGAGTGAATGGAATAAAACACGCCACTCAAAAATGTCATGGGCATCACCACGAAATTTTGAAAGGCAGCAAGTTGGTCAAATTTTTCAGCCCACAGCCCGGCCATCACGCCCAATGCGCCCATCAGGGTCGCACCCAGCAGGGCAAACACAGCAATCCACCAGGGTGCGGCAAAACTGAAATCGGCAAAAAACATCGCTGCCAGAAAAACACATGCGCCCACCACCAGTCCACGCAACACCGAGGCCCCCACATACGCCACAAACCAATGCCAATACGACAGCGGTGTAAGGAGCAAAAATACCACGTTGCCCATGACCTTGCTCATGATGAGTGACGATGCACTGTTGGAAAAAGCGTTTTGCAACAAGCTCATCATGGTGAGACCCGGCACCAAAAACGCGGTGTAGCTGACCCTGTCATACACCTTAACGTGGGCATCGAGCGCATGACCAAAAATCAGAAGATACAGCATGGCGGTTAGCACCGGCCCGGCAACAGTTTGCCCTGCTACCCGCCAAAAGCGCAACACTTCTTTGTAAAGCAGCATTTGCCAGCCCGTCATGCGATCACCTGTGCCGTAGCGTGTTGTTTCATCACACCCAGAAAAACGTCTTCCAGGTCAGCGCGCCTGATTTCAATGTCAAGTGCAATCAGACCTGCCTGACGAACTGAAGTCAGGTAGTGTTCAACGGCTAGGGCATCTGTGGCGGCAAATTGCACCACACGCCCGGTCACACGTGCGACCAAAGCCAATTCTGGCGGCAAGTTGCCATCCATTTTGAAGCGCAGCACATGACCAGAGGCAGCTTTGAGCAGCGCACTGGTGCTGTCAAGTGCCACCACCCTGCCCGCTTTGAGCATGGCAATTCGGTGGCACAGCGCTTCGGCCTCTTCAAGATAATGGGTGGTGAGCAGCACCGTGTGGCCTTGCTGATTGAGCTGTGCAATGAAATGCCACAGGGTTTGGCGCAGTTCCACATCAACACCTGCGGTGGGTTCGTCGAGCACAATCACCGGTGGCTTGTGAACCAAAGCCAGTGCTGCCAGCACGCGACGTTTCATGCCCCCCGACAGGGCGCGCATATTGGCGTTGGCCTTGTCGCTCAAACCCAGCTTGTCAAGCAGTTCATCAATCCAGGCCTCATTGTTTGTAACCCCAAAATAACCGGATTGAAAACAAAGAGCTTCGCGCACTCTAAAAAAAGGGTCAAACACAGGCTCTTGCGGAACAATGCCTAGGTTGCGTCTTGCCTGAGCGTAGTTCGTTTGTACATCGCTGCCCAACACTGAAACACGTCCTGATGTGGCGCGTGTCAATCCGGCCAAAATGGAAATCAAGGTGGTTTTGCCTGCGCCATTGGGACCAAGCAACCCAAAAAACTCGCCAGGCTCAATGTTCAAACTGATCTGATCCAATGCCAGAAAAGTGCCGCCATGCGCGCTGTGCGGAGAAGGGAAGGTTTTAGAGACGGACTGAAATGAAATGGCGTGCATGAAGGCGTCATTTTAGGGGTGTAGTCGTCTGTCATCGTCATGCCACAATGACACCTCGTTTCACGTACCCATTTCTACATCAAAAATTATACAAAATTCGGTTCTAACGCGCTCTGGTATTGCGTTGTGTGCTATGTTTTTTGAAATTTTTAAGTAGAAAATTTATTGTGAAGCACTTAATTTTTGGAAGTCGTTCAACAGACTTTTTTTTCTTCAACTTATGAATCTTCATGAAAATTTTGCAGCTTTTGATTTGGTTTCAGTTGATAGCCCTGGTGGTGGCGCTGTCTGGTTGTGGCACTCCCATGCCACGGTCGCGTATCGGCGTTGAACCCTCACCCTCTGTAGAAAAGTGGGTTCACGGCAATAGCAAATGGATACCTGCAAACTGGCAGGATTTACCCGGGTTTGATGACGATACGTTATTTGAAGCCTGGAACGCCTGGCTTAAAAGCTGTGAACGTCCAGGTACGGTATTTGAGTCGTTGTGTCCAGAGGTTCGGCGCTTGAGTATTGGCAGCGAGGCCGATCGTCGCCAATGGCTGACATCTCGTTTGCAACCCTACCGTGTTGCGCCGCTGTCATCTGGCGAGGGGGCATCGTTGCTAACAGCATATTTTGAACCTGAACTTATTGGGCAACGCTTTTCTGACGCGGTGTTTAACGTTCCCTTGTACACATTGCCAGATGATTTGCGCAAACCCTGGTTTAGCCGTCGGGAAATAGACACCCTGGCAGAGGCACAAACAGCACTACAAGGGCACGAAATTCTTTACCTCAATGACCCTGTGCAGGCCATGTTGCTCCAAATTCAGGGTTCAGGCAGAGTGTGGGTGACCGAACCGAATGGCACTCAGCGCTTGCTGCGACTGGCATATGCAGGGCATAACGGCCATCCCTACCAAAGTATTGGGCGCTGGCTGATCGACCAGGGTGAGTTGCGAGATGCATCCTGGTCGGGTATTCGTGCGTGGCTGGCTCAATACCCAGAGCGAACCCAAGAGCTTTTGTGGCGCAATCCCCGCGTCATATTTTTCAGGGAAGAATATTTAAGCAATCTCGATGCTGCCTTTGGCCCCAAAGGCGCTCAAGGTGTGCCACTGACACCTGGGCGTTCCATTGCGGTGGACCCCAAGAGCATTCCCTATGGCACCCCTGTGTGGCTGGCTTCGCAGGGCGAAAATGTGACCTTGCAGCGTTTGGTCTTGGCACAAGACACCGGCAGTGCCATTCATGGTGCTGTGCGTGCAGATTATTTTGTAGGATGGGGCGCGTCTGCGGGAGAACTGGCCGGACAGCTCAAGCAAAATCTGCAAATGTGGGTGTTGTGGCCCAAGGCACCTGGGTAACGCTGCGGTGGGTTCTTCCTAGTCGTCAAAATGCAGTTTTTTTATGTATCAAATCGGCCTCTAGCGCCCGTCCCTATTGCGTAAGTAGCTATCAATAGTATAGTAAATAGTCACAGATTTGAGATTGGTATTGAACGACAACGGGCTTTTCGGCAGGGATGCAATGATGAATCATGCAAGAGGTAAACTGCCTTGCCATTGCAAATGTTTATTTTCAAAAGGATGAAGTGAAAGAAACCCATCGTCAGCAGGAAAAATCCGGGGCAGAAGATCAAGATTTGGTAGCGCTCTCCATGTCTGCCTTTGACCAAATGGTCGCTGCCACAATGGGTTTTCGACCTCGGTCGGGGCAGCGCGAAATGGCACAACGCATTGCCTTGGCCTTGCACGGTGTCAGTCTGGGCGATCATGAGCATCCTGATACAGCCATAGCCGTCATTCAGGCAGGCACAGGCGTTGGCAAGTCAGCAGCTTATTTGTCCACCACGGTGGCCATGGCGCTCCATCGTAAAACGCGTGTCGTGGTCTCAACGGCGACTGTGGCCTTGCAAGAGCAATTGATGACCAAAGACCTGCCCGCCCTGGCCGAAGCGCTTGAAGTGCCGTTTGTTTATGCACTGGCCAAAGGGCGTGGTCGCTATGTGTGCAAGCTCAAACTTGAACGCCTGGCCGGCCCCAGCAATGACGACATTGATGATTTGCTGGGTTTTGATGATGACACGCCAGCCTCTGTAGCAACTTTTACAAAATCATTCAAAGGGCATCACAATGCCGAAGAACGCCGCACCCAGTTGTATGAAACCCTGACATCAGCCCTGGCCGCTGGCTCATGGAATGGCGATCGTGACAGTTTGAGTGAACCGCCTGATTCGCAGGATTGGGGCACCATAGCGGCGGAGCGTCATACCTGCACGGTTCGTCATTGCCCCCTTTTTCGCGATTGCAGTTACTACAACGCCAGAACCCTGTTGTCGCAAGCGCAGGTGATTGTGGCCAATCATGACCTGGTGCTGTCATCGTTGGGCAAACATGCACTGCCCGATCCTGAGAACTGCTTAATGGTGTTTGATGAAGGTCACCATCTTCCCGCCGTGGCGTTGGATCAGTTTGCCAGCGAGATGAATCTGACCAGTCTGCGCTGGCTGGACAAGCTCCCTGGAATGTTGCTTGAAGTCGCTGAAAAATTGGGTGTTTCCATCACACAGGACGTGACGACCCTGGCCTACCAGCTCAAAGCGGCACTCCATGATGTCAGTCGCATGGCCATGGACATGGTGCAGGAGTCATCTACCGGTTACGACGTTGTGCATCGTTTCCCAAATGGTGTTCTGCCCGAGGTTCTGACAGATCCGATGACGCTGATTCAGGGGCACAGCCGTGGCCTGCTGAGTGCTTTAAGTGCATTGGGTGCTGAAATCAAGCGCCGACTCAAGGAAGACCCCTCACAAGCGGCTCATCATTCTGTGCTTTACGCCAAACTGGGGCAAATGTCACCCAAGCTGAGCAGTGTGGCCACCACCAGCGCTTTGCTGCTCACGCATGATGAACAACCGATGGCCAAATGGCTCAAGTCCGATACCAGTGCCGGATTGGTGGCTTTAAGCGCCAACGCCTGCCCCATTGTGCCGGGTGATTTGCTGCGTCAGCACCTGTGGAGTCAGGTTCGTGGTGTTGTTATCACCTCGGCATCACTGACCACATGCGGCAGTTTTGATTATTTTTTGGGCGAGGCCGGACTCGATGACTTGCCACAGGTCTCAGCGCTGGCTGTCTCCAGTCCTTTTGACTACAGCACACAAGGCCAGTTGGTGGTCGTTGAAACTGTGGCCGACCCCCGTCAAGTGAATGCTTACACAAGTGAAATGGTGACCGTTTTGCTGGGGGATTTGCGCTTGGTCGAGCACGGTGCCTTGGTGTTGTTTACGTCACGCGTGCAGATGAAAGTAGCGGTGGATGCGCTCGACGGTGCATTGCTTGATGTGGTGCTGATGCAAGGGCAGATGTCGCGCCAGCGTCTGCTAAGTCTTCATGTACAGCGGATTGAGTCTGGACTGGCTTCAGTGATTTTTGGTTTGCAATCGTTTGGAGAGGGTCTAGACCTGCCAGGCCTACTGTGTGAAACCGTGTTCATTGCCAAATTGCCCTTTGCTTCGCCCGCAGACCCTGTGCATGAAGCGCGATCCGAATGGCTGAAAAGCCAAGGGCAAGACCCTTTTAGCCAACTGGTGGTGCCTGCGACGGGTATTCGATTATTGCAATGGACTGGTCGCGCCATTCGTTCAGAAACTGACCAGGCCAGAGTGGTTTGTTATGACAAGCGACTGCTCACCACTGCCTATGGGCAACGCATGTTACAGGGGTTGCCGCCTTATGCTCGTGTGCAGCGCAAGGCAGAGTAAGGATAGTGTCAACGGGTGCGTTTCAAAGTGATGTGGCTTTGCTTGGGTGCGACATCAGCACTGGTTCAGTTGAATGGGATTTGAGGAAATTCACATTGGACTTTATTGGAAACCAGTCATTGATTTCTATAAAATCAACAAGTTAGCAAAATACAAGAATAGGCTTCCAATAAAGTCTAATGAGCTTATTTGTACTGGTAAAAAAGGTAGGCCACGCAAAACACTAGTAAAAGGTGTAAAGGTCAGAATAAAAAACAAAGGCTCTCAAGCTCATAAAAAAAGTCCGAAACGTCCAAAATATCAAGCACCACATTTGGAACATCCCCAAACTGTTCAAGATATTAACAACACAGATATTCATGCCAACCACTGCGAAGCTTTTAA
>CAIYWD010000256.1 GCA_903929815.1 uncultured beta proteobacterium
ATTATTTCAATATGTTGTTTTTCTTACTACTACTGACAGGTTTCCAATAAAGTATAATATAAAATATTACGATATAGTTATATTTATCCAAAAATCATTGATTGATGTGATGTTTTAGGAAAAAGGCGGGGATGTCTGCACTAGGAATTCTTGACAAGCAGCTCTCTTGGGATGAACTCTTTATGATATCTATGACAGCATAACAAAATCCCATTCAACTGAACCAGTGCCGTAGAAAGGACGTGTATAGAAAACAGTCATGCTGAAGATGACTATACTATACTGACGGTTTGAGGGTGATTTTAAAAAAATTCCACCAGCAGTTCTTGATTTAAAAAATACATTTATATATCAATAGCTTAAAAAATTATTAATAAAACATAATTTTTTGTAATTTATTGATTTAGAATGAAAAAAATAAATTGAGCACTGCTAAAAATCCCACAAAACGAACTTTTTCCATGGATAAAGTTGGTGCCCAGGAAGGGACTTGAACCCCCACGAAGTTACTCGCTAGTACCTGAAACTAGTGCGTCTACCAATTCCGCCACCTGGGCATCTCAGGAAAGTCTGTCATTCTATCAAAATTATTATAACGATGAACGTCATGCAAAATGATATTGAAGGTGTGGTGCTTGGTCACCGCGATGGGCATGGGTTTGTCATTCGTGACGACGGCAAAAGTGATATTTTTCTGCCGCCCCGTGAAATGGGAAATGTCTTGCACAAAGACCGCGTCAAAGTGCGCATTTCACACGAGGATCGCAAGGGACGGCTTGAAGGTCAGATTGTTGAAATTGTGGAGCGTAGCCAGCAGTCCATCATTGGCGTTTTACGACATGAAAATGGCGTATGGATGGTGAGGCCGCAAGACAAACGCTACTGTCAGGATGTGTTGATTTCACAACCGGATATGGGCCAGGCTGCAGAGGGACAAGTGGTGGATGTTGAATTGACCGATCAACCCGCCTTGTTTGGCCCGCCCGTTGGATGCATCAAGGAAATTTTAGGAAGTGCAGACGACCCCGGCATGGAAATTGAGATTGCAGTCCGCAAATATAACGTGCCGTACCAATTTTCTGATGCCTGCATGGCGTTGGCGCACACACTGCCAGACAAGGTGACATTGCCAGATAAACAGCAACGTGTTGATTTGACAGACATTCCATTTGTCACTATTGATGGTGAAGATGCGCGTGACTTTGATGATGCTGTCTATTGTGAGCCTACAGTGTCGGGCACAGGTCAAACCACGCTAAAGAACTGGCGTTTGCTGGTGGCCATCGCCGATGTGAGTCACTATGTAGAAAACGGATCAGCCATTGACTTGGATGCCTATGAACGCGCCACCAGTGTTTATTTTCCAAGGCGCGTCATTCCCATGTTGCCCGAAACGCTTTCCAACAGTCTGTGTTCATTGAAACCCCAGGTGGAACGTTTGTGCATGGTATGCGATATGGTCATCAGTTCTGAAGGTGTGATCAGTGCCTATCAGTTCTATGCGGCTGTGATATGGAGTCACGCTCGCCTGACCTACACGCAAGTTGCAGCCATGTTGTCCAACGCGCCTAATGCTAATGCCCAAGACTTTACCCATCCTGAGCGTCAGGGCGATTTGATTCATCTGCACCAGGTGTATCAAGCCTTGCTCAAGTCACGCAGACAACGAGGCGCCATCGATCTTGACACCATAGAAACCCAAATCGTTTGTGATGCCAACGGGCATATTGAAAAAATCATGCCAAAAACGCGCAATGATGCACACAAATTGACACTGGTTCAGTTGAATTTTTCTATCAAGTTATTGATTTTATATATAAAAATTACATACCAAAAAAGTTGTTTCACCTTGCAATGCCAAAGCCGAGAAGAAGATGTTGGTCAAATCTGGTTTTTTCGATCA
>CAIYWD010000257.1 GCA_903929815.1 uncultured beta proteobacterium
AAAGATAACGATAAAAAAATGTTCAGGGCGGGATGTGCCTAAAAAATTAGCAGAAATGGCGATTTTTAAAAATCTTCGTTGGGGAAAAGTAATGTAACATCTTGTTTTTGTTTAATAAATAGGGTTTTCGGTCAGGCACTAGGTAGCACATTTTGGTTTACGGTCAGGCTGGGGGTTGATGTGTCTGTTGATGGCGTTTTTGCCAACCCAAAAGGGAAAGCAAGAGACATTATGGCGGCTGCCGACAAGTGGGAGTTGAATAATGGCCCAAGTACAGAGCTTGCAGATGTCAATATCGACGATCTCAGGCAAGCCAGTAAGGTCTTGATGAAAATGTTCGAAGGTGGCGAACTGTTGGTTTTTGACTATCTGCAAACCCAGGCAGCCTTGCTAAACAAGGCTTCACCCGCTGATTACCAAAGTATGCAGACAGCATTGCAGCAATACAACTTTGATGAGGCCGCCCACGCCCTGATGAACATCATGAGACGCTACATCGTTACGGATTGATCCATCAAGGATAAAACGCCACCAGACGGTAGCCCATTACGGCAGTTTGTTCTGCGGGTATCTGCACCCGGATGACCACAGAGACCTGCCACTCGGAGGATGCTTGCAGTGTGTTGGCTTTGGCATCCAGTTCACCTGGTGTCAGGATGCGTCGCACCAAGGTCTGGTCTGTCAGGTCGGTCAGTGTTAATTCCAGATGGGGAACGGCCACGTTGATGAGTGCCGTGTTTTTGACGTTAAAACTCAAACGATAGATATCCTGGCCTAACTTGGTCAAGGTGGCTGATTCAATCACGATGAATGCTATGTTTTCGACAGGGCTAATGGTGCAATTCAGAGGCTGACACAGTTTTGTCAAGACTGGTTTTAGCTCCACATGCCAAGCGGCTATCCAGTCACGCTCAAAGTAGGCGTATTGCGCTAGAACAGTCAGCGCCAACAGCAATGTCAATAGGCCCATGACTGCGCTTTTTAGTCGCTGTGTGCGGGGGCGCGGGCGTGTCGCTGACTTTAAAAAAAGGGGGATTTCAGTCAGCGTTACTGACGCAGGAAGACTGGCATCGTTTAACGGTGCTGCTGTAGCCGCGTCTGGCAGTTCGGGTTCGATGTGATGCTCAGACGTTGAATCTGTTGGCAGCACCACAACCTCAGCGGCAGGTTGCGTGAGGGTGACAGAATCAGTTGGCAAACCCGTTGCAATCGACTCAGTTTCTGATGTCAGGATGTTCTCAAGTGCATCAAACACGTTGTCGCACTGACCACATCGCACCCAGCCTTGTGCCAGACGCAATTGATCTGGCACCACTTTGAACAGGGTATGACAATGAGGACAGCAGGCGATCAAACGCATGACAACCGTGTACTTGGGCCCATCCGTTAAAACGACGCTGTCATCAAAATCCAGCCGTCTTCATCGTCAGTGACTTCCAGATCGCAGTAGGGTGCGTAAGCGGTCTTGAGTTCATCAGCTTGACGATCCAGAATGCCAGACAGTACCAAAGTACCACCAGGTGCGACGTGCGCACACAAAAGGGGGGACAGAAGTTTCAAAGGGGTGGCCAAAATGTTGGCAATAACGGTGTGATAAACCCCGCTGGCCGTCTGGGGCAGGCCGCAGCGCAAAACCACTTCATTGGCTTGTGCATTGTGTGTGGTGGCTTGCAGGGCTAAGGGATCAATGTCAACGGCATCTATGTCTGTTGCGCCAAATTTGGCAGCGCTGATAGCCAAAATGCCAGAACCACAACCGTAGTCGAGTACCCTGGTCAGGGCATGGGTCGTACCTTGCGCGGCAATCCAGCGCAAGCACATACAGGTGGTGGGGTGCGTGCCCGTACCAAAGGCCAATCCGGGATCCAGTCGAACCAGATGGCGCGCCTGATCTGGCGGTATATGCCAAGTGGGAACAATCCAAAATTCTGGTGTGATGGGTACAGGTAGAAATTGCGATTGGGTCAAGCGAACCCAGTCCAGATCAGGCACAGGCTGCAAACCCAGCGTGGAACAATCTTCAAAAAAATCTTGTGCCTGCAACAAGGCATGAGCCTCTTGTGCCAGTTGTTGTGTTTCAAACAGGGAGATCACATGTGAACGTTGCCAAGCTTGTTTTGAAGGCTGCATTCCAGGCTCGCCAAACAGTGCTTGCTCGGCTGCAGTTTGGGCATCAGCATCTTCTACGCTGACGCTTAACGCATCCAAAGCCTCAAGTGCGTCACTGAGGATGTCAACACGGTGCTCGGGGCACATCAAGCGCAGTTCAAACATGCTCAAGAGATGATGTCAGAGATCAGAGGATCACCGGGCATGGTTGACCAGCCAACCTTCAAGGTAATGGATGTTGGTGCCACCGGTCATGAATTGTGCATCGACCATCAACTCGCGGTGGAGTGGCAGGTTGGTGTTGATGCCTTCAACCACGGTCTCGCCCAGTGCAGTGCGCATACGCGCCAAGGCCTGCTCACGGGTGTCACCATGGGTAATGAGTTTGCCAATCATGGAGTCGTAATAGGGCGGAACATAGTAATTGGTGTAAATGTGCGAATCAACCCGAACGCCCGGGCCGCCAGGCGGATGCCACAGGGTGATACGCCCGGGAGAGGGAATACATTTGTAGGCATCTTCTGCGTTCAATCGACACTCTATGGCGTGCCCGCGAATTTGTACCTGGCGCTGCGTGAAAGGCAGTTTTTCACCGGCTGCCACCATGATCTGGGTTTTAACAATATCCACACCCGTGGTGAGTTCGGTCACAGGGTGTTCCACCTGAACCCGTGTGTTCATTTCGATGAAATAAAACTCGCCGTCCTCATACAAAAATTCAAAAGTTCCAGCACCACGATAACCGATTTTTTTACAGGCTGCTACACACCGTTCACCCACACGTTCAATGATTTTGCGTGGAATGCCGGGCGCGGGCGCTTCTTCAATAACCTTTTGGTGACGGCGCTGCATGGAACAATCGCGCTCGCCCAAATAAACCGCATTCTTATACTTGTCGGCCAATATCTGGATTTCAACGTGTCGAGGGTTTTGCAGGTACTTTTCCATATAGACCGCAGGATTGCCAAAGGCAGAACCTGCTTCGCTTTTGGTCATGGCGACTGCGTTGATCAACGCAGCCTCAGTATGCACCACACGCATGCCGCGACCACCACCACCACCTGCAGCCTTGATGATGATAGGGTAACCAATGGACTTGGCGATGTACTTGATTTGCACGGGGTCGTCGGGGAGTTCACCCTCAGAACCAGGCACACAGGGCACACCGGCCTTGATCATGGTTTGCTTGGCGGCCACTTTATCGCCCATGATTCGGATGGATTCAGGCGTTGGGCCAATAAACTGAAACCCACTGCGCTCCACACGCTCGGCAAAGTCGGCGTTTTCGCTTAAAAAACCATAACCGGGGTGAATGGCCTCGGCATCTGTCACTTCAGCGGCTGAAATAATGGCAGGCATGTTGAGGTAGCTAAGGGCAGACGCTGCCGGCCCAATGCACACAGCTTCTTCGGCGAGCTTGATGTATTTGGCATCGCGATCGGCCTCTGAATAGACCATGACCGCCTTGATGCCCAGCTCACTGCAAGCACGCTGAATGCGCAGAGCAATCTCGCCGCGATTGGCGACCAGAATTTTCTTGAACATGAATAGGCCAACGCTCAGTCAATGATAAACAAGGGTTGGCCGTATTCCACTGGTTGACCGTTATCAACTAGGATGCTGCGCACTGTGCCTGCTTTGTCAGATTCAATTTCGTTCAGGATTTTCATGGCCTCGATAATGCAAAGTGTGTCTCCTTCTTTGACGACACCACCTATCTCTACCAAAGATTTTGCTCCGGGAGCGGCTGCACGGTAGAAAGTGCCTACCATGGGTGACTTGACGGTGTGCCCTGTCTCAACAGGAACAGGTGCGGTGGCGGCAACTGCTGCTTGCTCAATCACCACAGGCTGCACTGGCGACATAGAAGCAGGTGCATAGTGTTGAACCGGTGTCGAACCCCCTTTGACAATGCGTACACTGCCTTCGGCTTCGGTAATTTCCAACTCTGAAACATTTGATTCCGAGACCAGGTCAATCAGGGTCTTGATTTTTCTGAGATCCATGCAGGCTCCAAAAATGAATAAAAACAGCTAACTTCGTTCAATTTTCAAGAAAATTAAGCTAATTTAAATGAAATTAAACAATGTTTATTCTACACAAAATAATGATGGAACATTTTTCTGTATTTTGAAGGGGATGCGATTCAAAGTCAGACATCCATTTGGCTAATGTCTATCGTACCAAATGATATGGTTCCAAACCTACCCAACTTTCTTCTAAAAAATAACCTAATTCAATGATTTTATTGATTATAAGTGATTTTTGGACAAATTAGTCATATCATAAAATTTTTGGTGTTGATTTATATTAACTTTTTTTGATGATCTGTAGTTTTGCCACCAAAATTTGTCCAAATTTTAGACACGTTCTGTTGCCATTTTGGAAAGGTCTGGCATTGACAAAGCGGCAAGAACCGTGTGCTGACCGTTCTTATCCCTCTTTGAAAAAAGAGGGGGTAGGGCAATGGCACTACCTTAAACATTAGTTATATAAAAACAATAGGTTAGAAAAATATGTAGGTCAGGTTGGCGCGTAGCGCGTAACCCGACATAACAGCACGACGCATGTCGGGTTACGCTTTAAAATCTGACCATGCACATTCATATTTTGGGTATTTGTGGTACGTTCATGGGCGGCTTGGCAGTGCTAGCTCGTGAGGCCGGTCACAAGGTCACTGGCTGCGATGCGGGTGTTTATCCCCCCATGAGCGATCAGCTTCGCGCTTTGGGCATTGAACTGATGGAAGGTTTTGATGCCGATCAGTGCAATCTTCATCCTGACATGTTTGTGGTGGGCAATGTGGTCAGTCGTACACGCATGGCTGACGGTTGCCCCAAATTTCCACTGATGGAAGCTATTTTGGACGCAGGCCTGCCTTACACCAGTGGCCCGCAATGGCTGTTTGAACACATTTTGCAAGGTCGCCATGTGATTGCCATTGCCGGCACTCACGGCAAAACCACCACCACGGCCATGACAAGCTGGATTTTGGAGCAGGCTGGCTTGCACCCTGGTTTTTTGATTGGGGGTGTGCCGCTGAACTTTGGCGTGTCCGCCCGTTTAGGGCAAGGTCAAACGTTTGTGATTGAAGCCGACGAATACGACACAGCCTACTTTGACAAACGCAGCAAATTTGTGCATTACCGGCCCCGCACGCTGGTACTGAATAACCTTGACTTTGATCATGCCGACATTTTTGACGATTTGGCTGCTATTGAACGCCAGTTTCATCATCTAGTACGCACAGTACCGAGCACTGGGCGCATCATTGTCAATGGACTGGAAGAAAGCCTGACACGGGTATTGCACCTGGAATGCTGGAGCGAAGTGTGCAGCTTTGGTGCTGTGGTGAGCGATTTGACTACCCATGGCCCTGCGCATGACTTTGATGTGCTACAGCAAAGTGACGTTGTGGCTCACATCGCCTGGCGTTTGACGGGCCGGCACAATCAGCTCAACGCGCTAGCGGCTATGGGTGCAGTAGCGCATGTGGGGGTGTCACCTCTTGTGGCAGCACGGGCACTGGAACAGTTTGAGAATGTCAAGAGGCGTATGGAAGTGCGGGGTGTTGTAGCAACAGGGCAAGGCAATGCTGTTATCACGGTTTATGATGATTTTGCACACCATCCCACAGCGATTCGCACCACACTGGATGGCCTGCGCAGTACACTCAAAGACGGTGAACGCATTCTGGCAGTGTTTGAACCGCGCTCCAACACCATGAAACTTGGCACCATGAGCGCGCTTCTGCCTTGGAGTCTGGCATCCGCCGACCTGGCCTTTTGCCACAGCATGGCACTGGGTTGGGACGCCCATGCAGCACTGGCTTCGATGGGCCTACGTGCTACCGTGTGTCCAGACATTGAAACTTTGGTCACCCAGGTGTGCCACGCTGCAAAAGCCGGTGACCACATTGTGTGCATGAGCAATGGCAGCTTTGGCAATGTCCATGCACTATTGCTTCAATTACTACAAAATAAGGGCTCCCCATTTAGGATATGGTCAACAATAAGTTGTGCATTTGGCCGTTAGAGTTAAAGATGCAATGCTAGGCGCAAATCGTGCAGTGTGGCCCAGCCACATAAGCGATTTGTAACGACGCTGTGCGCCAAACTCTGACGAGCATCTGACGAGCCAAATGCACAACTTATTATTGACCATATCC
>CAIYWD010000258.1 GCA_903929815.1 uncultured beta proteobacterium
CCCCCTTTTTCAAAGGGGGGTTAGGGGGGATTTGGATGTTGCACCCAAGCAAAGCCACATCACTTTGAAACGCACCCTATTTCATCCCTAATTTTCAATATTGAACCCATGCCAAAATCGAGACGACCTTTTTCAGACGATACGCCAGCAGCATCAGCCCAGGCATTAGACACCAATACAGCCTTGACGGCGTTGAAGTTTTCTCACTCAGCCCAGTCGCCAGAGCAAAAGCGCTTCAACAAGTTACTTGTGCAAACACAGACACTTGCGCGCAAAATAGAGGCAGCACAACAAAACGTTGATCACTACCGCAGGATGAGTGCCAGTGTACTGATACCTCTTGAGAAAGAGCGCAACAAACTGATACGTCAGATGGCGCTGTGGTTGGATGAACGCCTTCAACGTAGGGGGTTAACTGCTCGGCAAAAGATGATTGCCAAAGAGCTGATTTGCAATTTGGCGGGTGCTCTGTCTGCGTCGGGTGATACAGAAATGCGGGCACTGCACGATGCCCACAGTCCTGAGTCTTTGGATGAAAAAGAAAAACTTGATGCGCAAGACATACAAAGTTTCATTGAAATGATGACAGGTAAAAAAATGGACAAATCCTTTGAGAACCTGGATGATTTGATGCGTGCCAGCTTTGAGCACATGAGCGCCCAAATGGAATCTGAACTTGACAAATCTGTCCGTCGCCATGCTCCGCGCAAAAAAACGGCCACCCAGCAAAAAACAGATGCACTTGAACAAGATGCCAACGGTGCATTGCGTACCATTTACCGTCAACTTGCCAGCGCCTTGCACCCCGACCGTGAAACAGACCCAGAAGAGCAATTGCGCAAAACCGCGCTGATGAAAGATGCCAATACCGCCTACCAGCGCCGTGATCTGTTGGCGTTGCTTGAGTTGCAACTCAAAGCAGATCTGGTGGACAGTACACATATTGCGGGAATGGCCAAAGAAAAATTGAACGCCTTGACCACGTTGCTCAGAGAGCGAGTGGGTGTGTTGCAATCTGAATTTGAACAATTCAGGATAAAAGAACAAATGGCGTTGAGTTTGCCGATTGGCTGTGGTTTGACAGCCATTGAACTGAATCGATGGTTGGCGAAATGTGAGATTGACTTACGTGAAGAAATTACCGTGATGCAAGAAGACTTGCAGGAGGTACAAGACGATACACGTTTCAAACGTTGGTTACGAGCGCAACATCAAAAGGATGATGCACCCATCAATTTCCTTGACCCTTTTGATTTTTTCTAAAAAATTAACCACAATTTAGGATATGGTTAATAATAAGTTGTGCATTTGGGCACCAAAGTTAAAGATGCCATCTTAGAGCTTGTGAAATCCAAATCCGCCCTAAGGATATGGTCAAGACTAAGTTCCGCATTTGGCTCGTCAGATTTGGGCGCACTGCGTCGTTAACTCTGACGGCCAAACGCACCCATGCAAAACCTGTTATTGGCCCTATCCTAAATGAATGCCCACAGTCTGGGACGCACCCGTTACCATAGCGCCATGGAAAAATTCTTCAATACCGCAGGCCCCAACCAGCCTGATATCCACTATACCCTGCTCCCCATGCACAGGGTGAACTGGCCTGAGCTATCCAGTCTGATCGGCGCACGCAAGTATTTCATTTTGCACGCGCCGCGCCAAACTGGCAAAACCAGCCTGTTGATTAACTTGATGCACTTTTTGAATGCACAAGGGCAGTACCGTGCGCTGTATGTGAACATTGAAGCGGCGCAAGCAGCACGCAATAATGCAGTGGCCGCCACCACCAGCATGATGCAAGCTATGGAATCTGCCGCTGACTTTTATTGGCCTGACTTTCCTGCTGCGGTGCAGGCAGCGAGGGATCAGTTATTAATCACCGCCAGTGGAGAAGGGGTGCGCCGCTTGCTGCAAACCTGGTCACGTTTAAGCGACAAGCCGTTGATCATCTTCTTTGACGAAGTCGATGCTTTGGTAGGCGATACGCTGATCTCTTTGTTGCGCCAGATTCGTGCAGGCTACGCACAAAGGCCAGAAGCCTTTCCACAAAGCATGATTCTGTGTGGTGTTCGCGATGTGCGTGACTATCGCATTCACCGCAGCGACGGAGAAATTATCACCGGCGGCAGCGCTTTCAACATCAAAAGCGAGTCTATCCGCCTGAGCGACTTTACCCAGACCGATGTTAAGGCACTGCTACAGCAACATACCGATGCCACCGGACAAACTTTTGAGCCAGGCGTTTTAGAAGAAATCTGGGCAGATACACAAGGCCAGCCGTGGCTTGTCAATGCGCTGGCGTATGAAGCGTGCTTTCGCCAGCAAGAGCAGCGCGACCGAAACAAAAGCGTGACAGTAGAGCAAATGCGACAGGCGCGTGAAAGTCTGATTCAGCGCCGCGATACACACCTGGATCAACTGACTGACAAGCTCAAGGAAGACAGGGTTCGCCGCGTCATCTTGCCCTTGCTGCAAAACGAAGGCGATGTTGCAAGCCTGCACCCAGATGATGTGCAGTACGTTGATGACCTGGGTTTGATTCATGTTGAGCGCCAGGGTCAAGTCACTATTGCCAACCGGATTTACCAGGAGATTATTCCGCGCGAACTCACCTGGGGACACCAGATGGGCATCAACCAGAGTCAGGCCTGGTACGTCATGCAAAATGGTCGCATGGACATTGATAAATTGCTGACGGCCTTTCAGAATTTTTTTAGGGAAAACGCCGAGGTTTGGCTTCAGTGTTACGACTACAAAGAGGCAGGCCCTCACTTGCTGCTGCAAGCCTTTTTGCAACGCATTGTCAATGGTGGTGGCCGCATCGCACGTGAATATGGATTAGGCCGTGGCCGCACCGACTTGTTTTTGCAGTGGCCACTGACCCCAGATGGCTTTACCGGCCCCATGCAGCAGGTGGTGCTGGAACTCAAAATCCAGCACAAAGGCAAAGCCACAACACTTGCCACAGGCTTGGAGCAAACTGCCCGCTATGCCGATCAATGTGGTGCGGACAGCGCGCATCTGCTGATTTTTAACCGTGACCCCGACGTAGCGTGGGATGAGAAAATTTACCAGGAAAAGCACAGCAGTGGTGATCGTGCGATCACCGTTTGGGGTTTGTGAAGAACTTGGGAGCAGTGATTCACAATAAGTTTTCTACCTAATGATTTCAAAAACCATAGCGAACAATGCAATACCAGCGTGCGTTATAGCCGTATTTTGTACAAATTTTGACGTAGAAAACTTTCAGTTAATTACCTCCCCCTCTCCGTGCGCGATGTCCAATCCCAGTGACTTGCGGCTACATTATCCTTTGGAGAAATAAGCCATGAACAATTCTTTGCGCCCCCCCCGACATTTCGCCATCATTGGCGCTGGTATGGCAGGTATTTCCTGCGCACGCACACTGGTGCAGACTGGTCACGTCGTCACTGTCTTTGAGAAAGAAGATGAACCCGGTGGTCGCATGGCCACTTGCGACAGCGCTTTTGGCACGTTTGATACCGGCACACAATATTTCACCGCCCGAGGGCCACGTTTTATTATGGCTTTGGAAACGTCTCCCAAGTTATGCAAACGCTGGAGCGCCAATACCGTGCAGGTCATTGATGAATCAGGAAAGGTGAGCAGTGCGTCTGCCACTGAGGCGCATTGGGTGGGTGTGCCGAACATGAAGTCGCTGGTAGCGGGTTGGGCAGACGATTTGGTAGGTCACATGGAACTGCAAACCTCCGTCACCCACATCGTGCCAGACACCCTTGAGCCAGGTCGGTGGCAGTTGCATACTGCTTACCCGGATGGCGCACAGCGTGTGTTTTCAGGGTTTGATGCTGTTTTATTGGCTTTACCCAACGTACCCGCGCGTCAGTTGCTGCAAAATTCAAAGCTACTGGAATCCTGGTGTCATGCCATTGAGGCCGTGCAAACGGCACCCTGCTGGACGCTGATGCTGGCGTTTCCGCAAGCCATGCAGCCAGATTTATCTACCTTGGGGCCACAATGGAACGTGGCACGCAGCACTCACCATCGCATCGCCTGGCTGGCGCGAGAATCCAGCAAGCCTGGGCGAGACACTGTGGAGCGATGGACAGTGCAAGCCAGCAACGCCTGGTCGCAAGAACATCTCTACGACGACTTTGCGCGTGTACAGACCAAATTACTCAAGGCTTTTGCCGAAGTCACCGGCATTCGCACCCTGCCCGCTTATGTGGCAAGCCGGCGCTGGCTGTATGCAAAAACCACCCAGCCTTTGGGTTACAGCCACTTGTGGCAGGCACAACGGGGTCTGGGTGTGTGCGGTGATTGGTGTTTGGGGCACAGAGTGGAAGACGCATTCGTGTCCGGTCTGGAACTCGCGCTTGCTGTGGTGTGAGAGCCTGCGCCTACATCAGTCGTTCAGGATAGAAAAAATCATTTAACACGTTTCAAAGTGGGCCTGACACTCACACCTTTAGGTTTGGATTGCGTGGGTGGCGAGGGTGAATCAGGATCTCCCGACGCATCAGAGGAATGGACCAAGGAAAGCGTACCGGGTCGAACGTTCAACGGTGGCATGGAACTTTGATCGTCTTCTGACACTGAATCTTGAGATGGTATGGTACTAACAAAAACTATGCCTTGACCATTTTCGTGGGCAAAAATGGCCAATACTTTTTCCATGGGAATCACGATAGTTCGAGCCACTCCCGCAAACCTGGCCATGAATTCCAGATAATCGTCACCTATATTAAGGTTGGAGGTTGCATTAAACCCTATGTTGAGAATAATTTCTCGATCATCAACACATTCGCGGGGAACTTGAACCGATTCATCAACAGACACTTTGATATAAGGTGTCAAATCATTGTCGGTACACCATTCATGCCAGGCGCGAATCATGTAAGGGCGTGTTGAAGTTAATTCTTTAGATTGAATCATCTGAATCATCCTTGGTATTATCTATTTACGCATCACTTTTTCTGATGGTGTTAAAGCATCAATATAAGCGGGACGAGAAAAAATGCGTTCGGAATATTTAAGAAGCGGCGCAGCATTTTTGCTTAACTCAATTCCATAATACTCCAGACGCCACAAAAGCGGTGCAATGGCAACATCGAGCATCGAAAAACTATCATTCAACATGAATTTGTATTTCAAAAACACAGGGGACAATTGCGTCAGGCGGTCACGAATATAATTGCGTGCCTTTTCCATGTTTTTTTCATTTGACTTGATGCTGCGATTTTCAAGAGTGGAAACATGAATAAAAAGTTCTTTTTCAAAATTGAGCAAAAATAAACGAACCCGCGCCCGATCCACAGGGTCACCGGGCATGAGTTGTGGATGCGGAAAACGCTCGTCAATATATTCATTAATAATGTTGGATTCGTACAGAATCAAATCACGTTCCACTAAAATTGGTACTTGACCATAAGGATTCATGACGTTAATATCTTCAGGCTTGTTGTACAAATCAACATCCCGAATCTCAAAATCCATCCCCTTTTCAAATAAAACAAATCGGCAACGATGAGAATAGGGACACGTTGTACCCGAATAAAGCACCATCATGGTGAAATCTCCTGAAAAATAATAATGCCGCAGTCAGTCAAGGTATTAAAAACCATCAATGATAAGGGCGCTTTTTTACAATTTTTGATTGTAACTGAGGGTAACCGTTTAGACCTCATGTCAAATGTCGTCATTCCCGCGAAGGCGGGTGCGTTTCAAAGTGATGTGGTGCAATACAAAAACCAAATCCCCCCTAACCCCCCTTTGAAAAAAGGGGGGGACAAATACAGCGCTTTGCCCAAATAGGCTAACCGTTCTCATTTCCCCCCTTTGAAAAAGGGGGGTTAGGGGGGATTTGGATGTCGCACCCAAGCAAAGCCACATCACTTTGAAACGCACCCCATCTGACGAGCCAAATGCACAACTTATTGTTGACCATATCCTTGGTGAAAGTTTTCGCTGATATTGGGTGTACTCGCTGCCGTGCGGGGCCAGGGAATGTCAGTGACTTTGCGTGGGTGACCCATGGGTGCGGTGGCTTGACCTGTGCTGACAGCTACCATGTCTTGCTCACTGGGGTATTGGCCCAATAACAGGTAATCAAAGACGCGCCTGGCAATTGGTGCGGCAGAGGCCGATCCAAAACCTGCGTTTTCCACAATGACTGCCAGCGCAATTTGGGGGTCATCAGCCGGCGCAAAAGCGATGTAGAGCGCATGGTCGCGTTGGCGCTCTGCCATTTTGGCAGCGTTATAGCGTTCGTTTTTTCCCAGGGATACGGCCTGCGCAGTGCCAGTTTTTCCACCGCTTAAATAGCCTGCACCTGCAAAGACACGCGCAGAGGTTCCCTCTTGTGTCACACCCACCATAGCGCTGCGAACGATGTTGATGTACTCTGGTTTTAATCGCAGGTTTTGGGGCGCAGAAACGGGCAATGCAGTGCTGACACGGGTACTTGCATTTTGAGTGGTCAAGACCAGCCGGGGGGTGTGTTTGATACCGTTGTTGGCCAGAGTGGCTGTGGCTTGGGCAAGCTGTAGCATGGTGAAACTGTTGTAGCCCTGTCCAATGCCCAGCGAGATGGTTTCGCCGGCATACCATCTTTGATGTTCTGGGCGTTTGTAGTAGTTGCGTTTCCATTGCTGACTGGGCAACAAGCCACGCACTTCACCGTGAATGTCAATGCCGGTGATTTGTCCAAAACCCAGCGGCTTCATGAAGTCGTGCATAACATCGACACCGAGTTCATTGGCCAGTGAATAAAAATAGGCATTACTGGATTCCACAATGGCGCGTCGCATGTCCATGATGCCGCCGCGTTCATTTTCAGGGCTGCCAAACCGGTGGCCGCCAAATATGTAATAGCCAGGATCGTTGATTAACGTCGTTGCGGAACGTTTGCCAGTGCTCAGGGCAGCCAAGGCCATAAAGGGCTTGTAAGTGGAACCTGGCGGGTAAGTGCCACGCAGGGCGCGGTTAAGCAGGGGTTTGTCGATGGATTCATTGAGCAACTGCCAGTTTTCCTGATCGATGCCTTCCACAAACAGGTTGGGGTCAAATGTGGGCTTGCTGACAAACGCCAGAACCTCACCTGTTTTGGGGTTCATTGCAACGAGTGCGCCGCGACGTTCGCCATACAGGTCTTCTACGAGTTTTTGCAGCTTGATGTCAATCGACAATTGAACGGTATCGCCGGGTAGGGCACTTTGGCTGGTCAAACGTCTTGTAGCCCGCCCGCCGGCGGATGTTTCCATGGCATCAATACCGGTGATGCCGTGCAAGGATGTCTCAAAACTTTGTTCAACGCCGAGCTTGCCAATGTATTCGGTACCTCGGTAATTGGCAGCGTTATCCGACTCTTCAAGATCGTCTTTTTCTGCGGGGTTGATGCGACCAATGTAGCCAATCACGTGGCTTGCGAGTTCACCAAAAGGATAATTGCGAAACAGGCGCGCCTTGATTTCCACACCAGGAAAGCGGTAGCGCTGAGTGGCAAATTTGGCGACTTCAACGTCACTCAAACGACTGCGCAAAGGCAGTGATTCAAAATTTTTGGTCTCTTCGCGCAATTTTTTAAAGCGACGTCGGTCACGCGCATTGATGTCCAATACTTTTGACAGATCATCAATGGTTTGCTCCAGGTTAGCTACCTTCGAGGGTGTGATTTCAAGCATGTAGGCCGAATAATTGGTAGCTAACACCACACCATGGCGATCCAGAATCAACCCCCGGTTAGGAACGATGGGCACAATGGCCGTGCGGTTACTTTCGGCTTGCGCACGCAGTTCGTCGTGGCGCAAAATTTGCAGGTAAAACAAGCGCGACATCACCAGGCAAAAGCACAGGATCACCATCACACTGACCACCCACATACGCAAGCGAAAACGTGCAAGCTCAAGCGAAACGTTACGAAATACACTCATGGCGCGTCAAAGCCACTCACAGTGGACGGTTGGCATCGGTATCAGGGGGGCGTTTTTGTGGTAACAGTAGCAACAAACTGACGACAGGCCACAGCATGGCTTCGAGCACGGGAGCAAAAAAAATCGACCCGCCTGGGAATTGCCCCCCCAAAAATAATCGAATCGCCAGCATCAGTAACAGCGATGCCAAAAACAAGGGGAATACCTGTGCTACTTGCGACCATACGCTAAACCATTGCAAGCGCCGGTGGACACCAATGGCCAAAAAACTCAGCATGGTGTAGGCCAGTGCATGTTGTCCAAGCAAAGTGCCTTGATGCACATCGCAGGCCAACCCCAGCCAAAACGCAATACCCACTCCCACCCGCAGGGGCTGCTGAACAGTCCAAAACACCAACACCAGCGCCAAAAAATCAGGCATCCAGACTAAACGTCCGATCAGTCCCATAGTGAGCATCATGTTTACAAGCAAAGCCAGTAACAAGCTGCCCCACATAAACCAGGGGCGAACCGGCAGCAACAACTGCTGTCCACGCTGCATGATCATCCTGGATTCCTCAGTTGAACGCGCCCGAGTGGGCTACTGGCGGCTCGTCTGGGTAGGCGTGACGACGCTGCAGGCTACTGCCTGCAAGGAGGAACAACACCCCCAGACGCGCCGCCAGTAGCTCAATCGGGTGCGTAGCGCTCTCACCCAAAGAGTGAACTCCATCGAAGTAACAAATATCAATTTTCATAACGGTTCAGTGAAGATAATAAGCGGTCAACTGAGGCATCCAGGATCATGGCAGCCCCCTGTGAACATTGGTAACGGTTGGGGTATCAGGGTCAGGTCTGACCAGCGTAGAGTCGATTAGAGGTTGCAGTACCAACACATGCAAGCTGGAAGCCACGTGAGACACAGGTTGGCAAGTGATGCGTGCAAAAGCAGAATCGGCTGCACGTTCCATGTTGAGAACACGTGCGACCGACAAGCCTGGCGGATAGACACCATCCACACCACTGGTGGTCAGCAAATCGCCAGGCTTCATATCAACGTTGGCATCCATAAAGCGCAATTCAAGTGATCCACTGCCCAACACAGAGTCTCCAAAAGCCAGACCACGCACACCGGTGCGAACATTGAGGATGGGAATGGCCTGGTTGCGGTCAGTCAGCAAAGTCACTTCACTGGTCAAAGGATAAACGCGTGTGACCTGTCCCAAAACGCCGTCTTCGTCAATCACCGGTGCACCCCGCTCTACGGCAGAAAGCGCACCTTTGTCAATGATGACTTTGCGCGAATAGGGGTCTGCCGCATCAAACAAAACCTGGGCAGCCAAGACCGGCGCATTGACACGATCACGCATGGTGAGCAAAGCGCGCAATCGGCTGTTTTCCAGAGTGAGTTGCTCAACTTGTTGCGCACGTTGCGACTGTAGGCCAAGTTGGTATTGAGCTGCTGCCTGCTTGGCCAGTGAGCTTTGCACAGTTTCAAAATACAAACTGGCAGCCTTGGACCAAACGACAGGTCGTAATGCCAGCCATTGCACGGGGTACAACACTGTAGCCACAGTCGCACGCAGGGGCACAATGACCCCAAATCGCACGTCGGCCACCATCAAAAACAGAGACAACGCGCTGAAAAACAGCAACTTTGACAGTGCAGACGGACCTTGTTTGAAAAACGGCGGTGGGGTACTGCCTATCGTACCGAGCAGCATCGCGAAAGCAGCCGATTATTCGCTGGTGAAAATGTTACCCAGACGTTCCATTTGTTCCAGCGCGATACCGCAACCACGCACCACGCAAGTCAAGGGGTCTTCGGCAATCAGCACAGGCAGGCCAGTTTCTTCAGCGAGCAAGCGATCCAGGTCGCGTAACAGTGCTCCACCACCAGTCAGCATCATGCCGCGATCGGCAATATCGGCGCCCAATTCAGGAGGGGTGTGTTCCAGAGCTGTTTTAACAGCAGAAACAATGCTGTTGATGGGGTCAGTCAGGGCTTCAAGAATTTCATTGCTAAAAATCTTGAAACTGCGCGGCACACCTTCAGCGAGGTTGCGACCACGAACTTCCATGGTGCGAACATCACTGCCCGGAAATGCCGAACCAATTTGTTTTTTGATGGACTCGGCGGTAGGTTCACCAATCAACATGCCGTAGGTACGTCTTATGTAGTGGATGATGGCTTCATCAAATTTGTCACCTCCTACGCGAACGCTACCTTTATAAACCATGCCACCGAGGGAAATGACTCCCACTTCAGTGGTGCCGCCGCCAATATCAACCACCATGGAGCCGCTGGCCTCTGACACAGGCAAGCCTGCACCAATAGCGGCAGCCATGGGTTCTTCGATCAAATAAACATCGCTTGCACCTGCACCCAGGGCAGATTCGCGAATGGCGCGGCGTTCTACCTGAGTTGAGCCACAGGGAACGCAAATGATGATGCGCGGGCTAGGTCTGAACACACTGCGTGGATGAACGATTTTGATGAATTGTTTGAGCATTTGCTCTGTAACGGTAAAGTCGGCAATCACGCCGTCTTTCATGGGGCGAATGGCCTCAATGTTGCCAGGCACTTTACCCAGCATGGCTTTGGCCTCGCGGCCCACGGCTTGAATGGTTTTTTTGCCTTGCGGCCCCCCTTCGTGGCGTATGGCTACCACAGAAGGTTCATCCAGCACAATGCCTTTGTCGCGCACATAAATGAGCGTATTGGCAGTGCCTAGGTCAATAGCCAAATCCGTTGAAAAATACTGACGGAACGCTCCTAACATATCTAAATCCTTTGATAGGCACAAGAGGCGCTTCGGCCAGCATGTCGCCTGTAACGTGAGAAAAATGGGGGTGAATTAGCTTGACAAAATACTATCATGTCAGGGCGCGATAATACCTTATGGGCTAATGGATGGGTGTGTTTCAAAGTGATGTGGCTTTGCTTGGATGCGACATCCAAATCCCCCCTAACCCCCCTTTTTCAAAGGGGGGTTAGGATATGGTCAACAATAAGTTCCGCATTTGGCCGTCAGATTTGGGCGCACTGCGTCGTTACAAATCGCTGACGTGGCTGGGCCACACCGCACGATTTACATCCTGTTTTTGATTGAAAAACCATGTCTTTAACCCCCGTTGATATTAACCGGCTCGCGCATTTGGCACGACTGGGTCTAAAACCGGATGAATGTGCAGGTTTCTGCACGCAACTCAATGAGTTTTTTGAAATTGTTGAAAAAATGCGTGCCATTGACACGACGGGCGTTTTACCTTTGGCGCACCCTGTGGATGCTATGGGCGAAATAGCATTGCGTTTATGTGACGACACCGTGAGTGAATTTAACCAGCTTGAGGCCAATCAGCGCAGTGCGCCTGCTGTGGAGGACGGCCTCTTTCTTGTTCCCAAAGTCATTGAATAACAACCAAAGAGTGATCATGACGCAATTTTCTACCGATTTGCACGATTTGACTGTGGCCGAGTTATTGGCTTGTTTTCGCCTGAGAAAAGTCTCAGCCGTTGAAGCTGCACAACACTTTTTAGCGCGTGCCAAAACACACAAAAATTTAGGTGCATTTCTTGACTTGTCCGAGGATGTTACGTTGGCCCAGGCCTGCGCTGCTGATGCCCGCTTGAGTTCAGGAACAGCAGGGGCGCTGGAAGGCTTGCCCATTGCGCACAAAGACATTTTTGTCACACGCGACTTTGCCACCACGGCAGGCTCTCGTATGCTTGCAGGCTACCGGTCGCCCTTTGATGCCACCGTGGTGCAGCGCCTGGCAAAAGCGGGGGCTGTGACCCTTGGCAAACTCAATTGCGATGAATTTGCAATGGGTTCATCCAACAAAAACTCTGCTTTTGGATCTGTTAAAAACCCGTGGGATATGTCATGCGTTCCTGGTGGATCATCCGGTGGCAGTGCTGCTGCAGTAGCGGCTCGCCTGACACCGGCTGCAACGGGCACTGACACAGGGGGATCGATTCGCCAGCCATCGTCGTTTTGTGGGGTCACAGGCATCAAACCCACTTACGGCAGGGCATCTCGTTACGGCATGGTGGCGTTTGCATCAAGTCTTGATCAAGCGGGGGTGATGGCGCGCACGGCACAAGATTGCGCACTGTTGCTATCTTGCATGTGCGGGCCTGATCCTTTGCGTGATTCAACTTCTCTGGATGTACCCGCTGAAGATTTTTCCGTAAGGCTTAATGATGGCATTGAAGGCTTGCGCATTGGCGTACCGATTGAGTTTTTTGGCGAGGGGCTGGCACCTGATGTGCGAACAGTCATTGATGCTGCGCTCAAACAATTTGAATCCCTGGGTGCAAAGCTGGTCCCCATTTCCCTGCCACGCACCGAACTTTCCATTCCTGTTTATTACATCATTGCGCCCGCTGAAGCGTCGAGCAATTTAAACCGCTTTGACGGAGTCAAGTTTGGCCATCGTGCCAAAAACTACACCGACTTAGAAGACATGTACCTGACCACTCGTGCCCAAGGTTTTGGCGCAGAGGTCAAGCGCCGCATCATGATTGGCACTTATGTGTTGTCGCATGGTTATTACGATGCTTATTACCTGCAAGCACAAAAAATACGGCGCATGATTGCGGATGATTTTCAGCAAGCGTTCAAGCAATGTGACGTGATTGCAGGGCCTGTTGCCCCCACAGTGGCTTGGCGCTTGGATGGGCACAATAATGATCCCCTGGCGGATTATTTGGCAGATATCTTTACCTTGCCGGCTTCACTGGCGGGTTTACCCGGTATGAGTGTGCCTGCGGGTTTTGGGGTGGGGAGTATGCCTGTTGGATTGCAGTTGATTGGAAACTATCTGGACGAATCCCGTTTGCTGAATGTGGCGCACAGGTTTCAGTTGGTAACGGACTGGCACACCGCACGTCCATCATCTGTTAACAACTATCAATTAAATAGTAATTAACTTGTCGATCGAATCCATTCTGAGGGAAGTATTTGGCTACCCTGCTTTTCGTGGCCCGCAACAAGACATCATTGAGCATGTGGTCAGTGGCAACGATGCGCTGGTGCTGATGCCCACAGGCGGCGGCAAAAGCCTCTGCTACCAAATTCCCGCCATTGCCAGATCACGTGCCGGCCTAGGGCTGACGGTGGTGATTTCACCGTTGATTGCCTTGATGCACGACCAGGTGGGTGCGCTGCACGAGGCTGGCGTTCGTGCCGAGTTTTTGAATTCGACACTGTCCATGCAGCAGGCATCCCAGATCGAGCGCCGCCTGATGCAAGGCGACATGACCCTGCTTTACGCTGCCCCCGAGCGTGTCACCACACCCCGTTTTCTAGAGCAGTTGGATGCACTGCACCAGCGTGGCGCTTTAAGCCTGTTTGCCATTGACGAAGCCCATTGTGTGAGCCAGTGGGGACATGACTTTCGACCAGAATACCGCGCCCTGACGGTGCTTCACGAGCGCTATGCCAATGTGCCGCGCATTGCGCTCACGGCCACAGCAGACGCACTGACTCGCGCAGACATCATCGAACGTTTGCAATTGCAGACGGCACGCTTGTTTATCAGCAGCTTTGACCGCCCGAATATTCGCTACACCATTGTGGAAAAGCGCGAGGCTTCGCAGCAGTTGCTTCGCTTTATTCGTGATACGCACAGAGGGGACGCTGGCGTGGTGTATTGCCAATCACGTAAAAAAGTGGAGGAAACGGCTGAACTGCTGTGCCATAACGAAATTCCCGCCCTGCCCTACCACGCAGGGTTGGATTCCCAAATACGCCAGACCAATCAGGATATGTTTTTACGCAACGAAGGCATTGTGATGGTGGCGACGGTCGCTTTTGGCATGGGCATTGACAAGCCTGATGTTCGTTTTGTAGCGCACCTTGACATGCCCAAAAACATTGAAGGCTACTATCAGGAAACAGGTCGGGCAGGCCGCGATGGCGAAGCTGCCGATGCCTGGATGTGTTACGGCTTGCAAGATGTGGTGAACCAGCGCCGAATGATTGATGAAAGTCCGGCTGAGGAAACCTTCAAGCAAGGTCTGCGGGGCAAACTCGAAGCCCTGTTGGGATTGGCAGAGGCCACCGACTGTCGTCGGGTGAGGCTGCTGGCTTATTTTGGCGAAGTGTATGCAGGCAACACAGCACATGCCACTCCTTGCAATAACTGCGACAACTGTCTGCAACCGCCCGAGGTCTGGGATGCCACTGATGCTGCACGCAAATTGTTGTCCACCATTTACCGCGTGCAGCAGATGAATGGCTTCGGCTTTGGTGCAGGACACGTCATAGATATTTTGCGAGGCAAAGTCACTGAGAAGGTCACGCAGTTTGGGCATGAACGTTTAAGCACCTTTGGCATTGGGTCAGATTTGGGCGAAACACAATGGCGCAGTGTGTTGCGTCAACTGCTCTCTATGGGTGCTGTGGCTGTGGATGCTCATGCCTACAACACTTTGCGGCTCACATCGGCTTCGCGCCCTGTGCTCAAAGGCGATGTTCTTGTGCAACTTAGGCGGATGTCTCCCGCCAAACCTGCTGCGCGCAAGACCCGTCGCAGTACGGGTTTGGTCACTCCCAAACCCACTGCTGCACTCAAGGGGGATGCCCTCGATCGGTTTACCGCCCTCAAAGCCTGGCGTTTTGAAATAGCACGAGAACACAACCTGCCCGCGTATGTGATTTTTCATGATGCCACGCTGGCAGCCATTGCTCAAACTGCGCCAAAGTCGCTTGATGAATTGCAAGGTATCAGCGGGTTGGGAGTTCGCAAACTTGAAGCCTACGGCGCAGCAGTACTGAATGTGATTCATGGTTTTCGGGCCAACTGATTGAACCTTGTATCTATCTTTTTTTATTCATCGTCTTCCATGCAGCTTCAACTTATTTTTGCCCGCGCCAGGAATGGCGTGATTGGCCACCACAACACCTTGCCCTGGCATTTGCCTGAAGACACGGCGCACTTCAAGCGCACCACGCTGGGCAGTCCTGTCATCATGGGGCGCAAAACCTGGGATTCCCTGCCACCTAAATTTCGCCCCCTGACGGGGCGACTGAACGTGGTGGTTACACGCCAACCCCACTGGCAGGCCAACGGTGCAGAAGTTGCGCATTCCATCGAACAAGCCTGTTGTTTGTGCCCGCAAGACAGCACGGCCTTTGTGATCGGTGGTGCTGAAATTTATGCAAAAGCCCTGCCGCTGGCTTGTGCTGCGGTCGTCACAGAGATCGATGCGGTGTTTGAAGGCGATGCCTTTGCCCCTGTCTTTGATTCAAACTGGCAAGAAGTGTCGCGAGAGCGCCATACCGCCCACAATGGCATGAATTTTGAGTTTGTGAGATGGATACGTCAACCTGCCATTGGGGTATCCCATTGAAAAAACGTATTCCCCAACTTCCTGAAGTTCATTTTTCTGACGATGGCCCCATCCGCCATTTGCACTTGGGTACAGAATGGATTCAGGGTTCTATGTACCGTAACCACCCTACCCGACTGGTGCATGACTACATCAAGCGCATGATGGCCTGGCTGCTGTTTGTAGCGCCTGACAGCGTGAAAAACCGCACCAGCATACAACTTGGCTTGGGAGCTGGGTCTTTGACCAAGTTTTGCACCAAAGAGCTGAACATGAAGACCACAGCGATTGAGATCAATGCGCAGGTGGTCACGGCGTGCAGAGGCTGGTTCAAACTACCGCCGGACAACGAAAATCTGCAAGTCGTGCTGGCGGATGCTGCCCTGGAAATTCAAAACCCCAGATGGTGGAACACGGCAGATGCCTTGCAGGTTGATTTGTATGACCATCAGGCAGCAGCTCCTGTGTTGGACAGCCTGCCTTTTTACAACCAGTGCCGCCGACTGCTCACCCCAGAGGGCTGCATGACGGTCAACTTATTTGGCCGGGCCTCAAGCTACTCACGCAGCCTGGACAAAATATCGGCAGCCTTTGGCCATCAGGCCGTTTGGACTTTCAATCCCACCCGTGAGGGCAACACGGTGATACTGGCACAGCACACGCCCTTTTGCCTTGACCGCGAAGTCCTGATGGCGCGTGCCCATGCTATTGAAAGTTTATGGAAACTTCCCGCTCCCCAATGGGTGCGCATGATTCAACCCAAATTCTAGCTTCCCACTTAGGATATGGTCAACAATAAGTTGTGCATTTGGCCGTCAGAGTTAACGACGCAGTGCGCCCAAATCGTAACCGTTTAGACCCCCTGACCACATTCCGTGATGTGTTGCTTGGGAGCGCGGGCGTCCCGCCCGCTGCGGGCAAGATGCCCGCGTTCCCAGCTTGGATGCCCATATCCGCGACGGATGGCTGTGATGGGGTCTAAA